>JAHDDX010000056.1 GCA_020629135.1 Hellea sp.
ACGCAAATGAGGATAATTTAATGCAGCCTGAAAATCCGGCCAATGACCGATTACCTAAAACCTTGCGCGTCGCCGCCCCACGCGGATTTTGTGCTGGGGTCGACAGGGCTATCCAGATCGTTGAAAAATCAATCGAACTCTATGGCGCACCCGTTTATGTACGGCATGAAATCGTTCATAATCAGCATGTGGTTTCCCGCCTCGAAGAACTTGGCGCCATCTTTGTTGAAGAATTGGATGATTGCCCTGATGATCGACCGGTCGTCTTCTCCGCCCACGGTGTGCCGAAATCTGTTCCCGCAGCGGCCCAGGCCCGGGATATGGAGTTTATTGATGCGACCTGTCCATTGGTATCCAAAGTTCATATCGAAGCCGAAAAACATCATCGCAATGGGCACCATATTTTATTGATAGGTCACAAGGGGCATCCAGAAGTCATAGGTACAATGGGGCAAATTCCTGAAGGCGCAATGACTCTAATCGAAACGGATCAAGACGCAGAAAATTTTCAACCCCAAGATCCTGAAAATCTGGCACTCGTCACGCAAACCACGCTTTCGGTGGACGATACCAAAGCGATGATTGATATTTTGACCTCGCGCTTTCCCGATATTGCTTTGCCTTATAAAGAAGACATTTGTTACGCGACGACCAACCGCCAGGCCGCCGTTAAAGCTATTGCCAAAGATTGTGATTTATTTTTGGTGATCGGATCCCCGACTTCATCCAATTCCAAACGCCTGGTCGAAGTGGCCTCCAAAGCCGGGGCCAAAGCCGCAGCCCTGGTCTCAGGCCCGGATGGCCTGGATTGGGCGGTGATCGAAACTTCAAATGTGATCGGATTATCGGCGGGTGCCAGCGCCCCTGAATATCTGGTGCGCGGGGTGATTGCTGCCCTAAGGTCACGATATGATTTGTCAGTGGAAGAAGTTGAAACCACCCAGGAAAACGTCGTGTTTCAACTGCCGAGATCGCTGCGCGCCTAATGGCTAAATCCGTCAAAGAGCTTGTCATTTATACGGACGGCGCCTGTTCCGGCAATCCGGGACCGGGCGGTTGGGGCGTCTTGATGCAATTCGGCAAAGCGGAGAAAGAGCTGTATGGCGGCGAGGACGACACCACCAATAACCGTATGGAGTTAATGGCGGCGATAAAAGCCTTAGAAGCCATCAAACCCGGCTATAAGGGCAAAATCACGCTTTGGACCGATAGTGTCTATGTGATGAAAGGCATCACCGAATGGATCCATGGTTGGAAAAAACGCGGCTGGAAAAAATCCGACAAAAAACCGGTCGTGAATTCTGATCTTTGGAAAGAGCTCGATGCTGTAAATGCCAAATGGGATGTAGACTGGCGCTGGGTCAAAGGCCATGCGGGCGAAGAAGGCAATGAGCGGGCTGACGAACTTGCCCGCCGCGGTGTACCCAAACAGGATTGAGACATGAGTCAACCGAACTGGATAAAAAGTGCTCTAGCCTGCGAAAATTTCAAAATCGACACCAAGTTCATGACCATGTCGAAATTCTATTTCGGAGACGTGAATTCGGATAATATCGACGATTTTAGCAACCCTGACTTACATTTAAATTTGCCAAATTTATCTTTCAATCCTGAGAAAAGCGATTGGTCTCCCATTGAAAACATTCAAGGCAATGAAAAAGAGTTTGGCCAATTTTTTAGGTATCTGATCGAAAAGTCTTATGAACATCAACACGACTTTAACTCGATACGTCATTATTTTTGGATGCGAAGCTCAATTGTTTCGGAGGACAAAAATTATGGGATCAATTTTCCCTGGTATGATTCAAACTCCGAATTTTTGCCGTTATTTAATTGGATAACAAACGGTTCAATGGGCGAATCTTTTTCAGATGTAGATCAAGGATGGGAACTTAATGGATATTTAGACTCAAATATCATTTACCTATTACAAACGGATGGCTCGAATATCGAAGACGCTTTCGCCGTGGATCAAGGAACAAATTTGTTTTTTAATCGCCAACAATTTATCTCAAAAATTGAATCAAATCAAAAATTGGTAACATCAATAATTGAGAAACTGACCTATGAAATCGGTATCGATGTTTGGTCTAAATATCTGTATGAGGATACGCTTCGATTTAAGACCAACAATTGGGACCCTGCAAAAAAGTCGGCCAAAAGTTTACTAAGTAGACTTTGGAAACGAAATTAAAATTCAGCACTGTGTATTCACTGCACCGCAGGTTATTGTTCGCCGCCCAATAGTTATCTATTAATATCAATATCTTAGCTTGCGCAAAACATCTTAGCTCGCGAATTAATTCACCCGTCACCCCACGCTGGCGGGCGTTTGTCCAGAAAGGCGCGGATCCCTTCTTCAGCGTCCTGGTCTAGCATGTTTTCGACCATGACCTGGGAGGCATAGTCATAGGCTTGGGACAACCCCATTTCGGCCTGAGTGTAAAAAGCTTTTTTACCGACCGCCAATGTGTGGCTGGATTTGGACGCTATCCGGTCGGCCAGTTCCTGGATTGTCTGGCTTAGTCGATCAGCCGCAACCACGCGATTAATCAGCCCGATTTCTGCCGCCTTTTCTGCCGGAACCATCTCTCCGGTCAGTAGCATTTCCATAGTATGCTTACGAGATATATTTCGCGACAGGGCGACCATAGGCGTTGAGCAAAATAAACCGATATTAACGCCTGGCGTACAAAACCGGGCTGCGTCCGACGCCATCGCCAGATCACAACTGGCCACCAATTGACAGCCTGCCGCCGTGGCGACGCCGCCGACCTCCGCAATGACCGGCTTAGGGGAGTTGACAATAGATTGCATAAGTTCCGAACACGCCGTCATAATCCGGGTGAAAACAGCGCGGCCTTGATCCGCGGCGGCGCGCGCCGCCGTCAATTCCTTGAGGTCATGGCCTGCGCAAAATGCGGGGCCTTTCGCGGCGAGAATGATAACACGAACAGCCTTATCGTCTGACGCCTTTGATATGGCATCCTGCAAACAGCCAATCATTTGCTCTGACAAGGCGTTGCGCCGATTCGGATCGTTAAGAGTGAGCCGAAGCACGCCAGTGCCATCAAGATGGCTTAAAAGAATGTTGTCTATATCAGCCAAACTGTCCCTTTCTACGCGTTAGGAACAGTTCAATAAGCTTGGCCGGTAATAGTCAAGATCACATTACGCGGAGAAGACCTGCCTTAAGCATAGCCGAAGACACGGCGCAGTATTTCACTGGTACGCTTGGCCGGGTTTTCTCGGATCGCCTTTTCTTCTTCGGCAATATAGGTAAAGACTCCACTGAGGCCAAAATCTACGCCGTGCTTTATTAAGTCTTGTTTCGCATCTGCGCCCAGACGGGGCGCCAAGGGAACGGCATTTAACTGCCCCGTTACATCGTCAAGCAGTCGCAAAGCTCCGGTATCCCGTAAAGCCCCTTCCATAATTGGAGAAAATAATTGTGTCAGACGCACACTCGTACGATCCTTGAGGTAATTTGTGGCCGCATTGTCAGGCCCTTTTACAATATTAATGGCATCTGTGATCGACAGCGACGTAATAGCATCGACGAAAATATCTTTGGCGACGGGGGCGGCCTTTTCCGCCCCGCGGTTCAATTGCTGATGCAAATCGACCAGCAGCTTATCCGCACCAATTGGCCTGAGAACGGATTGAACATCCTGTAATACTTTGGGGAGCGGCACCTTGATCAAATCATTGCGCCAGAATCCGTCAAGAGCCCCGACAATCGACAAGGCGTGACCGACGCCGTTGATTAAAGCGGCCCGGATACCTTGACCGGCTTCGGCCTGAGTTAAAGGGCCTCCGCGCATAATGCCGTCAATTATCGCCGGATCCAATGTTTCACAGGCCGTTAAATAGGTGGCCGAAGGCAATCCCAATAAAACGAAACGTCGATCAATACTCATAATGTCCTCCTGTTTAAGCTCAGCCTAAGATCGGAAGCGCATATAAATCAAGCCTCACGCGCAGAAAGAAACTCCGTGATCAGCTTGTCCAGCGTCAATGAGAGCTTGGCAAAACCCCCGGCCCGCCATTCCAGACGTTTGAGTCGGTCACAATTCATTGGGTTGAGCTGGGTGCGGTCACCCGCTTCAGGTAAGATATGCTGGCAGTTTGTACGCGATTTAAGCGGACCTAAGATATCACGGTTATCGACGGTCATATCCGATACATTGATCACACGTCCCATCACGTGATCTGCGGGCGCTTTTAAAACCTGGGAAACTGCCCGCGCGACATCTGCACCATGAACTTCGGTCGCAATACGCGGCGCAATAGTCTGACCATCCAGATAATCGGAGAATAAATTCTCCCATTTATGGCTGCGGCCCTTCCCGGCTGGTCCGTACACACCGGTAATCCGTAAGGAGGTTCCCATGAAGTCAGGCGTCGACATTGAGGTCAGGACTTTTTCTGCCTCATATTTAACTTTGCCATATAACGTATCCGGGAAGACCTCATCGACTTCGTAGAGCTCGGTTCCAGCTTCTTGTCGCCCATAGACCGCCCGTGACGATAAAAAAACAGTCCGTCCAATCCCGGCTGTTTTGGCTTGCTTGAAAAGCGCTGCCGTTCCGCCCAGATTCTTAAAAGCAAAGTCTTTAGGGTCATCCCCCTCACCGCCCCGGTATAGGCCGGGAATATGATCGAAGGCGGCGTGAATAAAACAATCCGCGGTTTCAAACAGCGATTGAAAATTCATGTTCATTCCAAGCTCGGAGGCCGCAAACCGCACGGAACGGGAAAAATAGCCAGGCTCAGGTCGAGAACGGCCGAGAACAGTGACATCCCATCCTTCGCTTAATAGCTCTTCGACTATGAACCGCCCGACATAGCCGGTTCCTCCTGATATAATCGCGTGCATTAGTTTTCCACCATGGGCAATGGCAGGTCAGCCATATTCGGGATATCTCGACCTTCATAATAAGCCTGCCAAAGTTCTGTTAGCGGACGTAACAGTTCTGAGCGCGCATGGTCAGCTTCCCAGGGTTTTTCATATTGATAATGGATCACCTTCACACTTTTCCAGTCCCAGAGCTCGGGCAGATTGAACCACACATATTGCAGCATATTAAAAAAAACCGGCAGGCCGTGCCAGTTCGGAAAATAGGATTGTAAAAAGGTTTGATCGGTTCGCGGCCAGAAAATGCCGGGTTTATCGAGCGCGATCATCATGGCCTCAAAAGTTTTCTGGGATGGTTTAGCGGCAAAAACGCCTGAGTTTAAACGGTGAAAGTCACTCAGGCTTTCATAGACATTTGGTGCCGCCGAATATTCCGGATACTCAAATAAGACGTCAATATTCTGAATGACGATTGTGTCGGCATCGAGAAAGACGATATTTTCATACTCCGTCAATTGCCAGAGCCTCAGCTTACAAAAATTCGCCAATGGCGTATGAAAATCCGGTTTCCGGCCCTTGGTGAACGGAGCGGCCGCATGAAGTTTGTCACGGCGATGGGTTTCACGAAATTCGTTGGAAACGTCAAGCAATGCGGTTTTTACGAGACGTGCGCCCATTTCGGAAAGCGGAAACAGAGCCTCGGCAGCGACCCCTTCCGTGTGTAAGATAACTATATCCGCGCCAGTCTTTGTTAAATTCAATGACCGGATCAAAGCCACCGCCCCGGGCAAATAGGCATCATTGGTCAACAAAGTTACAAAGGCATTGGGGCTGGCAGCCGGGATATTCGCGGAAAGATCCTGCACGTTTCCTATGATACAGACCGAAGCGCTTTGCCTTCGGGATCTGTATTAAGTGTTGGCGCGATGTCCTTCGTCCAGGCCGATGTTGCCGGAATACGTGAACGATCAAGACGATAGGCATATTTCTTGGCGACTTCGACAACTTCTTCGAGAAGACCTTCTTCCAATCGGATCGGGTTTAATCCCAACTCCATGAACTTATCATTCTTCACGATCAAATCGTTTTCATCCGCCTCTTTGCGCGGGTTTGGCACATAGGCAATTTCAGCCCCTGTCATTTTAGAAATCATTTCTGCCAGATCCCGCACCCGATGAGTTTCGGTCATCTGGTTGAAAACATGAACCCGGTCACCGCGCTTTGGCGGATTATTGAGCGCGAGTTCAATACAGCGCACACTATCTTGAATATGGATAAACGCCCTTGTCTGACCGCCTGTTCCGTGGACGGTTAAAGGATAGTCGATAGCCGCCTGTATCAAGAACCGGTTCAGCACAGTTCCGTAATCCCCGTCATAATCAAATCGATTGATGAGCTGTTCGTGAATTCGAGTCTGATTTGTATGCGTGCCCCAGACAATACCCTGATGCAGATCCGTAATCCGCATGCCATCATTTTTGGCATAAAACTGGAACAAAAGCTGATCCAGACATTTGGTCATATGATAGATGGATCCCGGATTAGCCGGATAGAGAATTTCTGTTTGCGCTTCGGATCCGTCCAGAGTTTCGATCCCGACATTTAAATAGCCTTCGGGGATTGCAGCCCCAACCGTCGAATATCCATAAACCCCCATCGTTCCAAGATGCAGCAAGTGCGCATCCAGACCGAGTTCAACCATGGCATTTAGCAGGTTATGCGTGGCGTTGACGTTATTATTGACCGTATAGTTCTTATGCCGGTCAGATTTCATCGAATAAGGCGCCGCCCGCTGTTCGGCAAAATGAATAATGGCTTCCGGCCTGTGTTCGGAAAGCCAGGCTTTAAACACTTCATAATCCTGCGCCACATCGATCAAATGAAAATGAATGCGGCGGCCGGTTTCATCATGCCAGATGCGAAGGCGTTCCTGAATGGAATCCATCGGTGTCAGAGACTGCACCCCCAGCTCCGTATCGATCCAGCGACGGCTAAGATTGTCAATAATATGGATGTCATGCCCGGCCTCGGACAAATGCAAACTCGTCGGCCAGCCGACAAAGCCGTCCCCACCCAAAATGGCAATCTTCATGATAATCTCTCGCCTGTTACTCGATTAGTATACGCGTTTTTTCGGTTTAATGTAATCGATCTCATCACTCATTGTGAAATCATGAACCGGACGGTAATTGATCTTCACATCGCCTTTATCTGCATCAAACCAAGATAAGGTGTGTTTCATCCATTTCTTGTCATCACGTTCTGAATAATCTTCATGCGCATGGGCCCCTCGGCTTTCTTTGCGGTTGGCGGCGGAACAGATCGTCACCATGGCATTCGCCATAAGGTTTTCCAGCTCCAGCGTTTCCATCAAATCTGTATTCCAGATCATGGTGCGGTCAGAAACTGAAATGTCATCCATGGATTTAAAGACGGCCTTCATTTTCTCAACGCCGTCATTGAGACTTTCTTCCGTCCTGAACACCGCACAATGTTCCTGCATGGTTTTTTGCATGTTCAATCGTATATCGGCCGTTTTAGTTTTGCCGTCCGCATTTCGATATTTCTCGAGACGGTCCAGCGCATTCTTGCCGGCATTTTTTGGTAAAGCCGGTTGCTTGGCATTGGGCTTCAGAGTTTCACCAAGACGCAATCCCGCAGCCCGGCCAAAAACGACGAGATCGATCAATGAGTTAGATCCAAGGCGGTTTGCCCCGTGGACAGAGACGCAAGCCGCTTCACCAACGGCCATAAGCCCGGGTACAACTGCATCAGGGTTACGACCTTTTTTGGTCAGAACCTCACCGTGATAATTGGTCTGAATGCCACCCATATTATAGTGACAGGTCGGTAGGACCGGGATCGGCTCTTTGGTCAAATCAACACCGGCAAAAATTTTAGCCGTCTCAGAAATACCTGGCAGACGCTCGGCCAGAATATCCGGATCCAAATGATCAAGGTGCAGATAAATATGATCTTTATTCGGGCCGACGCCGCGCCCTTCACGAATTTCAATCGTCATGGCCCGGCTTACCATATCCCGCGGGGCAAGATCTTTGACGCTCGGGGCATAACGTTCCATGAAACGCTCCCCTTCAGAATTTGTCAGATAGCCGCCTTCGCCGCGAGCCCCTTCTGTAATCAGACAACCTGCCCCGTAAATTCCGGTAGGGTGAAACTGCACAAATTCCATATCCTGAACCGGAAGCCCGGCTCGCAAGACCATGGCATTGCCGTCACCTGTACAGGTATGAGCCGAAGTTGCCGAAAAGAAAATACGTCCGGCGCCACCTGTCGCCAGCACGACGGTTTGTGCCCGGAAACGATGCAAGGTGCCATCATCCAGTTTCCAGGCTGTCAGCCCCCGGCAAACACCTTTGTCATCCATGATCAGATCAAGTGCGAAATACTCAATAAAGAATTCGGCCTTTTGACGAACGGACTGCCCATACAAAGTATGCAGCATGGCGTGACCGGTCCGGTCCGCCGCGGCACAGGTCCGCTGGACGGGTGGGCCTTCGCCGAATTCTGTGGTGTGTCCACCAAAAGGGCGTTGATAGATTTTTCCGTCTTCATTGCGGGAAAAAGGCATACCCCAATGTTCCAATTCATAAACCGCATCCGGAGCGTGACGGCAGAGATATTCAATACTATCCTGGTCACCGAGCCAATCTGATCCTTTAACCGTATCATACATGTGCCAGCGCCAGTCATCCGGGCCCATATTGCCCAGACTGGCGGCTATACCGCCTTGGGCGGCAACTGTATGCGATCGTGTTGGGAAAACTTTGGTCACGCAGGCTGTCTTCAGCCCCGCCTGAGCGGCGCCCAGAGTCGCCCGCAGGCCCGAACCGCCTGCCCCTACGACAACAACGTCATAGGTATGATCAATCCAATCAGTCATGCTAGGCTCCCAGCCAGAAACGAATAATAGCGTAAACCGCACCCAGCCAGGCTAATGCCGCAACTATGCGGTTTGCTGTGAGGCCGAATTTTCTCATTCCGCCATCCGTATAGTCGAGAACAACCTCGTCAAATTCCAACTTACAATACCAAAGCGCCGCTGTGAGAAAAACCAGCAGGCTGATGGCCCCAAAGGGCGAGCCGATCCATGCCGCAAACCCTTCGGCGCCTTTCGGCGCCGCTTTGATCAATCCATATAACGCCAAGGGCATGGTCAAAATCATAACAGTGCCCGTCACACTGTGCAGTCTGTGATGCCCGGTTCCATTGCCGCTCGCCATTACGCAGCTCCACTAATGCAAAAAGTACCTAACGCGGCCAAAACCAAAGCAATTAGGATCATCAAAACAGACATTGTATTATTGGCCTTGGGCTCGAAGAAGAGGCCTCGGTCCCAGATCAGATGACGCAATTGCGCCAGAGCCATAAAAATTAAACCAAAAAACCCGACAAACATGCCGATGGCACCCAGCGGTGAATATATAAGGCCTTCGAGAGGAATTTTTCCGGTTGTATAAAAAATTACCAAGCCGATGGAAAATTTAACGAGCGCTGCATAGCTGATTATGGCACTGGCCCGATGAATGATCGAAGACGCCATAGCAGGGTGCCAGCGCCAAACCTGTAGATGGGGCGCCATGGGGCGCTTATCATTCCATTCACTTGCCATAATTTCTCTCTTGATGGTCGCGCGCCAAATTAGCGGGCCACCCTTCTAAGTCAACGCCAAAGCCCGCGTCAAAATGGAAATTTTGATGGCATCCAACAATCTGTACTGAGAATGATTTTTCTAAAAACATGGCTTTTGGATGGGCAATTTTCTTGGCCTTTTTTGCTTTTCAGCGTAAGACACCCGCCAAAATTAGGAAATGTCCATGAAATATTCCAAATTCTTCCCTGCTCTTTTAACAGTGATAATGGCAGGGACGGCACAAGCAGATCCATCTGGTTTTTGCGGTGAGGGTCAAATCATCATCGTCGACGGTGTTCAGGAATGCCAGGAAGTTGATACGCTTGGGAAATTGATCGCTGATATCGAGAATTATGATTTAAAAACCAGCCCCTATATCGCCGGTCAGGAAGGTGATCGGGAAGCGTTAAGGCACCTCCCCGACGTCAGTCTTGATGCTGACAAAGAACATCAAAATAAGACCGCAGAGTTTTTGGACCGCCATAGGGCTTTGTCCGGACAAATCAGAAGCGACACGGCGCAAATGAATTATGAATTGCTTGGCTTCATGTTGCGTCAACGGAACCGCCTGGCGCCCTTTGATCAGGGTCGAATTCCATTTACGAATGATAGCGGGTTTTTTAATGAACTTAGCTATGTCGCCCGTCAAACCGTATTTGAAAGCGTGGATGACTATGAAGCTTATGCGGCCCGATTAACGGAAGTGCCACGATATTTCGGACAGCACAAAACCAATATGCGCCGCGGAATTGAAACGGGCTATACGGCATCTGCGGAAATTATACCGGGCATTATTGAGACCGTAAAATCTTTGACGAATACATCAGTAGAATCCCATCCATTTTTTGCCCCATTCAAGTCTTATCCGGACGGGTTTTCGAGCGAAGATAAATCGAGATTAACCGACCTTGGCAAAGCGGCGATGAATAATGCGGTGTTTCCGGCCTATAATGAATTGCTTAAATTTCTAGAGGACGAATACCAACCTAAGGCGCGTCCCCAGGTCGGCATTGGCACCACCCCGGAAGGACGCGCTTATTATGCCTCTTTAGTCCGGTATTTTACCACTCTGGATTTGACACCCGACGAAGTTCATCAAATAGGTCTGGACGAGGTCAAGCGCATCCGAACTGAGATGGATGCCATCATCGAAGACGTCGAGTTCAATGGCAGCTTTAAGGATTTTCTAGACTTCCTTCGAACCGACCCGCAATTTTACGCGAAATCCGAGACAGAATTGCTCAAGGAAGCTGCATGGCTAGCAAAACAAGTCGATGGGAAAATGCCCGAATATTTCCGCACGCTCCCACGTCTTTCATATGGTGTCATTCCGGTCCCGAGAGAGATTGCAGCCAATTATACAACTGGGCGTTATTGGGGTGGAAACCCGAAACAAGGTAAGGCCGGCAATTATGTCGTCAACACCCACAACCTGACCCAACGCCCTCTTTATAACCTGCCCGCGCTAACACTGCATGAGGGTGTGCCCGGACATCATCACCAAATCAGTCTCGGTCAAGAGCTTGAGGATCTACCTAGATTTCGACGCAACCTATATCCCAATGCGTTTGGTGAAGGTTGGGGATTATATTCTGAGAAGCTTGGCGTAGAAATGGGGCTCTATCAAACGCCTTACGAAAATTTTGGTCGCTTAACGTATGAGATGTGGCGGGCTTGTCGTCTCGTCGTGGATACGGGCATGCATTGGAAAGGATGGACGCGGGAACAGGCTGAAAACTGTTTCTTCGAAAACTCTGCACTGGCCCCGCACAATATTAAGACCGAGGTCGAGCGTTATATTAGTTGGCCTGGACAGGCTTTGGCATACAAAATTGGTGAGTTAAAAATTCTGGAACTTCGCAAACGGGCGGAAACCCAATTGGGAGACAAGTTTTCGATCCGCGACTTCCATGATGCAGTCTTACTTGACGGCGGCGTGCCTTTAGACATTCTTGAGGCCAAAATCGATCGTTGGATTAAATCAGAGCAAGAAAAAACCCGGCCCCAATAATAGGCGCCGGGTTTGCCCCCTGCAAGACAAATAAATTTGTCTGCTTTTATCTCTTAGAAGCGATAGCGACCGCGTAGCATAACCGGAATGGTCCAGTTATCAGTTCCGTTATTGATCCCGGCAAGCGGATTTGCCCCCGTCAAAACGGAGTTGTCTGAATCCAGCGTACCTGTGTAACGGATACCAGTTTCAAGGCCGAGCGTCGCACGTTTAAACACTGGCGCTTCTACACCAACTAATCCGGCACCCGTTGGGACCCAACCCCCTTCATACATTGGAACTGTGCCGCCTAGCCAGGCGCCAGATCCCGCGATTTGAGCATTTTCCAGTGCAACGTCATCAATATGGGTCGCACCTAACCGACCTTCAACATAGGGACGAATTGACCCGAAAACCGGAGCCGCAGTTGGCGTAAAGTACTGACGGATACCCGCCTCAACACCATATCCTTTATAGTCGCCCATCGTACCCGTGACGGCGTTTCCGCCGATTGTACCGACAGTAACGTCTTCCCCTTCCGCTGACGCATAATGGCCCATAACGGTGATCTTGCGATTCGGGTTAAGCGCATATGAGCCGCCTAATTCATAGCGCATGCCTGTTTCATAGGCATCACTCATGGAAATTACGCCCGATTCAGCACCTGTACCCACATGAATCTGATCGCCTGTGACGGCGTCGCCACCAACGAAGAATTGCGGACCTACGGCGGCTTCAACATTCCAGCGGCTTAAGGATTTTCCTCCCACACAACAATCATCTGCCGAAGAGGCATAATAACCGTGTTGATTAGACTGACTTGAGCTTTTGCCACCCAGACCGCCCATCCAAGAGCAACCCGATAAAGCAACAGCTGCAGCTCCCAAAAACAATACGCGCATGTCTTCATCCCTTCGTTTCGTTTTGACACACCAATCCGTGTTAACGATACTGCACTCAGAGATTGCAAGACTTGCGCCAACACGGGTCCATTCATTTATGGGACAAGTTCTAGCGCAGAATGATTAAAACCCGGTCAATGCCGGGTTTAGGATTTAATAACCATAAATTGGGTTGAAGCTTAGAAAGCGACGCGGCCTCGGAGGGATACTGGAATGCTCCAGCGATCATCTGACGTTACATTAGTATCTAGGCTATCGCGCCAGCGGATACCGGTTTCAACGCCAATCGCGGCTCTTGGGCCGACAGCCATTTCCGCACCGACCAGACCAGCGGCCGTAGGAGTCCAACCTGATTCAATATAGTTCTGGGTAAATGTACCGAGGGTGGTAGAGCTTTGTGTCAGGTCGACCGCATTATTATGTGTAAAGCCGCCCATGGCGCCGACATAAGGTCTAAACCCGCCATTACCGCCCATATACTGACGGACACCACCTTCTAATGTCACTTGTTCCAGGTCGGTCAACTCAGCTGTAACCGTTTCAGCAGCACCAGTAGCTGTAAAGTTACCTAAGGCATCGTATGTGCCAGGTTGGAATGTTCCGTTATCAAATGTGTTACCTGAATTTTTCTGATAATTGACCATACCGAGAACAGTCGTACTTGGCCCAACGTCATAGCTTAAACCGCCGCCGACATTATATCCTTGCTTGAAAGCTTGGTCATAGCTGATGGCCGGAGAAACGACCTGACCAGTTGCTAATGCGAAGTCTTCATTATTTGGGCTTGCGGCTTTGCCGGTGAAAATATCGCCACCAATATCGAATTCTGATCCACCACCGAGTTCAATACCGAACGGCATAGCGCCACCGTATCCGCTGCCATAACTATAACCGCCGCCATATCCATAGCCGCCGCCCTGCGAATAGCCGCGCAGAACCGGCACGCCATAATAGGACGGATAAGGTTGAGCGACATAAATTGGTGATCCCTGCACGGTTTGGACGCCGCCAGAAGTTACACCTCCGCCGACTGCTGTTCCGTAGGGTGCGGCTGATGAAAGAGTGGTTGTCGAACCATAGGCACCCGAGCCCATGCCATACATTCCGGTACCGGCCATCCCGCTTGCACCGTACATTCCGGCACCTGCCATGCCGCCAGCTCCGTACATACCTCCGGCTCCACCAGCGCCATACATGCCGCCTGCACCACCGTTACCATACATACCTCCAGCACCACCGGCACCGTACATGCCCCCGGCGCCGGCGCCCATATAACCGTTTTGGGCTACAGAATATCCAGCTCCAGGCGCGCATCCACCCGCTCCGCCGGCCTGACCATAACCGCCATAGCCATAGCCGGGCATACATCCCGCTTGACCACCGGCACCATAGGCTCCGCCATATCCATATTGATATCCATAGGAGTCATCATGATGGCTCCCGCCCCCGAGCCAGGAACATCCTGACAATAAAACCGCTGAGAGCGCGCAGACTGCTAAACGCATTTGAGACTCCTTATAACCCACTGATTCGTGTCATGTCTCGAATTAGAACACGGTATGGTAAAGAAAAGGTTTTCAAATGGAAAACAAAGGGTTAACCGAACGGTTAAAGTACCTTAAATGGGCCTTAAAAGTTAAAACTTCCGCGCAGCGTAACGGGCACAATAATATTGGCGTCACCTTCTTGGCCATTGGCGTAATCGCGATTTTTCTCATATTTTAAGCCTGACTCCAAAGCGAGCGCAGTTTTTGGTGTTAACTGCCACTCCAAGCCAGCTGTCAATGCGCCGGTCGGAACCCATTGTGAGTCAAATAATACTTCGGTTTGATTCACAGCTGCAGTCGCGCCCGCACTTCCTGCGAGAACCGGCTCTAAATACTGTGTCCCGCCACCGCCTTCAAAAGCCGCCGAATAATCTAATTGATCCTGAGCAATTGTGTAACTCATCTGGTTATAATGAGCCATCCCGGCAGAGGCCCCTACAAATGGCGTTAAGGTTCTGAACCCTTCATTTTTGACAATCGGATTGAAGTAGTGACGCCCGCCAACTTCAAAATCGATCCGGCGCATATCCGAGAAATCGTAATGGAAGTTAGCAATATTCTCGTTTGGTATGGACTGAGTGGAAACGGTCGGTGGTCCTGCCGGAATATAAAGGCCTGATGCTGGCTGCGGAACAAACACGGTCGATGTTGTAACTATTGGCGCGCCTGTAATCGGATTAATTCCAACGGTATCAACATCAGTGGCCACTGGTGGAGGTGGAGGCTCAGGAATATAGTCTTGAGATGTTATACGTCGGCTTAAAGGACCAAATAGATTAACGGAAGATCCAGAATCTCCTTCAGCATAACTATATCCAGCATTCGCAAAAACAGTCGTTCGAGGCGAAACAATATATTCAAATCCACCTTTTAAACTCATTGGCGTACTATATACGTCACTGACAGACACAGTTGCGGTATTCGTCCGGTCAATATCCGCGAAATATTCTGTTGTCGTAATATTGCCTGATGTCTGCGATCCTTCAACGAAAGTTTCATTGAAAATATTAGGTGAATATCCAGCGACGGGATCCAAAGTCGATACCAGGTCCGGCGTAATAAGATTGCCGCTCACATTTTTCTCTAACCCGAGTGAAAGAGCGCCTCTCAGTCGAGGTTTTTTCAGTCTTTGCGCTGGTTGATGCGCCGAATATCCGGCCTGTCCCGCATGGGATCCATATCCACCGGTCGCATAGGTTGTTCCCGGCATTTGACCGCCGTGAGCCCCTGACCCTGTGGCCAGTGTCACCATGGATGGATCACAGCCTTGAGGAACCGGTTGAACTGGAGAATATATAACACAGGGATTATGCGCACCACGCATAGGCGCTTGCTGCATCTGTCCTTGCGACGAATATTTTGGAAGATATTTTTGATTATATGACTGCCCAGAACCACCAAACCAAGAACATCCGGATAATAAAACCGCAGACAATCCACACACAACTAGACGCATCTCAACCCTCCGATTTGACGCAAAAAGCGCAAAGGTTAACGGAAGTGATGCCCTGCTTTGCTTAACAAGCCGTTTATAAAGCGAAAATTTTGGTAAATGACCCGTGAAAGTGTTGCTAAAGTAGCGTCTGGACGTTTTCAGGCGGTCGTCCGAGCACAGCCTTACGCCCAGACACCACGATTGGACGCTCAATCAGACGTGGATGATCAGCCATGGCGCGAATCAATACGTCTTCATCATTCTCATCTTTAAGGCCCAGGTTCTTATATTCCGCTTCGCCACGCCGCATTAAGTCACGGGCGCTGTTAAAGCCGAGCTTAGTCAATAGGTCTTTGATCTCAGATGCGCTCAACGGCTCATCCAGATAACGCATGATGGTGGGTGATTGACCCGCCGCTTCAATTAAAGCCAGGGTCTGGCGGGATTTTGAACATCTTGGATTGTGATAAATGGTCAAACTCATAAATCTTCTCTTATCGTTCAGGGATTTGCGCGTTAGGCTTAGTTTGTGAAAACTGTCCTTGTCATATCTTCCTATGTCAGCGCAAGTCAGGTTGGCGGAAATGTTAGCGCCTTTTATCTGGCCCAAGCCGGAATCTGCCCAGTATTGTTACCAACCACGATTTTAGGCCGGCATCCCGGTTGGGGTGATCCTGGCGGCGGCGGCGTGGATACCCGTAAACTTCAATCCATTTGGGATGCGATAAACAAACAGGACTTTAAGTTTGACGCGATTTTGACCGGCTATATGGCTAATCAAGAGCAAGTCGTACTTGCCGAAAAAATCATCGACATCATTCGAACCGATAATGAGCGTGTTCAAGTTTTAGTGGATCCGGTGATGGGCGATAATGGTCGTCTTTATGTGCCTGAGACGACAGCCCAGGCGATTATCGATAAACTGGTTCAAAAAGCTGATATCGTGACGCCCAATTGGTTTGAATTTTCTCAAATTTGCGGTGAGGCACCCAACTCAGCTCAAGACGTGGCTGAGCTGACCAATTTAATGCCACAAGACTGGTTGGTCACATCTTTAAATGAAGACGAACGATCAGGCGCGGTTCTGGTCGGGCCTGAGCACCAGGTTAAAATCAGGCATTCCAGATTTCCAACTGTTCCGAATGGTTGCGGGGACGCATTTGGGGCTTTGTATCTTAGCCATATTGTCAATGGTGAAGTCAAGGTTTCGGCATTTCAAAAATCAGTTTCATCCATATTTGCTATATTGAAATATGCAAATAAACACGGCAATAGAGAGCTCCCAATCTATACGACGCAAGATCTGATATCAAACGCGTCGCCGCTCCAACTTAGCCCTTTATGATAACTCATGACGCAAACTCCATTTGACCTGATCGCCGACCCAAAATTTAACCCTGTCAAAGACAGCTTTATAGAAAACTTTGAAAACGGCGTTGAACTGGGCGCAGGATTTGCGATTTACCAGCATGGGAATTGTCTGATCGACTTTGTCGGAGGTTGGGCAGATCGCAAAAAAACGATGGCCCTCACCCGCGATCATCTGATCGCCGTGTTTTCTTCTGGCAAGGCTATGGCCGCCCTGGTCATTGCCTGGCTTATTGAAGAAGATATGCTGGGTTATAATCAAGAAGTCCGCTCTATCTGGCCGGGTTTTGCCAGACATGGAAAAGAGAACTTAACGGTGGCCCAAGCTATGTCCCACCAAAGCGGATTGGCCGGGATCACCAATTCGAACTGGCAGGCCCAGGACTGGTATGATTGGGACAAGACCATCACCGAACTTGAAAACCAGACTCCAATCTGGCCCCCAGGCACGGCCTGTGGATATCACCCCGTCACCTATGGATTTTTGGCTGGCGAAATAGCGCGCCGCGCAGATCTTGATGGGCGTCGGCTTGGCCTGATTTTACGAGAAGAAATCGCAGAATTATTTGGGTTGGATATATGGATCGGACTGCCCGAAAGTGAATTTGATCGCTGCGCTGAAATGGTCAAACCGCGCGCACTCGCCAAATTCGGAGATATCAATGCAGCGACCCGAGCCGCCTTTTTGGAAAAATGGTCATCACCAGGCAGTGCCGGCGTCGAAATATGGCGCAAGGCAGAGCTGGCCGGATCAAATTGCCATGCCACCGCTAAAAGCCTGGCTCAGGCTATGTCATTGTTTATCAACGGAACCTTAAACGGCGTTCCCTTTTTATCTGAAGACACACGCGCCCATTTGTCGGAAACCCGGATTTCCGGGCAAAACCTCGTCTTGCCTTTTGAAATAGATTTTGCGGCCGGTGTCATGAAAAACGCCCCCAATTTCTTTTTCGGCCCAACACCTGAAACTATTGGACATAGCGGATGGGGTGGGTCGTGTGTGTTTGCCGATCCGATCACCGGTATTAGCGGCGCCTATGTTATGAACAAACAGGATAATTCCTTGCTGGGTGATCCCCGGCCCCAACGATTAATCGATTCGGTCTATGCCTGTCTTTAATGGCTATAATAAATGTGTTATAATTGGCTGTATTTAGCTCTTGATTAACTTTGGTGCTTTAAATAATTCATCCTATGCGCGCGCTCCTTTTAACATGTCTTTGCCTGTTTCCGGCTAGCCTGGCCTTCGCCAATTCGGCGTCAGAAGCCATTGTCGTTTCGGCTCGTGAACGCACCAAAGCCGATATTCGGTACGATCCGAAATATGTGAAGCTCAGCTATCCATTTGGCGACGTTGATCCCAGCACAGGCGTTTGCACGGATGTGGTGATCCGGACCTATCGCAATGCTTTCGGATTTGATTTTCAAAAAGCCGTACACGAAGATATGCGAGGCAATTTTTCGGCCTATCCGAAAAATTGGGGTTTAAAGCGACCCGATAAAAACATTGACCATCGCCGCGTCCCTAACCTCGAGGCCTATCTCCGCCGGCAAGGTGCAGCGGTTCCGATTACGGACAATCCGGATGATTACCTGCCTGGCGACATAGTCAGCTGGCGTCTGGGAGGGCGATTAGCTCATATTGGCATCGTGTCAGATAAAAAATCACCGAATGGAACCCCGCTCGTCATTCACAATATAGGGCAAGGTCCTGTTGAAGATAATATTTTGTGGGTGCCTAAAATGACGGGGCATTTCCGTTTTACCCCGCCAGAAGCCAAATCCTAAGGCATTAAAGACGACGTTTCGGTTTTGACGGCGGCAACCGGCGTTTGATCTCGTCCTTCAGGCACGAAACACGGCAATTCCCAAAATAGAACCCTGTGTCCGCCAATATCGGCATTATCGACCGAGCCAGCCCCGTTCCAGATCGTGGTGTGGCCGTTAAAAGTACTGCCTGGGAAATCCATAACAAGAATGCCTGGTTTTGCCGGAATATCAAATGTATCGGCAGACCCGTCTGTGATCGCAAGATCGGGTTCTCCAAAAACGTCAATCATATAGGCTTCGAAATCTCGAATACGGTAATAATATTGATCTTTATTACCACCACTGACCGTTTTATTGCCGTTTCGCGGAATCTTATGTCCCGCCTTGTTGAGCATATGTGACAACCTGACTGTGCAGGCATTTGTCCAGCGCCCCTGATCCAGCGGCAGATTGCCATTGACCTCGACCATACCGCCAATCTCGCCCCAAATCCCATCCGGGCGGTCATAAAGGTAGTTTTCCCACATTTCCTGAAGATTAGGCCGGTCCGCCAGCTTACCTTCGGCGGGGACAGGGTCAGTACAGACCATATCGAGGGCCTGCCCATATTCGATAGTTTCATATTTCTCGCGTATTGGATCGACGGGCTCAGGGGCCTCGACAACGATTTCGGTTGGTTCAACTACTTCAGGCTCTGGTGTCGTAGCGCAAGCTGTGATGAGCGCGGCGAAGCTAATCGCCGATATAATTCGAATATTCATAGAAGACCCCTGTATTTATCCCAAAGTCAGCTAAGCCTATCTCTGTTTCGTTGTCACGCCATGATTCAAAGAAATCCGTTAAATTCGCGCTGAATCGGAATTTCCAGACGAAAACACGTAAAAACCCGGCATTTTACGCTCAGATTCATGATTTTAATCCGGTTTCGCCCTTTACCTGGCCAAATCGACTCGCTACAAGCCGCCCACCACGCGGCCTCCTGATGGAGGCTTTATTTATTGAACCTTTAACCACTGAAAGTGAGTTGATTTTAGATGATCGAGATTTACGTCCGTCAGAACAATGTGGATCAGGCACTCCGCGCGCTGAAGAAGAAACTTCAGAACGAAGGCGTCCTGCGCGAAATGAAAGCCCGCAAACATTACGAAAAGCCGTCTGAAAAGCGCGTTCGTGAAAAAGCGGAAGCTATTCGTCGTGCCCGCAAGCTGGCCCGCAAACGCGCCCAGCTCGAAGGACTTATCCCAT
>JAHDDX010000057.1 GCA_020629135.1 Hellea sp.
CCTAGAGGAGCGACAAGTTTGGATTAATTACAATGAGTTCACTTTTATATATCGGTTTGGGCGGTGCAATTGGCGCCGTGTCGCGCCATTTGGTTGGTAAACTTGTGCAGGAAAATACGGGTCCGGGATTTCCCTATGGCACAATGAGCGTCAATGTTCTCGGCAGTTTTTTAATGGGGCTATTGATCGGTTGGCTAGCGATGAAGGTAAATGGCGGCGATAACTGGCGTCTGTTTCTGGGTGTCGGGATTTTAGGCGGGTTTACAACCTTCAGTGCCTTTTCGCTTGATGCTATCAACCTGATCGAAAAAAAGGCTTACGGGTCATTTGCCGTCTATGTCGGCGGATCCGTCATTCTGTCCCTTGTCGCGTTAATGATCGGACTGATTGTGATGAGAAAAGTGGGGGCAGTATGAGCGGCGTCCAAACATGTATAATCGACGAAACCGACGCCGGATCCCGATTGGACCGGTGGTTTAAGCGTAAGTTTCCGCATATTCCACATGGTCGTGTCGAGAAACTTTTGCGCACAGGACAATTGCGGGTTGACGGTAAGCGGGCCAAAGGGGCGCTGCGTTTGGAAACGGGCCAGACTGTCCGGATACCCCCTTTGCCGGAACCCGGTGACACTAAGCCTAAAGCTCGAATTTCAGAAGAGGACGTCAGGTTTATGCGGGATCTGGTGATCTTCGAAGATCAAGACCTGATCGCGCTCAACAAACCATTTGGCCTGGCGGTTCAAGGCGGCAGTAAGACCACAAGACATTTGGACGGTCTGTTACCCGCATTGGGCGAGGGATGTCGTCTGGTCCATCGACTGGATCGGGATACAACGGGCGTTTTGCTTGTCGCTAAATCGGCCAAAGCGGCCGCCTGGGCCGGTAAGGCTTTTCAAAGCCGCCGCGCCGAGAAAATTTATTGGGGCGTGACAAATGGTGTGCCCAAACCAACAGCTGGCGAAATTAAAGGCTATATGGCCAAGGGCCGGACAGATAACAGTTTTGGTAATAAAAATGCCAATCGGGAAATCATGCAAGCCGTCCGGCATGGAACGGACGGCGCTAAGCATGCGCGGACTTTATATCAGCTTGCACAAACCGCCGGACAAAAAGCGGCCTGGGTTGTTATGCAGCCTTTAACCGGACGAACCCATCAACTGCGATTGCATATGCAGTTATTGGGCGCGCCAATCGCCGGTGATCCGAAATATATGACCGACCGGCCCCTGCCGGGTGGGTTAGATAAGAAATTACATCTTCATGCCCGTAGCCTGTCTATTCCAGGACCTAACGGAGATATTTTCATTGAAGCAAAGATGCCAACTCATATGCAAAATGCGTTTATGCAATTTGGTTTTGAAGGGCAGCCGGAACTCGATGATTGGGACGAATTGAAATGAGCCAGGCATTAAACCGCCGTTTTTACAAAGAGGTCAATATATCCGAGTCAAATGACGGATATCAGATCCTATTGGACGGCCGGGTGTTAAAAACGCCCGGAAAGCTTCCGCTGAATACAATGCAAAAACATGTTGCACATTTGATTGCAAAGGAATGGGCCGCGCAAGATGATTTAATCCGCCCTGATACCATGCCCGTAACCCGTCTTGTAAATGTTACATTGGAGCTGACACCCAAAAACAGGGATAAGTTGATCGATGAGGCCAAGGCCTATGGACGCACCGATCTTCTGTGTTACCGGGCAGAAGGCCGGTCTGATTTAGTGCAAAGACAGACAGACCTTTGGGATCCAATATTGGAATGGTCTCAATCGCGTGGGATCGCCCTAAAAACCACCCAGTCAATCTCAGCCATAGAGCAGGACCCAATGGCCATCGAAGCTATCGGGCAATATGCCTCTTCAAAAAGTGATCTGGAATTGACTTTATTTATTCATCTGACGGCTGTTTATGGGTCTGTCATTCTGGCCTTGGCGGTTATGGAGAGACATCTTGCCGGATCGCGCGCCTTTGAGCTTTCCAGATTGGATGCTCTCTATCAGATCGAAAAATGGGGTGAGGATGAAGAGGCGGCTGAAAATGCGGCCGGTTTAAAGGCTGAAGTTGTGGCCTTGTGCAACATATTGGAAGGAGCCTGAAGTGGCTGAAGCTGTAATTGTCTCTGAGCGCCCGGGTGGCGTTTACACCCAGGATGTCAAAACCTCGCGACACCATATATTCGCCGACGAACCCATCGACCTGGGAAGCGCTGATCTCGGTCCAACGCCTTATGAGTTATTGTGTTCCGGATTGGGGGCTTGCACCTCTATTACCATGCGTATGTATGCAGAGCGAAAAAAATGGCCTGTGGACCATATTTCAGTTTCAGTCAGCCATAATAAGGAAATTCACGGTGATGGTCTGCGGCGTGATGTGTTTACGCGCGAAATTTCGATTACGGGTAATCTGGACGAAGCCCAGCGGGCCCGGATGATTGAAATTGCCAATAAATGCCCGGTTCACCGCACGTTGGAGGCGGGGAGTGACGTCATAACCAAAGCCGTTTAGCGTATAAATAGCCTAAATATTAGCGGTTAAGTAACCTCGTTTTGCTAATCTTTTCCTGAAATCTCGGGGATTGGACTATGCCAAATACAACATTGAACACCCTTTTAACGGATGTCGTGAGCAAGAATGAGCTGAGCGAAGCGCAGTTGAAATCACTCAGGCAATTGATCTGGGGCGACAATTATTTATCGCCGGACGAGGCGGATTTATTGTTTAAAATCAACGACTCCGTCCAAACCAAGCCCGAAAACTGGAAGGATATGTTTGTCAATTCCCTCACCACATTTCTGGTGCGGCAAACCTTACCTCATGGATATATTGATGCGGCCAATGCGGCCTGGTTGATGGAACGGATCGATCATGACGGTGTTCTGGCCATTGAAACCGAATTCGAGCTTTTAATGAATGTGTTGCATATTGCGGAATCCGTGCCGGAGCGCCTCGAAATGTATGCGCTGCGTCAGGTGCGGAGTTGCGTGTTGGAAGGTCGCGGTTATCTGGCCGATGGCCGGGAACTCTCACCCGGGACTATCGAAGCCCGAGATGTTCGAATTCTAAGGCGGATTTTATATGCTTGCGGTGGGGATGGTGGATTTGGCATTACCCGGGCCGAAGCGGAGCTGCTTTTTGACTTGGACGAAGCCACCCGCGATCAAGACAATGATGAAAGCTGGCAGGACCTGTTTGTCGGAGCTGTCGCCAATTATTTGATGACTATGGGGGCACCCGCCGCGCCAGATTTTGACGAGGCCCGTCGACGGCAGGACTGGTTGTCATCAGATCAAGGCATTCGCTGGAATCTGATGTCGGCATTTAAAGCCTGGCGAAACCAGATTGATGAAGGCCCTGTCCGTTCACAGTTCCAAGATAGCCAGGGTCGATCCAGCGCTGAACAAATTGACCCGGTCGAGGCGGGCTGGTTAGTCGAACGTCTAAATCGCGACGGGGTGTTAAGCGAGAATGAAAAAGCACTTCTGGCATTTTTAGACCGCGAAAGCCCCGACGTGCACGCATCTCTTAGACCCTTGATCAACGCCGCGGCCTAGGTCGCGACACCCCGTCACTTGCCTGACAAGTTTGTCCGGTTCATAGACGGGTCATGCTGTCTTTATTTTTAAAACTTTCTGGTGAAATTGATCGAAAAACCTTTTGGATCGGCTTTGTTGGCTTGTCGGTTTTTGTGATCGGCGTCAACACGCTTTTGCGCCAGCTCGGCACGAATATGACGTCGTTTTATATTGCACTCATATTTCCGTTTCTCGTCATTTATTTGATCTATTGTGTTTACGGCAAACGTCTGCGGCAGATGGGCCATACGTCATGGTTTCTAACTCTTGCTTTCATTCTTGAGATATTGGCAATCATTGCCGTTATGTTAGCGTTTGGCGGCGCCGAATATTTCAGCGAGTTTTCACAATATTCCCGCAAAGAGGATATTGATCCGGCTATTCGAGAGGCGATTATTCAAAAATACCAAGATGGGTTGCGCTCGAATTATCATCTGATTCAGCCAATTCTTTGGGCCATCCCCGTCTTTTTGACCGCCTATTCAGGACTACGTGAATTCCGTTTTGGTCGAAATTGATCTTGAATTTTCTGACAGTTCTGCCAGTGTTTCGCTTGTAAAGGGAGGAATTACTCATGATGAATTTATTGTTTTCGCCAAATGGCCGGATTAACTCGGCTGAATTTATGAAGGGCGCTTACATCTTGATTGCCGCGGCTTTTGTGATCGCTTTGATGCCTTTGATTAGTTTTAGTTTGGCAATGCCGTTGTCGATCTTGAGCCTGGTTATGCTTTGGTGTTGGATTGTTTTGTGGATCAAACGATATCACGATGCGGGAAAGTCAGGATGGATGTGCCTGATTCCGATAGTTGTTTTTATTATATTAGCCGTCATTGCTGATGCTGTTATGACAATGATGGGATTATCTGGTGTTGATGCCGAGATGCAGGCCCAAATGAATGAAGCCGCTGAGGGTGGTGATTTCGCTTCGATGATGAGCACAATCATGGGGGCTTCTGCTGATATTGCAAAGAAGACAGCCATTCCTAGTGCTGTATCAGGCGCCATTGTAAGCTTGATCATTGCCTTTGTTTTCAACGCCATGATCAAAGGTGAGCCGAATGAAAACCGGTTTGGTCCAGCAACTTAATCGGTAAATTCGCAACAATTTGAACCCGCCAATTTGGCGGGTTTTTTTATGCGTGTCTTTTTGTTGGGCCGAACAATTTGTTGAATTGTTGTTGAAGGGTCTGGTCCAGCGCGTTCATCTCTGTTGTTTTTCCCAAAGCCTTTAAACTCGTTACGCCGTGCTCGGATAATCCGCAGGGGACAATGCCGTCAAAATGCGAGAGATCTGGGTTAAGATTAATCGAAATGCCGTGGAAACTGACCCATTTTTTGAGCCTGACACCAATTGCGGCAATTTTATCTTCGCGGCCGTCCGGATGAGTAACCCAGACGCCAACTCGGCCACAACGCCGCTCAGCCGTGATGTCAAACTCGGCCAATGTGTCCATAATCCATTGTTCGAGTGTACGCACAAACGCGGCGACATCCCGTCCTCGCTTGCGTAGGTCAAGCATGACATAGGCAACCCGTTGCCCCGGCCCATGATAGGTATATTGCCCGCCGCGTCCGGCTTGGAAAATATCGAACCGGTCCGGATCCACCAAGTCGTCAGAATTCGCGCTGGTGCCGGCTGTATAGAGCGGGGGATGTTCCAAAAGCCAGACGCACTCATTCGCTTCGCCGAGCGCAATCGCTTTAGCCCGTGTTTCCATGAAATTGACGGCATCCGGATAGGCAATCAGATCAGGGCTGATTTTCCATTCGGCACATCCGTCTGCGTTATAGACCTTATCTGTCATGATCGACACATGGGTGAGAAAATCGAGAATATCAAGGCGCAAAAAAAACGCGCCGATAAAATCGACGCGTAATTGCCCCAAAATCTGTGCCCCACAGACACACGACGCAGACGGGGGTCCTTGTCGTGTGTAAGATTTTATTAACCCTTGGTGTCTCGAATTGATATCCCGTATTCATGGGGGTCGCGAATTGGGATTGAAAAATTCGACCTAACCGATAAGTTCTATTCAGCGTTTCAGGGGCCAGAAATGGAAAATCAAAACACGGCGGTAACGGTATTAACGTTATTATTTGGCGTCTTAATCGGGATTATGAGCGTTATTTCACTGTTGTTTTTCAGTGGTGTAATTTCTGTGGACCGGCCAATTACGAACGAAGGCGCCCCCGCAGAAAATATAAATTCAGATTTTGCGCCCCCAGCTGGTGTTGGAAACGACAAGGGGATCGGTATGTCGGTCGATAAACTTGAAGGGTTTGACGACGTAATATCTTTGTCCTGTGACTCGAAAGCGGGGTGTAATTCTGGAAGCGGGAATTTGACTTGCGATAAAATCTTACCAATGGCTTGTGTGAACAGCTACGGGCGCAATCCATTGCCCACGGGACTTCCCGATGCAAAATCGGGTAGCTGGACAATGGGTGAGATTGGTTTCACGGAGCCAATCGTCGGCAACTCAATCAAGACCGCAGATGACGGACACAGCCTTTGTGAACAGACTTTTGGCGATGGCTGGAGAATGTTGAACAATCAAGATGGGAATAGCGCATTGAGTGTTACAGGGATCGGAACCGTTGTGAGGGGAAGCCTGGCCTGGATTGATATTTCCAACAATAATTCGTCAAATTGCTGGACACCGCGCGCAGAATATAATTAGTAAAAGGAACAATTGGGGGCGCGCATGGTTTCAACGAAGCTAATTGGTATTTTGGAAGATGATCCGGATATGCGGAATTATCTTCAGTTTATTTTGGCGGATTCCAAAACTCTTAAAATAGCTTTTTCTGAGGAAAAAGTTGCAGATGCCCGTCGTCAACTTAAGAAACATCCGAATGTGGATATCTGCCTGGTTGACCTTCAATTGCCGGATGGAAATGGCGCTGATTTTGTAAAATATCTGGTTGGAACCACCGAGTCCAAGGCGTTGATCTTAACCGTGCTCGGTGATCGAACAAGTGTATTGGCGGCTCTGGAAGCCGGGGCGCATGGTTATATTCTTAAAGATACGGCCCCAGAACAAATTATCAAACATATCAAAGAAACTCTAAGTGGCGCAAACCCGATCAGTCCGCAGGCGGCGACGCACCTGCTTAACCTTTTTCAAGATCAATTGCCGCGCGTCGGGGATAAAATACCCGGATCAACTTTGACGCCGCGTGAAACGGAAATATTGACCCTGTTTGCGAAAGGACTGTCCTATAAGGAAGCGGCTGAAACCTTGGAAATATCGCCCCATACCGTGAGCGATTATGTAAAATCCATTTATGGAAAACTATCGGTGCATTCACGAAATGAGGCGGTGTTTGAAGCCCTTCAATTGGGGTGGATAGACTTGTAATCGCTAATCGGGTGCGATTGGCATGGGCGGAATTTCCAATTCGAGTTGCGTGCCATCCGTTTCGAAATTGATATTGAATTTCGCCCCTAAATGTTCCGCCCGGTTTTTAAGATTTCGCATTCCGCGTCCGGAACTATTTGATACTTCTTCCAAAGTACTGCCTTTGCCATCATCTGAAACCAGTACTGTTAAAGGGGAGGTTTCGTCCGCTTGTACGATTTTGATCCAGGCATTTTTAGCTTTGGAGTGTTTAATAACATTCGTGATCGACTCTTGCAGAAATCTGAATAGGTGCAACGTTCCACGCGTGGTTCGAAATTTTATAAAAATCTTGTCGGATTGTTCCCAGTTTAAGGTGATATTGGCCGCATCAAGTTGATTTCGCGCGCGCGCCCGAAAGGTTGTTAGCGCAGCTTCGAGATTGTCACCCGTGTGATCAAGCGAATCCACAACCAGTCTAAGGTCATCCAGTCCGGCCTGGATTTCCCGGGCTATTTCGTCCTTTTGAATATTGCCGGTCCGAACACGCAGCAAAAGCGATAATAATTGTCCCCCAATTCCATCATGAATATCGCGCGTAAATCTTTGCCGTTCTTCCATGATCGTCTGATTGCGTTGGGCCTTTGCAATTAAACTGTCCCGTTCATCCAGTTCTTCTGCTTGAACTGAGACCGTTTCTGACAGCGTTTCAAGACGGGATTTATGCCCTTTCAAATCCTGCAATATGTTAAGAAGACTACCCAACACCAAAAGTGGGAGCGGCGTAAGCAGGGCTAATGTGGCCAAGAATAATGAAGCCGGGATAGAGAGCGGGAATACCATTAGAGCCAAGGCAATGAATGGCCCGGTTAAAGCGAAACCATATAATGCAATTTTAGGCGGCTCCAGGCCTTGCCAGTGATCCCGGTCATAAATCTGAAGCAGCAGTAAAAGCAGGCAGATACAAAATGGCAAAAGAAGCCGAAGTGCAAGTTCAAAGTTTTTCAGGGACGTTGTGACTTGAACTTGTGAAAACATGGCTTCCATAACCAATAGACACCCCAGGCACCCGGTAACCAGATAAGCGTTTTTTCCACGGGCATAGATTAATCCCAGCATTGAGATGATCATAATTACGATTCCGCAAAACAAGACAATCTCAGGAAGCACGTTCATCCAGCGCTTCTGCTGCTCCGCTATCCGTTCAATCCTATGGCTGGGGCCGATATAAACCTCTCGAATGCCTGAGCGGGTTTCATCGCGGGGGACTGTAATCTCTATCCGGTTTCGTCCGGGCAGTAATTGGGATCTTTTGAGGGCAACATGTTGCCAGCTTTTCCCAAAACCTGGGGCGAAAAACCGGCTAGGTTCGCTAGGCGGCAGGACTGTGCCGTTGAGGCTGAGTTGAAACGGTCCGCCGGCACTGGGAATATAGACATGTCTGGGGCCATCCAAGGGCCAGCTTTCTTCAAAAGCAAAATGAAACACCCGCAATTTGTCCTGGCGCGGACTATGTTCCTGTCTCAATGTTTTTAATGATGGGGTATGCCTGAAACGGGTGGCCTCAATCGAATTAGAAAATTCATCTATGTGGATTTGGCTGGGCGGCACCATGAAAGCCCTGAGGCTTAAAGTATTCGGTGTAATAATAAAGGCAAACACGATCGCTGCCATATAAGCGATCACAGACTTATAATTGTTTCGAATAAAATTGATTGGCCGCCCCTATCACTAGCTAAAAAAGCCTAGCAAGATTTGACGAATTAGAAAAGTAAAAGTCTTGATCCCGATTAATCAAGCTAAGATAAGGCTTGGCAAAGATGGGTTTAAAACCCAGAATTAAGACTGGTACCAGAATTGGTTTCAATCTGAATTAAATTGCATCTTGTAAATGCCTCCTGAAAAAGGGTTCATCTTAAATTGGCCTCGTTTTACAGTATGAAGGTTATCGAGCCTTAGTAAGCCTGTTAGCATTTCGAGCAGAATAGTGCGCGCCCAATACTGCCCAAAACAGGGATGATGTGGCGTATTTTCTGATGGGAATTTAGAGCGTCGTTTAGCAGGCTCGACGTCCGGGCTTCCAAAATGCAGATATTTGTGTCGGAGACATTTTGCATTTTCGACCGGCATAACGCTATCAGGATTTTCGAAGGTGTCGCCGTCTTTACTGGCTAAGCCTGTCAACAGGCACATCATATCACCTTGACTGAATTTCGTTGTGCCATCGGTCCAAGGGGTATCTGATTTCAGTTCAAAGTCTTTTTGCACCGCTCGGAAAATAAACTCGGTTGGCGAATAATGCCGCAAATATTCATCTAGTTTTTCTCTTGGGTCATGAGCGACGTTTTCAACCAGTTGAACCAAGTCCGCATTAGAAATACCGGGTTGGTTTTCCGGGTAAGTTTCTTTTTCGTCAATCGCCTGCACGATGCCCGCAAACCCACTTCCTGTCAAAAAATGAAATGAACCCGCCAATTCCATAACAATATTTGCGACATATTTTCTATGTTGATCGAGTTGTACGGGGTCGGAATTCGGTTCAAGTGTGCGCAGCCGGCCCAGTAAAGTTTCAGCCGGGGCTTCCCCGTAACATTTTAATATTCGACGTTTATAAATTTTTGAAATGAAATTCGAAAGGAACGAAATTATGGGTCTGCGGGCGCCCGGGTTAATAAACAGATTGAAAAACATGGGTCCCATCATCAGGCGCAATTTGCTCGATTGTTTAAACAGATTTTGACCCGATACGCTCAGGCCAATAAAATCCCGGACGATTAAATAAGTCACCACATTTCCATAATCTTTGATGACATCGATCTCGCCTTTACGGCGTTCTTTTCTCCAGAACTTGAGCAAGCTGAAAATCGAAGATTTGGCATTTTCTCTGGCGAGGATATTCTGGACGGCTTGATTTACAGCTGCTTGAGCACACAGTGCAATAGGATCGTCAGGGGCCAGAAAAGGAAATGAGGGCGTGTCACCTTGATAGCGATTTATGGCTGGTTCTAAATCTAAAGCCCGATTGAGAAGGGCCCATTGGCGGCCAAGGAACTCTATATCCGCCGAAATAAAAAATTGCGATTTTGCACCCCCTGTTCTCAGGGAAAGGTCATAATTTGATAAGCTTAAATTTTCCTCGTCTTTATAGAAATTAACGACATCAGAATTTGAGACGGCAAAATGAACATTTAGCGGCTTTCCAAGAAACGGTTTTATTTTATAGGAGAAAAACCGCCGCTTATTCGCTTTCATGAACGAATTTAACTGTCCGTTCTGAAGGGCCTTCATCGGGAAAGCCGATCCGGCATCTGGCATATTTATGTGAGTCTCAATTTGGGCCATAATATAGGTTCGTTCTCTGTTTGAATTTTCTGAGCACTAATTTCCGCCTAACGCTATTTAACTCGAAGGATCAGATCGGTTGCGCCCTAAAAATTCTATCGCCGCGCGCCCAGGCATAAAGAAGTATCCGCCGCCGCGAATAGAGGTAAAATCCGCCATATTCTTGAGCTGTATTGGCCCCTTTAAGGTTGGAATCGTCAATCGTCCCATTTTGCCCCCACGCCCCATAATTGGATCTACTTCATTTTCCAGGCCGTGAAATTGGGGGCTCATATTCCAGGTTTGTTGAATAAACTCGAATTGACGTTCAATATCGCCGTTCAAGCACATGAATAGTAATCCTTGATCACTTTGCTTAATTGTTTCGCCCATACCCGCCACATATGTGCGGCCCCGTCGCAAAATTCTATGCCGGTTTGTGATCTCTATTTGCTGGTCAGATCCTGGGTTAAGGCTGTCTCTCGGATTGCTGCGGCGGATATGTGCGCCGTAAGGACAGCCCAGACCAACAGGGTCCTCTTTCCCAAACACAAAGTCATTGTCAGGTTGGCACTGCGTTTTGCGTGATGGTTTTCCGTCTGACCACTGAACGCCTGGACGATATGGAAAACGTGTCAAAGAGGTGCCGTCTTTCCAACGTCCGATCAACTTGGCCGCAAGCCAGTCTTCTCTTTTGGTTTTCGTATCCAAAGATGCGGGCAAACCGGGATGATTTGAATAAAGGTCGGCTTGGGATTTGATATAGCTATCAAACTGTTTTTGGTCTTGCCAAATTTCACGTATGACAAGAAAGCTTCCATTTTTGCCGAAATCGCGATTGTGGTCTATGTCTTCGTCGGCAAAGCTTGGAAATCTTTCGACTTGTGAGTTCAGATTTACCGTGGGTAAGATTTGGTCTGGATCGCGCGTGTGATCCAGAAACGGCGTATTCGGAATCTGACCATGATTGTCAGCATATCCTAAAATAAATTCTCCGGGTTCGACCAGATGTAGTTCACTGTCATCGCTTCGCTTGGGTCTGGCCCCTCTGATAATGGGTTGAGATATGCCGTCTTTGAACCCGAATGGCTCTGTTGCAAAACGTTCTGATTTGGTTTCGGACATGACAACCCGTCCGATCACTTTTCCGCCCTTTTTTTCAATCTCTGATTTAATTCGAGAATAGAAACTGTTGCGCTGGGCCTTTGAGGTTGAATAATTCAAGATAACAGCATCGACTGGATGTTTGGTATTTCCCCACCGCCATTTTTCGGGTTTGTCTTCGCCGGTATCTTGCAAAATTCGTTGGGCGCGAGTTTTGTGGTTCATGCCAAGTTGGAAGGCGTGGGGAAATGATAAAAGCTCTTCATCGGTTAAACCTAATTTAGCCAATCCGCTGGCCGACAAGGCAAGCTGGGTGATGATGTTTGAGCTATCGGGTGACCCATAGCTGAGTTCAGGTGATAGTCCGCACAACCAAGATTGCGCCTTTTTCAAATCGCCGCTCAAGGTGAAGGCAATGCATTGCCCAAACGGCTTCTTGCCCAGGCCCGCCAGCAATAAAGACTGAACTTTATCTTTTTCTAAAACATGGGCGGGCGTCGCATCGCTGGCATAAACGGCGAGCCATTGCGCGGCCGCATTCTCACTATTCGCCAAAGCCAGGCCTCGCCGCAATGCCGCATTGGTTCGAATCCGATTGGTTTTAAGATTAGGATATGCGCTATACCAGAAATAAGTCGGCACTTGCTGACGTCTGGCCCAACGCTTAAATCGTTCGCCGTCAGTCGCGCCTTTCAAAAACAGGTTTTCCGATTTTGGAAAACCAAAGGTATTGCTCCAGACACCCGTTAATCCTTCATTTGCTTTGGTAATGAAATCTTCCAGATAGCTTTCCCAGCTGCCACCGTAATTTGATAAAAATATCAATTTATTGGTGCTTGGTATCATCACCCAGCGCGCAAAATGGATTGTGCCAATATCGGCCAAAAAGCCGGGGCGAAAACTGGTCCTTGCCAAATATCCAATGACCCAGAAGACTAATCGCAGCATAAACATGCGAATAGGGCCGGGTTTCATTATAGAGACGCCAGTCATATGATTTTGCTGCCCGTCATTCTCCCGTTCTGTCACCGCGTTCAGGGTCGCTAAATCCGGGAGGCTATTGTCTCCGGGTTCAGATTTTTCCTTTTTCCGCAGCCGACTGTAAAGAAACAGGCTGACAATCAGGATCGAAATGACAATGACGATGGCGGAAATAACCAATGTCGAAATAATTGCACCGATGCCGTCGCTCCAATTGTAAAAAAGGCCGATCACTGTACCGAGAAAGGCCAGAATGAGTAATGGCCAGTAAAACTTGGTAAGAGCCCCCCAGGCCATCCCGACCAGATTGAAAGGTTTTTCGCTATTGTGAAAAGGCATGGGTTCCGGGGACAGTAAATGCTTTAAGGCCGCATTTTTTTTAATATGTGCCCGAACTGATTTTAAAGTCGCGAAAGCTGAGGAATCTGGAACAGTTGTATCAAAATAGTTTCGTATTTCACGGGCCAGATCCTGTTCCTCTTTCACGCGTTTTACGGACATTTCAGGCGAGCCGGAGAAGTTAAGGCCTGGCGTGTCAAATAGGCCTTGGCCTGTTTTGACTCGGTGGCGCTTTAAAAATGAACTTAGTTCCGGTGCTTTGAGATTTTTGTTTGCTGCAGAAAAAACCTCCAACAGGTCATCCGACAATCTATCGGCATAATTCTCTATGACGGCTTCAGCAGTTCCGTCTGCTGAGATCTCGATTAAAATATGTTGTGTATCACCAGTGTCGGGAATAACCGTGCTTGAGGTGAAGTGTATCCCTGAGTCTCGGAGTTTTTTCCGGATATCCGTTTGCTTGGATCTGGACGCGGGGTTACCCATTAAATTCAGTTGTTCTATGACAGCTGATTTGTGATCTGAATGGAACGGAACAAAAATAGAAATAAAAGCGTGGGACATTGCAAAGTCGTTTAATAGAAATTTTTAATATTACCCCTTTACAGGTAAAAAACGACGTTCGGAGTGATCTTGATCATGGGTAGGAAACTTTGCGCTGAGCCAGTCTCTAATACAGCGAATGCGCCGATATACATTGTTGGGAACAATCAAAGACGGATTAATGTCTGTTTGAACATCTCCGAGCATCAGGCGACCTTAAGCTTCCGTCAGGACAAGATCGTCAAATGGTATTTGGAAATGGTGCGGCCGAGAATCACGTTAAGCTATTGAAATTATCTCCATTTTATGACCTATGGACTACATTTCGGACTACTAAATAACCGTAATTCAAGTCTTTGTTTTTATTCAGTTTTTTAAATTGAATTCGGTGCGGCACTAAAGATTCGAAATTTTGTTGGCACCGATTAATCCCAATGAAAATTCGACTGCGATTTATTGTTTCGTATGCTCCCGACAAAGTTCGCAAAAGTTTAGAGTAGTTTAGGGTATTTTATAAATTTATAACGTTGACTAAATTTAGACAATGCACTAAATTATACTAAACTATACGTACAAGGTAATCCAATAATGACCCAGATGAAAAACCCATTCAGGCCAGGCGCTGGACAAGTGCCTGTTTTCTTGGCCGGGCGAACAAAAGAGACAGACGAATTCAAAAAGGTGTTGGGACAACAGCCAGTGCTGAAGAATTTAATAATATCTGGACTAAGAGGTGTTGGAAAAACGGTATTGCTGGAGTCTTTTAAGCCGCTCGCCTCAAGAGAAAAGTGGCTATGGGTTTCTAACGATATGTCAGAATCTGCTTCAATTTCAGAAGAAAAAATTGCTACACGTATAATCGCGGATTTGTCTGTCCGTGTTTCACCCTTAATTAGTAAAAGTACTTTTGTGACTCCTCCAGGGTTCACCAGACAGCATGAAATAAGGAATACAGCAATTAATTTTGAGGATTTATGGCTAATTTATCAGGGAACGCCAGGGCTTACCAGCGACAAACTAAAAGCAGTCATTCAAAATGTTCGATTGGCACTAAAGGGAAGTGATGTTTCTGGGATCATATTTGCATATGATGAAGCTCAAAACATGTCTGACAATGCGGAACAGAATCAATTTCCATTATCACTGATTTTGGACGTTTTCTCTGCTCTTCAGAGAGATTTAGAGAATATTCCGATCATTTTAGTTTTGACTGGATTACCTACCTTATTCCCAAGGTTGAATGAAGCGCGGACATATACTGAAAGAATGTTCGATGTGATAATGTTGGGAAGTCTGAGCAAAGGTCATTCAAAGGCCGCGATTAAAAAGCCGATAGAAATTTCCAAAAGCGAGCTGACATTTGCAGATGAAACAGTGGATGACATTGTAAATATGGCTGGCGGATATCCGTATTTTTTACAATATATATGTAAAGAAGTGTACGATGCGTGGATTGGTAAAATTGAAAATAGCCAACAACCTAGCGTCCCGAGGGCAGCAATTCTCAATAAATTAGATCAAGATTTTTTTGCTCCCCGCTGGGATCGCGCAACTTACCGGCAACAGGAATTCCTTTCTGTGATTGCACATTTGGATTCTTGTGATGCGGAGTTTACAGCGCAAGAAATTGCCGAAAAATCAAAGGAGAAATTGGAGAAAGGTTTCTCCAACAGCCACGCTGTCCAGATTTTAAAAGCATTGATCGACAAGGGACTAATTTATCGCACCAACAAACATGGAAAATATACCTTCGCCGTGCCATTGATGGGCGAATTCATTAAAAGACAATCTTCTTAGTCAGCTCAAGATAGTGATAATCGGGACTACACTACGGACTACATATTATCGGTCATTCACAGGCATGCTATGTCAGTCTTGGTCAGACTAGAACGAAGTAAGTAACTGATTTATAGTATTTTTTTGGCGTTTTATGGCACTTTATGTCGTGCCCTGTCAGGATGTACTGGTGCGGCCGAGATGCGTCAAGATGAAAAAATAAAATAAATAATTTCAAATACTTAATGCTCCTCAAAACTCGAAAAGTTACACAATTTGTGTGCTAAAAGTTACACGAATTATGGTGCCTTTGAGCTTTTCAGGAATTTGTTTCAGAAACGGAATGTCAATAAAACCACCAAACCGGACGATACAGGAATAATCCGATGGCCTGCTCCCGGTAAAGTGGCCCGATTTTTGAGTTAGTATTTGGCTCCAATTGAAGGAGCTTATGATATGGGTAGAAAGCGATATTCACCCGAAGAGATAATAGCCAATTTGCGAGAGGTTGAAGTCCGACTGTCTCAAGGGGAGACGATCGGTACTGCGGTTCGAGCCATTGGCGTGACGGAACAGACCTATTACCGGTGGCGTCGGGAGTATGGTGGCTTGAAAGTCAATCAGGCGAAACGGCTGAAGGAACTCGAGAAAGAGAACCAGAGATTGCGCAAGGCGGTATCTGATCTGACCCTGGACAAGATGATCCTGGCAGAGGCTGCAAAGGGAAACTTCTAAGCCCTGAGCGTCGCCGGGCCTGTGTGAGACATGTGGTGAAAGAACATGGCGTCTCGGAGCGCCATGCATGCCGGACACTAGGACAGCACAGGTCCACGCAACGAAAACCCCGGAAGGGCCGCCCGGATGAGGCGGCTCTCACACAAGCTATTATCAAACTGGCTGAACAGTATGGTCGTTATGGCTATCGCCGGATCACGGCCCTGCTGAGACGGGATGGCTGGCATGTGAATGAGAAGCGGGTTTATCGTATCTGGCGACGTGAGGGGCTGAAAGTCCCCCAGAAACAACCCAAGCGCGGTCGTTTATGGCTGAATGACGGATCCTGCATCCGGCTCAGGCCGCAATATAGGAACCATGTCTGGTCCTATGACTTCGTGGCGGACCGTACTCATGATGGCCGACCGTATCGGATGCTCTGTGTCATTGATGAGTTCACACGGGAATGTCTGGCAATCAAAGTGGAGCGAAATCTCAACTCCAAGGTCGTTCTTGAAGTTCTTGCCGATCTGTTCCTGATCCATGGTCCACCCGAGCATATACGCTCAGACAATGGACCGGAGTTTATCGCCATAGCCTTACGGGAATGGCTGACACGACTGAATGTCAAAACGCTTTACATCGAGCCGGGCTCGCCCTGGGAAAACGGCTATGTGGAAAGCTTTAACTCGAAACTCAGAGATGAGTTTTTAAACGGGGAGATCCTTTACACGCTCAAGGAAGCACAAATCCTGATTGAATGGTGGCGACAGCATTATAACCAGCTCAGGCCGCATTCTTCGCTTGGATACAGACCGCCTGCACCCAAAACCATATTGCCAAGAGCGCCATTGCCGCTTAGCGTCAGGAGCGCAGCGGCATGACGCCCTGCACAAACATAGCCAAGTCTAACTTAGACAATGGACCACCAATAAGGGTCAGGCCAGTTTCTACTCAATCATCTTCAATCCTATGCAAGCCAATTAGATTTGCCTGAAACTCTCCTGGTTTCATCTGGCGCGATTACCGGAGTCCATGAAAGCCATGTAGGGGCATTGGCCGTGATGAAATATTCTGACATGGATCAACTCGATATCCGGTTTATTCCGAGGGAGCCAATAACACCTGTCGCTTAGAATTTTTACTATGTGACCGAGGGAGGTTGGGTCATGAAAAAAATACTCGCATTGTTCCTGCCTGGGATATTCTTGCTTGGGTTTAATATCGGTACCGGCAGTGTCACGACCATGGCTAAAGCTGGTGCCGATTATGGCATGACCTTGCTGTGGTGTGTGCTGATCTCCTGTGTCGCGACCTATGTCATGATCGTCACCTATGGGCGTTATACGTTGGTCACGGGCGAAACCGCACTTCAGGCTTTTCGTAAACATATTCACCCGCTGGTCGGCATTTTCTTTATTATCGCTTTGACAGCCGGTGTCAGCGGTAGCGTTATGGGCGTCATGGGTATTGTGGCAGACGTCAGCTATGAGTGGTCCAAAGGGTTCATAAAAGGCGGTATTAAACCCCTCTATTGGGCCATTTTGTTTATCAGTCTGGTCTATTTCATATTCTGGAAAGGCCGCACACAGGTCTTTGAGCGGGCGTTGGCTGTGATTGTTGCCGTGATGGCGGCAAGCTTTGTTCTGAATTTCTTTATCCTCATGCCGCCGCCTGTGGACATGATCAAAGGGCTCGTGCCGTCAATTCCCGATGTTCCGAAGACATCCGGGAAGGGACCGCTCTTGTTGATTGCCTCTATGGTTGGCACAACCTTGTTCTCGGGGCTTTTTATTATCCGCACGACATTGGTGAAAGAAGCGGGGTGGACTCTGGAAGATGACAGGCAGCAAAAACGCGATGCCCTTTTTGCGGCCTTTATGATGTTTATCATCAGCGCGGCCATTATGGCCGCCGCCGCCGGATCTCTTTATGCCAATGGACTCAACCTCAATAAGCCCGCGGAAATGATCGACCTGCTTGAGCCTCTGGCAGGGCCTCTCGCAGCCTCTATCTTTGCGATCGGCATCATTGCCGCCGGTGTCTCGTCACAATTTCCTAATGTGCTGATGTTGCCCTGGCTTTTTTGCGATTATCAAAATTCCGAACGGGACATGACCTTGCCGAAATACCGGATCATGGTCTTCGTGATTTCGCTTCTCGGCCTGATCGTGCCATTATTTAATGCACGGCCAATCTTTGTGATGATTGCCTCGCAGGCCTTTAATGTTGTCCTATTACCATTGACTGTGGCCTGCATTTTTTATCTGGGGAACAAGAAAGCAATCATGGGACATCATGTTCATGGTTCGATAACCAATATTCTACTGATTGCTATTTTCTTATTCTCACTCATTACGAGCTACATGGCCTTTCTGGGCCTCATGGGTATATTAAGTGATCTGTAAAAGAAGAGATGCCCATGCGTGAGTCTTGGAGATGGTTTGGCCCGGGCGATCCGGTATCGCTCGAGGAAATCCGCCAGACGGGTGCAACGGATATCGTCAGCGCTTTGCATGACATACCCATAGGAGAGGCCTGGCCGCTGGAGCAAATTCTGGCCCATAAGACGCGAATTGAAGCCCGTAACACAATCCATTCACCGCTCTATTGGACGGTTGTCGAGAGCATTCCGGTGCATGAAGACATCAAACTCGCGGCTCCCGGCCATGAACGCTATATAGAGAATTGGATCTTGACAGTTAAAAGGCTGGGCGAGGCGGGCATCAAGACGATCTGCTATAATTTCATGCCGGTTATCGATTGGACACGCACGGATCTAAAACACGAAATGCCAAACGGCGCTATTGCTTTACGTTTTGATCAGGACAGATTCGCGGCCTTCGATTTGTTCATCTTGGAAAGGGACAGGGCCGAGAAAGACTATTCTGCGGAAGAAAGAGATCGTGCTCGCGCCGCTTTTGAAAACATGTGTGCCGACGATGTAGCGCAACTCACCGAGACGATTATAGCGGGCCTGCCGGGTAAAATGACCGAGGCCTATACAATCGATGATTTCCGACAGGCTCTCGCGCGCTATGACGGTATGACCCATGCTGCTCTCCGGGCCAATCTTATGGCCTTTTTGGGTAAAGTCTTGCCTCACGCGGATCGCGCCGGGGTGAAACTGGCCATTCACCCGGATGATCCGCCGTGGGATATGTTCGGTTTGCCGCGTATCATCTGCACACCGAGAGATCTGAACCTTCTCTTTGGAAAACTGCCCAATCCGTCCAACGGTATGACGTTATGTGTCGGCACCTATGGCAGCCGCCCCGATAATGATCTGCCGCAAATGGCCATAGATTTTGCTGAACGTATTCATTTCGCCCATTTAAGGGGCGTCAGCCGTGATAAAGACGAACAGCGCTCCTTTGTAGAGGCTAATCACCTTGACAGTGATATTGATATGATCGGTGTAATTCGCAATTTGTTATCCAATGAAACTGAATTGGACAGAGAAATTTTCATTCGGCCTGATCATGGACATTTGATGATGGCCGATCTGGAAAATGCCAAAAGTAATCCGGGTTATTCCGGCATCGGACGGATGAAAGGTCTCGCAGAGGTGCGTGGGGTCATTAGGGCGCTGTCAGTCGAAGAACAATAATCGTAAATAGAAGCGCCTTACTGCCGCGCTTCGATTGCTGACGGGCAAAATATCCGTCTCAATAAATTTATTGGTGAGGCATCATTGTTCAGAAAGTGAAATCAAATCAAAAAGTTACTTATGCCTCACTTCTCCGACGGTCACTATCCTGCACAGAAATGCACAATTTTGGAGCCATTTTGAGTTATGTGGAATATTGCAAGATAAAGGGGTGGGCCCAAAAAGGTCTAAGCCATTGTCCGCAAAATA
>JAHDDX010000004.1 GCA_020629135.1 Hellea sp.
CGTGATCGTCGCCGTAAGCCGCTACCATGATGAACTCCTATTTCTGGGCTGCAGTCATGCCTGCAGCGCCTGATGTGTTTGATGCGACAGAAGTCGTAAAGGATCCGCCATTGGCGACCCACTGATTAAATTCGGATTCGCTGACCACCTTAACTTCGATCGGCATGTAATAGTGATTAATGCCGCAAAGCTCTGAGCATTGTCCGTAAAAAGTGCCCTCTTTCGTAACCTGGAACCAGGTTTCATTGATCCGGCCTGGTACAGCGTCCATTTTAACGCCAAAGGCAGGTACCGCAAAGGCATGCAGATTATTATTAGATGTCACGAGGACTTTGACCTTTTTCCCAACCGGAACCACGAGCGGGGCGTCTGTCCCCAAGAGATAAGGTTTTCCGGCTGCGGCCGCGGCCTCTTTATCCAGCGGATTAGAAATAAAGGCGTCGATATTTTCATGCTCGGGATAAGAATATTCCCAGTTCCACGTATTGCCGACCACTTTGACAGTCATGTCTGTGTCTTCAACAACATCGGCGAAATAAAGCAGCTTCATACTCGGCACGACCATCACTAAAAGAATGATCACTGGGACGATTGTCCAAACCACTTCAAGCAATGTATTGTGAGACGTCTTTGAGGGAACCGGATTGGCTTTCTCGTTAAAGCGGACGGAAATATAAATCATCAATGCCAGAACGACGATACAGATGACGGTGATAACCGGCATCAGGAAACCGTCATGAAAACTGACGATCTCTTCCATCACCGGCGTGGCGGCTTCTTGGAGGCCCAGATCCCCATCAACGGGGACTGCAGCTAAAGCAGATCCTGCGGTTGCCAGCAATAAAGCGGAAGCTGACATTATCCTGTTTAATCGACGCATATATGTCTCATAAATTAGCGCGAGCGGACTCACGGACTGAAATTTGGTTCGGGTTATATGCAAAAACTCCGCTCAGGTCAGCACTAAGACCCGCGCGGATTGTCGCATTAGCGCTAGACTATCTGGCGATTGTCCCTAAATAAAGCTGAAACCTTCTGGAAGTGGATAATTCAGGGCGATTATGACCGATTTTGTCTTTGACGATACCGAATTGAGCGCCGATCAGGCACAGAAACAACTCGATGAGGTGTTAGCGGGCGCCGATGACGGAGAATTATTCGTCGAACGCAGCACATCTGAGTCGCTGATCTTTGATGATGGTCGCTTAAAATCCGCCAATTTTGATACCAGCCGCGGTTTCGGCCTGCGATGTGTCGCTGGCGAGACCTGTGGCTTTGCGCAAAGTACTGATATCAGCCCGGGCGCCCTGTCCCGGGCCTCAAGCGCCGTATCCATGGCAAAGTCTGGCTATTCAGGTGAAATGTCCGAACCCCCGCGTCGAACCAATCGACGGCTTTATCTGGATACGGACCCGATTGCCGCCCCAGCCTTTGGCGTAAAGGTTGAATTACTTCAGGAAATTGATGCTTATTGCCGGGCACTGGATCCAAGCGTGGTTCAGGTTTCCGTAACCGTGGCGGCGTCACGACGTTCTATCGCAGTGCTTCGAGCTGGCGGAGAACGATTTGACGATGTTCGACCCCTCGTCCGACTGAATGTATCTATTACGGCCGAAAAAGACGGCAGACGTGAGAACGGCTATGCCGGCGCCGGCGGGCGCGTGAGCTATGACGGCTTGATCGAACCCGAGTTTTGGCAGGGGCAAGCAAAAGAAGCTTTACGACAGGCCAAGGTCAATCTCGAATCAGTTCCGGCGCCTGCAGGCCAAATGGATGTGGTCCTCGGCCCCGGTTGGCCCGGCGTCTTATTACATGAAGCAATCGGACATGGCCTGGAAGGCGATTTCATCCGCAAAGGAACCTCTGCCTTTACCGGCAAGGTGGGTGAGCGTGTAGCCTCGCCCGGTGTAACCGTTGTCGATGACGGTTCGCTGGCCAATCTGCGCGGATCATTGACATTTGATGATGAAGGTACACCGACCGACCGGACTGTTCTGATAGAAGACGGAATTTTAAAAGGCTTTATGCAGGATCGGCTCAATGCCCGTTTGATGGGTGTTGCCCCGACAGGCAATGGACGCCGCGAAACCTTCGCCCATGCGCCCATGCCCCGCATGACCAATACGTTTATGCTGGGCGGTGAGGCCGATCCCGGCGAAATTCTGTCTGAGCTCAAAGATGGCATTTACGCCTCCAATTTCGGTGGCGGTCAGGTGGACATCACCTCCGGCAAGTTCGTTTTTCAATGTACTGAAGCCTATAAGGTCGAAAACGGCAAAGTCGGCGCGCCGCTCAAAGGCGTCACCATTATAGGTGATGGACCCACTGTGCTGACCCAGATCCGCCATGTCGGCAATGATATGGAGATCGATCCCGGCATAGGCGTTTGCGGCAAGGCCGGACAAAACCTGCCGGTTGGCGTCGGACAACCCACACTTTATGTGGAAAACATGACCGTCGGCGGCAGCGCGGTTTGATCTTTAAAATTGTTCCCAATATCCCATATATAATTTATGGGAGAGAGGTCGACATATCGCTGGGAACGACGGCGCGCCAAGAAATCGCGTAACAATCAAATGTTCAGCTTTGATATTCTGGATTATGTCATGCTGTCGTTTACTTTTATTCTTTGGTTTTTTGCCCTCCGGTTATTCCTGATCTACGAATTTGTGACATCCCCCTGTACTGAGATGGTGGGAACGCTTGGGGGCTACAAAACAGGCCAGTCTATTTATCTGAGTTTCCTGACTATTACGATATTATTGGGCCTGTACTGGACATGTGTTGCGGGTGTGCGAATAGTAAATCGGGACAATTCTTGGACCCGGTTGACTTGGCATTTCTCTCAATTCATCGCAATATTCTTTCTGTTCACCTATTCTCGCATGCAGGTCCCGACCTACAAATTTGATCCGCCGGATGGATGGATGGTTGTCGACCGAACAGAACAGTTTTATCCTGACAAGCAATTAGATTTAATACACAAAGCTTTTTACACTTGGGAGAACTCCGAAAAAGTATGGTGGGTAGGTGGACATACCGTGTGTGTTTGGCGAGACCGTGAGATAATTGCCGCAGGGCAATTTGATAGCTTACACCATGAACTGACATTAAGGGATATTCTAGCCTTAGGAAAACCGCATATCGAAGCTTTAAAAGAACGGCAGACCTATCGCTCAATGACACCGGAAGAAATACGCCGATATGACAACGTAAAAAAATGTCTTGATAACATCGAAAACTACGGAAAACACAGATCGTTCTGCCAATCTGAAAATGCCTATAAGATTGATTTAGATCTTTATCCTGATTGGGACGAGCGATACTACAATTTATTCATAGAATAACTACGCCGCGGAATCATTAAGCCTGCCTGTAATTCATTCTCGCAATTTATCGCGCCCTCTCCTATATCGTGTAAGAAACATTATCGGAGGGCCAAATGGCAGGAATGAATTTACTTGAAATGATCATGGCGGCACAGGGGGGCGCATCCGCGCAACAGGCCGGATCGCAACTCGGACTCAATCAGTCCCAAACCCAGTCGGCCATTGCGGCACTTTTGCCGGCGATCTCAAGCGCATTGAAGAAAAACACGTCCAGCCCACAAGGCTTTGCCCAGCTTTTAGGCGCGTTAGAGAACGGCAATCACAGCCAGTATCTGGAACAGCCCGAAACCATGGGGCGTCAGGAAACCATCGCAGACGGTAATGCCATTCTCGGTCACTTGTTCGGCTCCAAAGAGGTCAGCCGCGCCGTCGCCGGTCGCGCCGCTGAACAAACCGGCATTGGCTCTGATGTACTCAAGAAAATGCTGCCAATGGTAGCGGCTATGGCCATGGGCGGCATGTCCCAACAAACCCGACAGCCCGATATGAAATCACAATTGGCAGGCCTCGCCATGCAGCAAATGCTGGGCGGCGGTCAAAAGGCGTCCGGTCTTGGCGGTCTTCTGGGCGGATTGCTCGGCGGCGGTCAGGCCAAGCAGCAACGTCAGGTTCAGCAGCAGCACCAGCAAGGCCTCGGCATGCTCGGTAAAATGCTCGACGCGGACGGCGACGGCAATGTCATGGACGACATTTTGAACATGGCGATGAACGCTAAAAAATAAGTAAGGATCGGGGTTGAGCGACGGTAACATAGATGCTGACAAATATTGGACAGTGTGGCGCCAGGACACGCACGGCAATGTTTTTAAAATGCGCGATGGATTATCGCTCGAAGATGCGACCCGCTTAGCCCGTGAGTTTGAAGCCAAAGGCCATAAACAGCACTATTGGGTAAAGCCTAGTACCATTTCTTAATCAAAAAAAACCCGGCTCAATGAGCCGGGTTTTGTTTATGATGATGCAATAGCAGATTACTCAGCTGGAAGCACGGCATTCGCCACTTCAACTTCCTTTTCCCATCCCTTGGTAAACATGGCAATGAGAAGCACAACAGCGCCTGCGCCAATGGTGAAGGTTGCAATCTGCGTAAACAGCCCAGGCATTTGAGCGACATTTTCAGAATCGTAATTCCCCGCAAACAGGCTCGCAATAATGCTACCCATTGAATAGGTGAAGATAAACAATCCCATAAGCTGCGCCATGAACCGCTTCGGTGAAAGTTTGCTGATCGCGCTTAAAGCAATCGGGCTCAGCCACAATTCACCAACCGTGTGAAGGAAGTAAGTCAGGATCAACCAGAAGATCGCGACCTTACCACCCGCGGCAGCCTGTGCGGCAAATATCATAACAACGAAACCCATACCCATTATAATCAGGCCGATGGCGCATTTAATGCCGTATCCAGGCGTGACCCATTTTTGGCCTATCCTAATCCACATAAGGGCGAAAAACGGAGTCAAAACTATGATAAAAAACGGATTGACATTTTGCAGCCAGGTCGTTGGCATTTCCCAACCGAAAAGCGTTCGGTCCGTCATATCTTGTCCGAATAGATTGAGCGAAGATCCTGCCTGTTCAAAACCTGACCAGAAACAGGTCGACGCAATACAGACCAGCAATAACGCCCACATGCCTTTTTTCTCAACAGAATTCAGATTCCCTGTGAAATAAATCCAGAAATAATAGCCAAAAAACAAAATCGAAAATGCGACCGCCGTTTGTTTAGCTAATGCCACTGGGTCAATGGTGAATTTTCCCATCATCATCAAAGCCGTAACGATAGCAACGACGATCAAGAAGCCCCAGATCAAAATCCAACTATTTTTCTGACCTCCTTCGGATAACGGCGCAGCCGGTTCAGCCCCGGCGCCTTTTAAATTATCTGAAGAATGCCAAAAATGTAAGAGACCAAAAGCCATACCGACGGCGGCAGCACCAAATCCCCAGTGCCAGCCAACTTTTTCAGCCAGTAGTCCGCAAACCGTATACCCTATAAACGACCCAACATTGATGCCCATATAATATATGGCGTAACCACTGTCCCGGCGTTCATCTTCGGACGTATATAACTGCCCCACTACAGCGGAAATGTTAGGTTTTAATAGACCCGTTCCCAAAATAACTAAAATCAAACCGAGGAAAAAGGTCTGATGATTAGGGATCGCAAGCACGATGTGCCCGCACATTATTATTATACCGCCATACCAAATGGCTTTTTGGCTGCCGATCAAACGGTCAGCGATCCAGCCGCCGGGTAAGCCCATGAAATAAACAGCTGCACTATAGAGACCGTAAATGGCTACGGCTGTCGCTGTAGTAATGGCTAAGCCGCCATCGGCGATAGCCGCCGTCATAAACAGAACGAGAAGGCCGCGCATGCCGTAATAGCTCATGCGCTCCCACATCTCTGTCATAAATAAAGTCTGAAGGCCTTTTGGATGTCCGAAAAAGGACTTATCCATTACGCCTGAGGCTGATGAATCAGTCATGCAAGTATTTCCCCTTTTGAAAAAGATTTTTGCTGTCTTGCCCTGCCCGGCTGAACATCTCAAGTTTTTTTTACCTTTTGGCGAACCTGTCGGAAGTTTAACTATGAAATACGACAGGTGTCGTTTATGGACAAATCATGACATTATTCCAAAAGCCATCCGAAGCGGAAACCGCCATTCTTAATGTTCTCTGGGATCACCAGCCTTGCCTGGTCAAAGATATCCACGAGCATCTCAGCCAGAACAAAGATGTCGGTTACACCACGACCTTGAAGCAGGTTCAACGCCTGCTCGACAAAGGCCTGGTTGCCCGCGAACCGGGGCCGGGAAAATCTTATCTTTATAGTGCTGCGGTCAGCGAGCAGGAAACCAAAACCCGCTTATTTGATCGCTTTGTCGAAACGACATTCAGTAATTCGGTTTCTGATCTTGTCATGCATGCCTTGGGCTCAGGAAAGCCTTCGGATGCCGACATAGAACAGATCAAACAGTTCCTGGAGAACCTGGAACGTCAACAGTAAGCAAAACTCGGGGAGAGAGACGATGGGATTTGCGAACATTTTAGACAGCCTTGGATGGGCGATTTTACACAGTATGTGGCAGGGGGCGCTGCTAGCCCTGGCTGTCTTTATGTTTCGATCGCTGACACGCGATTCGCAAGCTTCCCTCCGGTGCGGTTTTCAGGTCCTGTGCCTGATGACCGCACTACTCGCCTTTGCGGGGACTTTCATTTTTTACCAATTTACCGGATTTGGCGGAGCGTCTTCCGTACCGGCTACCAGCCTGTTTGGTTTGGGCGGTGGTGAACTGAGCTTTGATCCCGGCAGTACAGATGCAGTGGTTGCGGGGGTTGGAACCTCATTCAGCCCAGCCTTGGACGCCTATATTCCTTGGATTGGGACGATCTGGACCATTGGGTTCGCCGTTTTAAGTGTGAAATACGTTCTCGCCCTGATCATGACTCAACAATTACGCACCCGCGGCGTGACGCCAGCGCCTCACTTCTGGCAAAACCGTTTTCGCACACTCGTTTTAAATGCCGGTATCCGTCGTCAAATCGAAATCCTGATCTCAAATCGCGTCACAGGCCCCTTAACTCTTGGGTTTTACAAACCCGTCGTTCTTGTCCCTGCAAGCTTTTTTACTGGGCTGCCGCACGAACAGATTGAAGCCATATTGCTGCACGAGATCGCCCATATCCGTCGCCATGACTATTTGATCAATCTGCTGCAAACCGCGATTAAAACCGTATTTTTCTATCACCCGGCGGTTCGCTATATTTCCAACCGGATCGATGACGACCGGGAACGGGCCTGTGATGACTTCGCTGTCGCCCTCACCCGTGATCCGCAGTCACTGGCAAAAGGACTGGCTGCCTTAAGATTAAGCCTGACCCCCAAAACATTTGCCCTGGCTGCCAATGATGGCAAGAGCCCGCTTATGGCTCGTCTCAACCGATTAGTGGATAATGAAGATGTCAGCCGTCGCCCGGAACAGGTCGTCGCTTCCGTTGGTGCTTTGATTGTTGCAGCTGGCCTCTATGCTAATTTCAGCCCGCTGGCCAATGCTCATCCTGATGACGCGACCACTGAGCCCAATATCATCGAACATCCCAATGGCGATAAAGACAATTACAGGTTCGAAGCCAAATCAAATAACGGCAAATCCTTTATGATTAAAGTCGCCGATAATGGAACCGAGTGGGTCAGTAAGGACGGCATGTGGTTTGATATCGCCAAACATCCTTCGGTCGTGAAAGATCTACCGGCCATACCCAAAGCCCCGAAAGTGCCTAACCCGGATCAGTTTACGTCATATATGAAGTTCAAATCCAAGGCATCGCAATACAAGGTCGATCTGGATTACTATATCGCTTCTCTGGAAAATCAGATGCGCGCTGGTAACAAAGGTGTCGATTTGACCGTCCAATTGGAAAAAGCCAATCAACAACGTGATCTCTTAAAGGATCCAAACTTCGATTATAAAACTGATTACCATTACAGAGTAGCGCCAGTCGCCGAACCCTATCCTATCAGCGCACCTGCTCCAGCGCCTGCTCCGGTGATTAAAGTGTCTTCCGTTGATCTGGTCGATGAGAAAAAGTTAGCGCCCGGCATATATATCGACGGAAATCGGGTTGAAACCGAGGACTGGTCAGATGAGTTAGAAAATCGCCTGGAACATGCGGTCGACGAATTCGAACACAAAATGGAACATGTCGAAGAAGATTTTGAAGCTGCCATGGAAAAATTCGATAGCTATCTCGATTATGCAGATCAAAACCCAGACAAAGCCGAAGCCAAGATCAAAAAGGCGAATGAGAAACTGGCAAAAGCCGCCATCAAAGCCAATCAGGAACGGGACGAGCTCTCCGAAATACTCGACCAACAAATCACTGAGATTTTGAAGGAAGCCAATATTTTGGCGGAGCAAACTCAAAAAATTACCGAGACTAAAGTCGCTGAAGCCCTCGCCCAAGTGCAACATGAATTGGCTGAAGCGGATTTCGAAAACAAATGGGATCAGGAAGCCTTTCAGATCGAAATGAGAGAACTTCAGCGCGAACTTAAAGCGCAAAAGGCTGAGTTACTCCGCGACAGCCGGGTTAACCGTGAAGAGGTCCTTCGTGAGGCCAAAGAAGCCCGGACCGAAGCCTTGCGTAGCCAAAAGGAAGCTCATGCTATTGCCCGACATGCCCAAGCCAGAGCGCAGAAGGACGCCCAGGAAGCCCGACGTCAGGCCAAAGAGCAGGCTTATCTCGCTCAACAAGAGGCTAAACAGTATGCGGAGTTGCGAACCAATAAGGAAGCTGAGCACGTTAAAAATGACTACCGCGAATTCAGAAATGAAATGATGAATCAACTCAGATCTGATGGTTTGATTTCTCGCTCCGATCAAACGGCCACAGTTACCTTTAAGGATAAAGACATGTTCGTAAACGGCGTCCAGGTTCAAAATGACCTTGAAGACAATTATTGCGAGATCAATGAAGAATTCCATATCTACAAAAATGACAATGCGGTTATTCGACTCCTGCCCAACGGCGTAGAACTCGAGAATAGCTACTTCAAATTTGGAGACACCCACTCAACCCGGTGGACCTATTCGCAAAAATAATAGGCCCATCACATCGAATATAGACTAACTAACGAGACTTTCATGACTGCTATTTCTTTTAAGTCGCTTTTGGCGACAACGGCCGGACTCACCCTGATTTTGAGCCAAACTACTCTGGCCCAGGATACGAATTCCGACAATGCCCGGGTTTTCGAGACGGCCTATTTCGACCAATACGCCCCGCGTACGGCCTTGGATATGGTCCGCCGCGTTCCAGGTTTTCAACTTGATAGTGGCGACTTTAAACGCGGCCTGGGACAGGGCGGAGCCAACGTCTTGCTAAATGGTCAGCGTCTTGCAGGCAAAAGCGGCGACCCATTTGGCCAGTTGGGCCGTATTCCGGCTGAGAACGTCCAGCGCATCGAAATCGTTGACGGCGCGTCCTTGAATATTCCGGGGCTCAGCGGCCAGGTCGCCAATGTCATTGCTAAATCCTCAAAGAAAACATCTGGCACCTGGGAATGGCGTCCCGAATGGCGCGAGGGCCTTGAAGCCAATATGTTGCCATTCTCAGCGACCATCTCAGGCGAGTCCGGCAATTTATCTTATTCGGCAGAACTTAAGAACAACTCATTTCGCAACGGGCATTGGGGCCCTCATATTCGCAGTGACCGGCTCGGAAATGATTTTGAAATTCGGGATGAATTCGCGCGTTATAATGGCGACAATCCCGGCGGGTCATTGAATCTGACCTGGAAACCCAAAGCCGATCATATCGGCAATCTGAACCTGGAATATAACAAGTTTAATTTCAACAGGGTAACGCGGTCTGACCGCTCTGCAATCGACAATCCGGGCGATATGGTGGGTACTGATTTCTATACCGAGTTTACTTTCGCCGAGGATGAATGGAATGCCAAAATTGATGGTGACTATGAACTTCCGTTTATGGACGGAAAGTTGAAGATGATCGGATATTACCGTCAAGAGCACTCACCAACCGAAGCGCGGTTTACCGCGATCGATCCCGCAAATGTGACCGTTGTCGACAATACAAGGTTTGCCCGAGTAGCCGATGAAGGCGAAGCCATTGGACGCGTAGAATATTCCTGGTCAAAAACAGAAGGCCGCGACTGGCAGCTAGCCGCCGAAGGGGTGTTCAACTATCTGGATGTCGACTCTGAATTCACCGATTTCCTGGATGACCCAACGCCGATTGACCTCGGCAATACGCGGGTCGAAGAGAAACGCGGCGAAGCCACCCTCACCCATAGCCGCGCTTTGTCACCGAAATGGGATACGCAAATATCTGTCGGCGCGGAATATTCTGAACTCGAAGGCATGAATACAGACGCAGACGGAATTGAGATTGGGAATATGCGCAGCTATTTCCGACCCAAAGGCTTTGTCTCTACAACTTATAAACCCAGTGACACATTTAATATCCGGACGAAAATCGAACGCGAGGTCGGACAGTTAAACTTCTTTGATTTCATTTCTCAGGTCGATCTGGTCGATAATATCGGATCAACGGGAAACCTAGATCTGGTCCCCAGCCAAAGCTGGAACGGCGAGGTTGAATTCGACAAGCAATTCAAAGGGGGACATAGTTTTAAAGCCCGTGTTTACGGCCAGAAAATCTCTGATCTTGTTGACCGCATTCCTATTGGCTTGGACGGAGACGCCGTCGGTAATATTGACAGCGCCAAACGTTACGGCGTGGATTTTGACGTGACCCTCAAAGGCGAACCCTTTGGGTTTAAGGGCGCAGAGCTAAATCTTGAATATGATCTTCGCGACTCGTCTGTTGATGATCCCGTGCAGAACTTTTCGCGGCGTCTTAACGGTGACAAAAAATATTACTGGAGTGCTCAGTTCCGTCACGATATTCCCAATTCAGACTGGGCCTGGGGTTTCTACGCCGATCAATTCCGTCAATCTGAAGTATACCGCCTTTCAACGATTAATCACTTTATCTTTGATGGTCCATTTGGCATGGCCTTTGTCGAGCACAAGGATGTCTTTGGCCTGAAGGTTAATGCAAGCCTGCGAAATCTGTTTGATGCCAGTGATGATTTTAACCGAACGGTCTATACAGCGCGACGTGACCTGGGCGAAATTGACCGATTTGAAACCCAGTCTCGCGAGTTCGGGTTCTTTTTCAGACTTGAGATCAGCGGTACCTTTTAATTAGTAAACGCAGTCCTCATAGGCTTTGAGGATATCGCCCTTCCACTCATTATTGTATTTATCAATAAGAATATCAGCCAGGGATCGCCCAGATCGGGCGAACCCGTCGAGTTCCTGTAAAAACAGGCTTTCGCTCTCACCCGCTGCGTTTAGGTAGCCACGAGTCTTAAGCCCCTCACGCGAAATAGCCAGTGTCGCCAAAGCCAGCTCACGAATAGATTTATCGCGAAACGGCGTTTGCAATCCGAGCCTGGGGACGTCCCGGCGAAGTTGATCGCGTTCTTCTTCTGTCCAGTCCTTGACCAAATCCCAGGCTGCGTCCAACGCCGCTTCATCATATAACAAACCAACCCAAAAGGCCGGCAGCGCACAAAGCTCGCCCCAGGGCCCGGTATCTGCCCCTCGCATTTCCAGGAAAGTTTTTAGACGCACTTCGGGGAAAATCGTCGACAGATGATCGTCAAAATCCGAAATCGTGGGCTTCTCGCCCGGTAGGATATCAAGCTTGCCTTCCAGGAAGTCTTTGAACGATTTTCCGCTGGCATCAAGGTAGTCCCCGTTTCGATAAACAAAATACATCGGCACATTGAGAGCGTAATCGACATATTGTTCAAATCCGAAGCCCTCTTCAAAAACGAATGGCAGCATGCCGGTGCGATCGCCATCCGTATCGAGCCAAACGCGCGAGCGGTAGGATTTATATCCATTCAACTTGCCCTCAAGGAATGGCGAATTGGCAAACAGCGCGGTCGCAATCGGTTGCAACGCCAGGCTCACCCGAAATTTCTTGACCATGTCAGACTCGGACGAAAAATCGAGATTGGTTTGAACCGTGCAGGTCCGGAACATCATCTCCAGGCCGTGCGTGCCGACCTTGGGCATATAGGACCGCATAATGCCGTAGCGGCCTTTGGGCATGACCGGGACGTCTTCAAGCTTGGTGTCCGGACGGAACCCCAATGACAAAAACCCGGCACCTATTTCGTCGGCGACTTCTTTGACTTCGCGTAGGTGACGGTGCACTTCACCGCAAGTCTGATGGACATGCTCAAGCGGGGCGCCGGACAGCTCCAACTGTCCGCCGGGCTCCAGAGACACAGACGCGCCGTCACGGGTCAGGGCAATAACATTGCCCTCTTCATAAACAGGTGCCCAGTTAAATCGTTGCAGCTTTTCAAGTATGACCTGAATCCCGCCTTTATAGGGAATGGGCGAGAGCTTGTTCAGGCAAAATCCGATCTTTTCATGTTCGGTTCCAATGCGCCAGTCTGACTTGGGTTTATTACCGCTCGCCAGCCGCTCTACCATCTGCGTTTTATCGACAATTATCGGGGATTTTTTGCTCGCCATATCTGACCTTTACGCGCCCTTTTATGCCCCCGCAAGAGCGATCTCAATATTGTGATGAGCAGCGTCTATGCGTGCTTCAATGACGGCGCTTATTCCTTGCGCCAGGTTGAGCCTGCGGCGCCGGTTTCGATGACCACGCCTTCAGCTTTCAATTCATCGCGAATGGCATCTGAGCGTTGGAACAACTCGCCCATTCTCGCCTTGTCGCCGGCCTCTTTGGCGGCGATGGCTTCAGCGCGCGCCTGATCATAATCCGCCACAAGCTGATCGAAACGGTCCGTATCCAGTCCACCTTTGAACCAGTTGTCGGGGTTCTGCTCCAAAAAGCCTAAAACCGAAGCCGCTTCAATTGACAAATTCGCCAAAGTTTCGGGCGTGTTAAGATCATCCATCAGTTTTGAAAAATCGGGCTCTGAGAAAGCTCTTCCTGCAGCCTTATCTCGATATAGGCCATCTAATTGCGCTTTACTCTCACGCAGAAGGTCCTCGGTCCAAATCAATTCAGACCGGTAATGCGCTTTTAGCAAGGCCAGGCGAATAACTTCGCCGTCCCAATCCTCGAGCAATTCATGAATGAGCTTCACATTGCCCAGCGATTTGGACATTTTCTCATCGCCCATATTCAGGAAATCATTATGGACCCAATAACGCGCCATGGTCTTGCCATGGGCGCATTCGCTTTGGGCGATTTCGTTTTCATGGTGCGGGAATTTCAGATCAATCCCACCGCAGTGAATATCAATGGTTTCGCCCAGGGATTCTTTGGCCATGGCCGAACATTCGATATGCCAGCCTGGCCGGCCAAAGCCGAACGGCGCGTCCCAGCCGACGCCGTCAAGTTCCGGTTTCCACAAGACAAAATCTGCCGAGTTTTTCTTGCGGGCGACTTCGCCCTCCCCGACCCGGTCCCCTTTGCGCAGCGCATCAAGCGTATTGCCGGAGAGTTTGCCGTAATCGTCAAATTTGGACACATCGAAAAATACATGGCCGTCGCTCTCATAGGCAAATCCATCGGCGATCAGTTTCTCAATAATCGCAATCATACCGGAGATGTTTTCCGTCGCCTTGGGCTGCACAGTAGGGGGTAAGCAGTTTAAAGCCGCGAGGTTTTCATTATAAATACGCGCATATTTTTCGGTGACGGCCGAGATATCCACGCCCTGATCTTTGGCGGCGGCGATGATTTTGTCATCAACATCCGTGATATTACGCGCATAAACCACGTGTTCTTCGCCGTAAATATGACGAAGCACGCGAAACAGGACATCCGCGACCACAGCGGCCCGCGCATTGCCAATATGGGCATAGGAATAAACTGTCGGCCCGCAATTATACATCGTCACCCGATTGGGATCCTGAGGCTCAAAAACCTCTTTCTGGCGCGTCAGCGAATTATATAATGTCAGGTCCATAGGATAGACTCGGCTTCACTTCACCCTGAGCTTGACGAAGGGTGAGAGCATTGAATGATCAGAACCATGCTTTGTCAGGCTCAGCATGAGGAAAGTTTCAAATTTCGCCTTCCCTATTAAAATTAGTCCTTTCTGGCTAGGGAATAATTGCGCCATAATAGGCCTATGACAAATCCGATGAAACTGGTTTTTGCGATCGTCATCGCCGCCTTTATCTTTACCGCGATCCAGCGCGGTGATCCATCTGAGGGCCTGCTTGAATTTCATGCTGATGGCAATGTTGCCTTTGGATATGGAACCACCGATCAATCGTCTCTGGGCACAACCAAACGCTTTTTAAACCAACATCCCGAGGTCGATACCCTGGTCCTGCATGCCATGCCGGGTACAGTCGATTCGGATATTAATATCCGCCTTGCCCGGATGATCCGAAAACGCGGGCTCAAGACGCATTTGCTGGCGGATAGCTATATCGCATCCGGGGCGGTAGATCTTTTCATTGCCGGAACAGAACGTACTATGGAATGCGGCGCCCGTATCGGTGTGCACGCCTGGCGGTCCGGATTAGGATATAATCCGCGGGATGTTGGCTGGGATGAGAACCGACGTTACCACGAGAATTTCCTGCGCGATATGGGTATTAATCCCGCCTTTTACGTCTTTACCCGAGAGGCAGCCCCGCCAGAGAGCATTCATATTCTGACCATGGATGAAATAAAGCGGTTTGGGATATTAACCTCTCCCTTGAACTGTATAGCGCCTGATCACATATAGGCGTGCAATTCTTAAACATTATGTGCTAAGAGCCTGTCCATGAGTAGTGAAACGCCAAAAAAACCCGTTCTTAAAGCCGTACCAGGCCAGCCGCGTCCTTCGCGAGAAGCCGCCATGGAGGCCGTCCGTACGCTAATTGCCTGGGCCGGGGACAATCCAGACCGCGAAGGCCTGAAAGACACGCCCAAGCGCGTCGTCAACGCCTATCAGGAATGGTTTGCCGGTTATGATCAGGACCCGGTTGAGATCCTATCCCGGACATTTGAAGATGTATCCGGATATGATGATATGGTCATTCTGCGCGAAATCGATGTGGAAAGTCACTGCGAGCACCACATCGCCCCGTTTCTGGGTAAAGCCTATGTGGCTTATTTACCGACCGAAAAAGTTGTCGGGATTTCCAAATTGGTGAAAGTCGTCGAAGTGTTTGCCAAACGTCTGCAAACCCAAGAAACCATGACGGCCCAGATCGCCAATGCCATCGATGATGCGCTCAAGCCGCGCGGAACCGCGATTATGATCGACGCCGTCCATGAATGTATGAGCACACGCGGTGTGCACCACGCAGATGTGTCAACGATTACCACGCAATTCACCGGTGAGTTTAAAACCAATCCGGCCTTGCAGGAGCGATTTATTCGTCTGATTGGCCGCGGCTCTTAATCACCGGTCCAACCACCTCAATTTTATTGGTGTAAACAATCCCAGTATAGTTTTTAGGAACGCGTCTGATATCCTTTGGCCCGTCGACACCACCTGCCAGGTGATCCCCCAGATCCCCGACAACCATTGACCGGCTGCCATTGGCGTTAAGACGGCGCTCAAACCGGTGCGGCCAGCCCCACATTAAGCGTCGATAGTTCAGTGGCACAGGTACGATCGTATCATGACACGCCTCAGGCACGCGGCCAAACCATCCGGTCAAGACATAGCCTTTCAGACAGGCTTTGGCCCGTGCGCGGCTCATCCCGACAACATCAGGATGAGAATTATTGATTACATCAAGCGGGTCCGGATGACCGACAAGGATTATGCGGGCCCATTCTCTCTCTTCGAGATAGCTCAATAAGAGGCGCGCCTCTTTCTTCGACCCACTTTTGATGTTGATGACAAATATGGTGTAAGGAAGCGCGTCCATTGCCTCATTCAACGTTGGCATTTCTCCAACAAACGCGCCGCGAAAGGGATAAGTCTTGCCTCCGTCCGACGTATATCCGTATCCAAGGTCTAAGGCTTGCAATTCCGTCAGGCTGTGATCACGGGTTCGGCCCTTCCCGTCAGTCCGACAATCCACGGTCCAATCATGAAACACAACGAATTCACCATCGGTCGTCGGATGAATATCAAGCTCAATCATATTTGCCCCATAGGACCGGGCCGCGTGCATGCTATCGATTGTGTTTTCGAGAAAAGAATGAGACGGCGGATTTATCCGCTCTGCCGTACAGGTTTCATTGGTGAGGCCTTCACGGTGATAAGTTTGATGTACACCTCTATGCGCCAACAAGTTCAGCTCATCTTTTCCAGGGCCTGCAACCCAGGAGGCATTGAATAAGTAAATTGACAGGGTGAGAGCCAATATAATGAGCCCTAATCGGCGGCGTTTCGTCATAAATCCTCCAACTTCTCAACTGTTGGAAAATTAAGGCTGAATTATGGACGGGTCGGGGTTATTTCACGACCGATTAAATACGGATATAGACCTTGCATCGACGGGACAAACGGGATTCGGATTTCTGGCAAACAAGTCGTAATTTACGCAAAACCCCTCCTTTTATTGTGTCCAAATTTCGAAATGGTGGCCTAAAAGTCGGGGTCACATGATTATTGCGCATATACGTCCTTGATAACTGCCTCCTTGCTCCGGCCGTCCTGTGTCATCAGGACGACACTTGGGTAAATCATCCACGAAACGTGGTTAATATGGGGTTAAAATCATACTCAGATTCGGCATACAAAAAAAGCGCCCCGTCAGGAGCGCTTTCAAATTCAGAAATATTCTGGGTTCTAAGCTGTGGCTTCAGCCTGCTTTTTCAAAACCGCTTTTTTGATGACTTTCGCTTTGTCAGTCAGCTTGGCATTTTTCGTACCCAGCAGGAATCCGTCTAATCCACCTTTGAAATCAACTGTGCGGAGCGTTTTAGCCGCCACGCGCAGCTTGTATTTTTGACCCAGAGCTTCAGAAGCCAGAGTTACATTACAAAGATTGACGTCAAAACGACGACGGGTCTTCACATTAGAGTGAGACACGTTATTACCGCTCATAGGACCGGTGTTAAGTAGATCACAGCGACGAGACATGGTTCGCACCTTTATTCATTAAAATAGCCCGCATAAGTGCGGGCGAGAATCCGTATCGGCGGCAGATACTGACTTGTATAAGCGCCGTCAAGTATTTTTCGTGCGAAATATGTAACTGTTAATGACCAAATTGTCACTTAAATAAGCAGCAATATTCATGTTGAGGACAGTTCAAATCCATATATTGAACCTAAGTAAACACAGGAATATTCCTATGAAACGATTTGTTTCCACAATTCTGGCCGCTGGGTTGCTGGCAGGCAGCGCTTATGGCCTTGAAAAGGTTATGACCCCGGCGCCCGAATATATGGCCCCGATTGCCCCCGGTTCGGGCGAAACGGCCTTTGATTTCAAATTATCAGGCTATGTCTTTGGCCTTAAAATGATCAGCGCCCGGTATAAAGGCCAATATGACGAGGATGAATACCGAGTCTTTTCTGACCTTAAGACATCCGGACTGGGCGCCTTGCTAAAGAAATTGCGTATCTGGGCACATACGGACGGCCGCTATGATCAAAACGGTCTTTATCCGCTCACACATACCCAGCAAAATCTCGACAAAAAAAGCCGTCGCGTGGAAATGGATTATGACTATGGCCAGCAAAAGGTCAGTGTTGAAATTGATCCGCCTTTAGGCTCACAAGGCGTACCGCCGGCCACGCCAGAAGAACGCTTTGCGGCTGATGATGTCATGAGTGCGATTTTGAATATGATGCTGAGCGGTCACAAGATTGAGGGCGAATTTTGCAACGGGAGTGTCGCCGTATTTGACAGTAAACAGCATTACAATTTGCGCATGGAACGCAGCGGCACAAAAAAAGTCAAATTTGATGGCAAGAAGCATCTCACCCAACGCTGCCACGTCTATTATGAACCGGTTTCAGGCTTTGACCCTGAGGACCTTCCCAACACTGAGGAAGGCGGGACACCGGTGAAAGTCTATTTCATCGAAGACAAAGATCTGGGCCTGCATATTCCGCTTCGTTTCACTTATAAAATCAGCGGTTTTAAAGCCGTGATCAAGCTCAAGGACATGCAAGTTAAAAAGGGATAATTAACAGGTGACTTTTAGACCTGCTGTGGGTAGGCACAGCGCAAACGATAAAAGAAACCATGTCGATCAATTATTCCCCTGCCAGCGTGCGGGCAATTTTAGGCCCGACCAATACGGGCAAGACCCATTACGCAATTGAACGCCTGCTGGCCCGTTCAAGCGGCGTTATTGGTCTTCCGCTCAGATTGCTCGCCCGCGAAGTTTATGATAAAATCTGTGCCATAAAACACCCGTCAGAATGCGCTCTGATTACGGGTGAAGAAAAAATCGTCCCTGAGCACGCGCGTTACTACGTCTGTACGGTTGAAGCCATGCCGGTAGACAAGCAATTCGCCTGCGTCGTAATTGACGAAGTCCAGCTATTTGATCACCCCGAGCGGGGTCACATATTTGCAGATCGTCTGCTGAATATGCGCGGAAGTGAAGAAACCTTGTTTTTAGGCGCTGAGACGGCAAGGCCTTTGATAAGAGAATGGCTTCCTCAAACGCAGCACGAGACACGAGAGCGGTTTTCAACCCTTTCTTATGGCGGGCCTTGCAAATTAACACGCCTGCCAAAACGATCCGTTATCGTCGCGTTTTCCGCGAGCGAGGTTTACGCGATCGCCGAATTAATCAGACGCTATCGCGGAGGGGCCGCGATTGTCATGGGCAGTCTGTCACCCCGCACGCGCAACGCTCAGGCCGAAATGTTTCAATCAGGCGAAGTTGATTTTTTGGTCGCAACGGATGCCATAGGCATGGGGCTGAATCTTGACACGGTTCATGTGGCATTTGCCTCCATGCGGAAATTTGATGGCGTCCGACGACGCCAGCTCTTACCCACAGAAATTGGGCAAATCGCAGGCCGAGCGGGTCGGTTTCGAAAAGACGGAACATTTGGACCTACCGGTGACTGCCCGGCATTCAGCGATGAGATCGTTGCCCGCGTTGAGAACCATCATTTTGATCCGCAAAAATTTGCGCTTTGGCGAAACTTTAATCTTGATTTTTCAAGTCTGGATGCACTGGATCACAGTCTGAATCTGAAACCCCCACAAAAACATCTTCGCCGTATTGTTGGTGCCGAAGATGAAACCGCTTTAGAGCGGCTTGTCGCCCAATCGGATATTATCGATTCTATAAATTTACCTGCAGATGTGAAACAATTATGGGATGTTTGCCAAATTCCCGATTTCAGAAATCAAACAATAGACAGCCATGTTCGCCTGCTAAGCGACATCCACAAAACCCTTAAATCCCATGACGGGAAAATACCCCATAAATTCATGGAAGAACGTGTATCACGCCTTGACCATATAGAAGGCGGCGTTGATATCTTATCTGCGAGACTTGCTCAAATCAGAACTTGGACCTATTGTGCCAATAAGCTGATCTGGATGGGGGACGCCAATTATTGGGTGGAACACACCCGTGCTGTAGAAGACAGACTTTCGGACGCACTACACGACCGATTGACAGCACGATTTGTCGACCGCCGAACAAACGCGCTCCTCAGGGGCATAGGATTGGGCAGAGACATGGAAGTATCCATCAAAGACGATGGGGAAGTATGGGCTGAAAACCATAAGATCGGGACGTTAAAAGGCCTGAGGTTTAAACTCGACGGTAGCTCGTCTGATCTGGAGGCCAAGGCCCTAAATGCGGCCGCTGAAAAGGTTGTCGGTCCAGAAGTTAACCGTCGCCTGACCAGTTTATGCGCGGGAACTCATTCTATTTTCACCTTGTCCAAAGATGGCAAGATCATGTGGGGCGAACATCCCGTTGGACGAATTTCCAGAAATGGTACTATTTTTAATCCCGATGCAGAGGTCATCGGTGGCGATCTGGGTGAACCGCGTTTGAAATCTTTAGCCGAAGATCGAATGCGTGAGTTTTTACGATCGGAAGTCGAAACTAAGCTTGCGCCATTGCATGCGTTAAAAACATTTACCCAAAAGGAAGATGTATCCCCAGAAGCCAAAGGCTTTGCTTATACCTTGCTTGAAAACTGGGGACATATTGATCGACAAAGTCAAAGAAACCTGACGCGCAATCTGGATCAATCCTCTCGAGGAGAGCTCCGTGAACTCGGCGTGTTTTTCGGTCAATATGATGTGTTCATGCCTGAATTGATCCGGCCGAAACCCGCTACCCTTTTAGGGCTCTTGGTCGCTTATGGTGTTGGCGGTGACAATATGGCCTTTATTCCCTTTGCGGGCGTTACCTCGATCCCGAATGAAGGCCACCTTTCCAGTGAAAATTATACCCCTCAATCCTTGGCGATTGCCGGTTATAAAGCTTTGGGCACGCGCATTATAAGATTTGATATTTTAGATCGTTTGGCGGGTCTTGTCCGGCAGGCACAACGTGAAGCCGGAACCCGCCGTTTTCAGATCATGCAGGAAATGTTAGCCTTACTGGGGTGCACCTATACGGATGTCCGCGAAGTTCTGAAAGCCTTGGGATATAAATCTCAAAAGATACGTGAAGGCGATTTATCCGATAACGCGCCCGCGGAATTGAAAGCGGCAGTCCCGCAAAGGTTTATTGATAAAGCACCCGAAAAATCCGCCCAGGACGCTAGCTCAGAAACATCAGACAGCACGCCGCAAGAGGCGGCGCCGGTCAAAGATACTGATAGCGGCGTCGATCCAGCTGAGGCAACGTCTGAGAAAACTGACGAAACTGCAAAACAAGCTGAAACAAAACCTAGGAAAAAGAAAAATCAACTCAATGTGTTCCACCACCGCGAAACTGCGGAGGATGGCACTGTCACCATGCGAAATAATAATGAGTACTGGTTTTTACCATTCAAGGGCAAGTCTGATCGGCGGCAAAATAACAGAAGTCACGACCGAAGACGCCAGCAATCTAAAGGGCCTCGACCGCCTAAAAGAAATAATGCGCCTCGTAAGAAAGACCTTTCAAATTCGCCGTTTGCTGCCCTCGCCGCATTAAAAGACACTGGAAAAGATAAAAAATAGCCGGCACCCAATTAAAAAACCCGACGCCCGAAGATAAGGGGCAGAGGCTGGACATCTGGTTGTACCGTACACGGCTTTTTAAGTCCCGCTCAATTGCTGTGCAAATCATCACCAAGGGCAAGATTAGAATTTCGAGACATGGCGTAACCTCTCGAATTCGAAAACCTGGTTTTAGTGTAAAATTAGAAGATGAAATTTTATTGCCGCGGGGCAAAGATTTATATTGTGTTCGCGTTGTCGGATATCCCCACCGCCGAGGCCCTGCACCTGAAGCCCAATCACATTACTGTGTATTGCATAAAGAAACCCGTTTCCCGAATGATGGCGGTTGACAAGTTGACAACAGTTCGCCAAATCCCTTTCGAATTTTCTAAGAGCTCTTCATGACTTATATCGTCAAAGATGAATGCATCCGTTGCAAATTTATGGACTGTGTCGAAGTCTGCCCGGTCGATTGCTTTTACGAGGGCGAGAACATGCTGGTCATTCATCCGGATGAATGCATTGATTGCGGCGTTTGTGAGCCAGAATGTCCGGTTGATGCAATCGTGCCTGACACTGAAGATGACCCTGACGGTAAATGGCTTGAGATCAACTCCAAATATGCAGAAATCTGGCCCAATATCACATTAAAAGGCGAGCCCCCAGCCGACCGCGAAGACTTTGAATCTGAGACCGGAAAGTTTGAAAAATACTTTAGCGAAAAACCCGGCAAAGGCGATTAAACAGCCTTAATTTCGCGAAAATCGCGAGATTATTAACTTTTCTTGTCATTTTTCTCCGGTTTTTGACCAAATTCAGATCGATATACTGGATTTTTTGTCATTTTTCTGATATGTTATTCTCATATCCAACGGCGTGGACCTTAATAATCCGCGCCGTTTGTGTGTTTTCTCTGCGATTTGATGCAGATACAAAAAGGGTTATCCAGATATGGCAACAAGATCATCTTCAGCCAGTAAAAAGGCTGCAGCAAAGAAAAAGTCATCCTCAAAAAAAGGATTTAAAATTGGCCAGCACATAGTCTACCCCGCACATGGGGTCGGCAAAGTGACCGGTATTGAACAAGAAGTAATCGCAGGCTTTGATATCGAAGTTTATGTCGTGGCTTTCGAACAAGACAAAATGACTTTGCGCGTTCCAACTGCAAAAGCCAGCACCTCGGGCATGCGCGCGCTTTCAAACGAAAACGTTTTAAAAGACGCCTTTACCACCCTTAAAGGACGGGCGCGCATCAAACGCACTATGTGGAGCCGTCGCGCACAGGAATATGAAGCCAAGATCAATTCCGGCGACCTCATTCTTGTTTCCGAAGTTGTTCGGGATCTTCACCGCGGCGAAACGCAGCCTGAACAGTCCTATTCCGAACGCCAGCTATATGAGTGTGCACTTGACCGTATGGTCCGCGAAGTCGCCGCGATCAAATCCGCAGACCGCGGCGAAGCGTTGGACGAAATTTTGGAAACATTGACCAAAGCCCGGACACGTCAAGCGGCCAAAGCGGCCAAGGAAAGCGAAAATGACAATTCCGAACAGGATGACGAAGCCGCGGCTTAAAAATTCCAAATCCGGTATTTCACGAACGCCCCATTTGGGGCGTTTTTTATTTCAAGACTTCAAGTCTTTCAGGATGATCTAAATATATCGCCGGTCCATTGCTGAATTCGACCCATCCCCGCACTCGGACCCACGTTCCAGAAAGATCCTTCAAGCTATAGTCCTTATTTTCGAATTTTTTGATATCCGGCTTGTCGACAATGACCGTGAAATCGGTTCGATAATCGGATCCAAAGTTTAAAAATATTCGGTCTTTCACAAAAGCCGACTTAACAACCAATCCTTCAATGATTTGAAAACTGTCCAGATCCTGCGACAGGGCATTCGCATCCGGCGACCGCACTTTGTAATATGGATCATTCCAAATACCTAAATCAGCAGCTCTTGCAGATTGTTCGGCCAGATATAATTTTTTTGAATCCTGCCAAGTGTCCGGCCAGGTATAAACCCGGCCCATACCTTGCTTAATCATGGCCTCTTGTAGCCAGATATCTTGTTTACCGTCTGCGTCCAGAAGATAGACTTGAGCCAAGGCACGGTCATATCGATCCCGCTTTAATCCGCCGTAATAAAGTTGAACCTTTTTGCCTTTGGCAAGTTCTGTCAGGGCCGCTTTGGATTCGTCCGCCATAGGCCATTTTTCAAATCCGGGCCTTCCTAATGGGAGCTTAGGTGCCTGCATGGCTGAAAGACGAACTTTGAGACCATTGTCCAAAAACAGAGTATCGCCGTCTACAATGGATTTAACATGGCCGATTTCTCCTGGCGTCAGATAAGACGCTTTTGCGCCGAGGCTCGTAGACGCCAGCAATAAGGCGCCACCTAAAGCCTTGAATTTATGTTTCCATGCCATGTCCGGATTAATGACGGAAATCTGAAGGCTCGTCCACTCCCGTAATCACACGAATGAATTGTTATTGCTCCTGATCAACGATCAGATTACTAGAAATCAACGTCCCCGTAGCTCAGTCGGATAGAGCATCAGATTCCTAATCTGAGGGTCGGAGGTTCGAATCCTCTCGGGGACGCCAGTTATTATTGACCCGATCAATTCTCACGGTATTGTCCGCAAAAAATAAGCACAGGAATTCAATGTGGGCCTAATACAAACAATAAAACGCGAAACCCATTATTTGTCAGGCGTTTTCCGGCTGCTCCGCTCCGTTAAAACCGTAGACCCGGACTCGAACAATCTAATTTGTGATGATTTAGAAGGCTGGGTGGACAAGTTTGGTAAAAACCGGGCTTTCATCGAAGATGAGCGAAGCTTCACATTTGACGAGTTTGAAACCTATGCGAACCGGGTCGCCAATTGGGCCATATCTCAAGACTGCAAAAAAGGCGATACGGTCGCTATTTTTGTGCAAAACAGGATGGAATATGTCGCCCTTTGGTTTGGATTAACAAAGGCTGGCATAGTTCCAGCCCTGATTAATTATCAATTGACAGGGCCAGCTTTGGCCCATTGCGTGAATATTTCTAATGCCAGAGTTGCAATCATCGATCACGAATTGAGTAAGGCGTGGAACAGCTCAAAAAAAGAGATTTCCAAGGACATCACACCCTATTCCGTATTCGGGGACGTCAAGGGCATGGTTCGTCTGGACGAGGCTCTTTTGGATACGCCGCCACATCGCCCCAATCGAAAAATTCGCGAGGGTATAAAAGCCTCCGATCAATGTATGAAAATGTTCACCTCCGGAACGACAGGCATGCCTAAAGCGGCAAAGGTCACCCATGTCAGAGCGCAAAATTATATGCGAGCCTTCGGCGCCGGCGCGCAAACCAAACCATCGGATCGGATGATGATGGTATTGCCTCTCTACCACGCAACCGGCGGGCTGGTCGGCGTTGGCGCAGCCATTTCCCGGGGTGGCTCGGTTATTGTCAGACGTAAGTTTTCTGCAACCAAGTTCTGGGACGAGGTCGATCAATTTGGCGCAACATTGTTTATGTATGTCGGGGAGCTTTGCCGCTTCCTGCTTTCAACCCCTGCCCACCCCAAAGAAAGAACCCACAAATTGCGATGGATTATAGGCAATGGATTGCGCCCTGAAGTTTGGCCAGGATTTGTTGATCGGTTTAATATCCCTCACGTTATTGAATTTTACGGCGCGACAGAGGGCAATGTTAGCCTTCTCAATGTCGATGGCCCTGTGGGCGCGGTCGGAAGGGTCGCTGATTATCTAAAGTCGCGATTTAACATCGATATCATTCGATATGATGTGGAATCCGATACAAATGTTCGCGGCTCTGACGGTTTTTGTATACGGGCCGATATCGGCGAAGTTGGCGAGTTAATCGGTGAAATTAGATCTGACGATCCCCGCTTTCGCTTTGACGGCTATGAAACCAAAGAAGCTACCCAGAAAAAAATCCTTCGCGACGTGTTTAAGAAAGGTGATGCCTGGTTTCGCACGGGTGACCTAATGAAGCGTGATGATCTTGGATATTACTATTTCATGGACCGCGTTGGCGATACTTTCCGGTGGAAAGCAGAAAATGTAGCAACTGGCGAAGTCGCCGCTGCGATTTCGAATTTCAAAGGCATAACTCAGGCAAATGTCTATGGTGTTCAGGTCCCAGGTTATGATGGTCGCGCCGGCATGGCATCGATAATTTGTGACAATGAACCTGATCTTAGCGCATTAAAAAAACATCTGGACGCCGCATTACCGCATTATGCGAGACCTGTATTCTTAAGGCTGTCCAAGGAAGCTGACACCACGAGCACATTTAAGTTCAAAAAAACCAACCTTGTGAAAGCCGGATTTGATCCTGAAAAAATAACTGAACCGGTCTATGTACTTAACAACTCTGAAGACCGTTACGTGCGGATTGATTCTGATTTATATAAAGCAATCACCAATGGTGAATTTCGACTTTAGATATGATTGAGCCTGAAGATATTTTGAGTTTCTGGTTTGTCGAAAAGGGCCCCAGGTTTTGGTGGAAAAAAAGCGACGCTTTTGACGCAGAAATTCGTGACCGTTTCGAACAAGTCGCCATAAACATTGCGGGAAAAATGGTTAATCCTCCCCATCACTGGGAAGCTCGTCCAGAACATAGCCTCGCCCTTATAATTGTTTTAGATCAGTTTTCACGGAACATGTACCGTAATACACCCGCCGCATTTGCATGGGATTCATATGCGCTTGGCGTGGCTAATCGCCTTCTTGAAAAAGGCTGGGATAAAAATTTTTCTGAAAATCAAAAACAGTTTACCTATATGCCATATATGCATTCGGAAAAAATTATAGATCAGGAAAAATCGGTGTCGTTGTTTCGAGATCGATTTGAAGGCGACAGCAATTTGTTTCATGCGGTAGAGCATAAGAAGTTAATCGAAAAATTCGGACGCTTCCCGCATCGCAACTCAATTCTTAGTCGCCAAAGTACCGATGAAGAAGTGCAGTTCCTCAGGCAGGGCGGATACCAACCTTAATTGGAAATCTATTCAGCTCTATTCTTAAATCGACATCCTATGAAGAAAATGAAATCTCCCGTTGAAATCGCTGAAGAATTACGCGCCCACTTGGACAAATTGAAACTGGGCCCGCAAAATATCAGCCAGTTCCATATGCATTTTCGAAAAGCTATGGACCAATTTGATCAACCCGGTCCACGCATGCAAAACATCGTGAATTTTGAAATCCCAAGCGCGACCCATTCCATTCCTGTCCGTCTTTATGAACCTTTTGGATGCACTGAGGACCCGGGCCCGACTTTGGTGTTTTTACATGGCGGCGGTTTCGTGGCCTGCTCTATGGATACGCATGAAGGCATATGCCTGCGCATCGCAAATGGATCCTCTTGCCGGGTCTTATCTGTTGAATATCGCCTGGCGCCTGCCCATCCCTATCCGGCAGGTCCTGAGGATTGTGAGAAAGCCCTACAATGGGCCTTATCGGATCAAAGCGAAGCTTACGGGATTGATTCTAATCGTCTGGCCATTGGTGGAGATAGCGCGGGCGGGAACATGTCCGCATTTCTGGCTCAAAAATACCGCAATGATTTGAAGGCTCAAATATTGCTATATCCATTAATGCAATTAGTGGAGTTAAAACCGGTCAAACCCGGCCCTCAGGATATTTTACCTCTCGGCTATGTCGCCCTAAAATTCATCGAAGAACATTACGTCCGCCAGGCTGACACGCATAATCCTCGTCTATCTCCATTGTTAGAGCGGAATTTGAAAGGATTACCCCCGGCCTTCATGTTAACTTGTGGTCTGGACCCGTTACGTCAGGAAGGTAAAGCCTATACAGAAAAATTAAGAGCTGCAGGCGTATATGTGAAAGACCATCACGAAAAAACCATGCCTCACGGATTTTTAAATTTTGCCAAAGCCTTTCCAAGAGCGCGAAATATCCCGCTGATGGCCGGGGAGTTTTTAAGGCAAAACATCTAACGACCAGACGTGTTAAAAAATCCATTTAGTTTCAGTTCAGCTTAGATTTGTATGGTGAATCACCCTTGTGTGGGGTGACCAAGCATTCAGTCCTAAGTGGGACCTGAACGCTGGGCTCTGTAGTCCGCTGCAGAGCCCAATTTGCTTATAAAATTACTTTTCTAACAAAGATTTTGGCAATCCTGGTGTCCCCAATTGATCGGGATGATTTTTAATATATTGCTGCTTTATGTCGACGCTGCCTGTTCTGGACCCGTCATGAGAATAACCTGGCGGGGCAAATACATATCGAAAGCGTTCACGAATTGTCAGGCCCCTTGCAAAAGCGTCTCTAAATATATTGACCATTTCAATAAAGGCGATCTTGACCGGATTAAATGTGCCAACAGGTTTAACAATCCCATAGGTAATATCTTCTGCGTCCAATTCAGGCACAAACGTCCCGAAAATCCGGTCCCAGACAATAAAAATACCGGCAAAATTTGCATCCAGATATCTGGGGTTTGTCGCGTGATGCACGCGGTGGTGACTAGGCGTATTAAAAATGGCTTCAAACCATTTGGGCATTTTATCAATGGCTTCGGTATGGATCCAGAATTGATAGATAAGATTGATCGACCCAACAAATCCTAACAAATAGGGATGAACACCCAAAAGCACGAGCGGTGAAGATAAAATGAAAAATCCGGTTAGCGGGCTGTTCCAGGGCTGTCGTAAAGCTGTGGTTAAGTTGTAATGTTCGGACGAATGATGAACGACATGGGCGGACCAGAACCAGCGGATTTTATGCGCGGCGTAATGTTTCCAGTAATACAGAAAATCCTGCGCGATGAGTGCGCCCAAAACGGCCCAGATTCCAAAGCCCCAATCCAAAAGCCTGAACTTCCACACCCACATCAGAAAGGTTAAGCTGAGGAGAGCGAGTAATGCATCACTGATTAAATTTCCAACTCCCATAGACATTGACGCGAAACCGTCTCGCTTTTCATATCGCCCTCTAAGCACTTTTGTGGATACACCCCACCATTCCAGGGCAACAAAAAGTACAAAAAAGGGCGCCGCAAATAATAAGAGCGGTGGATAATCTGGCCAAACTTCGGTCATAGCTTATCAAACTATAACACTTCGAAATGTCAATTGAATGCAATGCCGCATATCTGACTGAAAAAATAGCTTTTCATTTGCCATAAATCCGCCAAAATCAGAGTTCATTAACGTTAAAGTTTTATGTGGACATTTATCGGTTTCTGAATAGATTTCGGCACTTTCTCTGAAGAAAACCCTTCGGGCGCGCTCAGGATCTGTTCATCGAAAATAGCGTGACTTAAAACCGTTTAATACAGTTAGGGCATCATATGTGCGGGATCATCGGAATTGTCGGTAATGCCTCAGTTACGGACAGGCTTATTCAAGGTCTAAAAAGGCTGGAATATCGAGGCTATGACAGTGCCGGTGTCGCTGTTATCAGTGACGGAAACCTGCTGCGCGAACGCGCGGAAGGCAAAATCGCGGCCCTTGAAGCCAAATTGGGTTCAAATCCGATCGACGGTCCAGTCGGAATTGCGCATACGCGCTGGGCGACACATGGGGTCCCCAATGAAACCAATGCCCATCCTCATTTCGCAGGTCGGGTTTGTATTGTTCACAACGGTATAATTGAAAATTTTCTGGATCTTCGTCAGTCATTGAACGGTCGGAATTTTCGCACCGAAACAGATACCGAGGTGGTCGCCCATTTGGTTGATGAAGAAATGTCAAATGGTGCAAGCGCCAAAGAAGCCTTTCAATCCACATTGGCAAAACTAAAAGGCGCCTACGCATTTGGTATGGTGATCGACGGAGAGGATGACAAACTTTTTGCGGCACGCGCAGGATCACCTTTGGCGATCGGTATTGGCGACGGCGAGATGTATCTCGGCTCGGACGCCTTGGCACTGGCCCAATTGACGTCGGACCTTGTCTATCTTGAGGAAGGGGACTGGGCGATTTTAACATCAGATGGCTATGAAATTTTTGACCGACACAATAATGCCGTAGAGCGGGATGTCACCGTTATTGTTGGCGGCCCAGCAATGGCGGACAAAGGAGGTTATGCTCATTACATGCTCAAGGAAATTCACGAGCAACCGGAAACAGTCAGCCGAACCCTGTCAAATTATATCGACGAATTTCGGCAAACACCGTCTTTGCCAACCGACATAGATTTCGCCGAAATCGATAGAGTGATATTGGTTGCCTGTGGAACAGCATCTTTTGCAGGCGAAGTGGCGAAATACTGGTTTGAGCAAGTTGCGGGTCTCGCGGCTGATGTCGACATCGCGTCAGAATTTCGATATCGCAAACCTGTTTTATCAGAAAATTCTCTATTTATAGCTGTGTCCCAGTCTGGAGAAACAGCCGATACGCTTGCAGCTTTACGATATTGCAAATCTCATGGTGTTAAGACGGCCGCCTTAGTCAATGTCATGACGTCAACAATGGCGCGAGAGGCTGATATTGCCCTCCCCACCCATGCTGGTCCAGAAATCGGCGTCGCTTCAACAAAAGCATTCACGTCTCAACTGACCGCCTTGGCCGCTTTAGTAATTAAAGCCGCGTCTGACCGTAAGACCATCGATAGTGAAGCCGTGTCAGATCACATCAAAGCGCTTATGAGCGTTCCAGGCCTGATCGCCCAATCCCTGCAGGATGAACCCCATATTCAAGAGGTCGCCAAAACCCTAACCAGCGCCGAACATGCGTTCTTCCTAGGTCGGGGCCAATTTGTCCCGATCGCATTTGAGGGAGCGCTCAAGTTAAAAGAAATATCCTATATCCATGCTGAATCATATGCAGCCGGCGAACTTAAACATGGCCCAATCGCCCTGATCGAAGACGGCACGCCCGTCGTCGTCGTTGCGCCCATGGATGAATTATTTGAAAAAACCCTCTCAAATGCGCAGGAAGTAATCTCTCGCGGGGCTGAGATTTACATGGTGACAGACAAAGCTGGTCAACAACATGCGGCTGGAGCCGCCCGACATATACTACAAATCCCAGAATGCCATAATTTTGTTTCTCCGATTTTGACTACGATTCCTTTACAACTTTTAGCGTACTATACGGCCGTTCATTTAGGAACGGATGTGGATCAACCTCGAAATCTGGCCAAATCCGTAACTGTTGAATAAACAAAAACGTTACGCGAGGAAGCATCATGAAACCTATTCGTAAGGCTGTTCTGCCTGTTGCGGGACTGGGCACGCGTGTTCTTCCAGCGACTAAAACCATCCCGAAGGAAATGATGCCAGTCGTTGATCGGCCCGCATTGCAATATGTTGTCGATGAGGCCAGGGAAGCTGGAATAGAACATTTTGTATTTGTGACCGGACGCAATAAAGGGGCGATCGAAGATTATTTTGACCGGGCTTTTGAACTGGAAGCCACCCTAAGAGATAAGAATAAATCAGATATCTTAGACCGCATTACCGCAGAAATTCCGGCAGCAGGAACCACCAGTTTCGTACGACAACAAAGCCCATTGGGTTTAGGGCATGCGATTTGGTGCGCACGCGATGTTATTGGTGACGAACCATTTGCGATTTTATTACCCGATGTGATTGTCAAAGCTGCGCCAAGCTGCCTGGCCCAAATGGTCGAAGCCTATAATCAAGTCGGCGGCAATATTATCGCCGTTGATCCGGTTCCGATGGACCGAGTATCTTCCTACGGGGTAATAGCGCCGAAAGCGGGATCTGATACCTCTCAAGCATTGATAGAGATGGAGGCCATGGTCGAAAAACCACCTCAGGCCGAGGCTCCGTCAAATCTAAAGATAACTGGGAGATATATTTTACAGCCCGAAATCATGAAATTACTTTCGGACCAAGCCGCAGGCGCGGGCGGAGAGATTCAGCTTACGGACGCGATGGCCCGCCTCATGCAAGATCAATCTTTCTTTGCCTATAAATATGATGGTCTGGATTATGATTGCGGGTCAAAACTGGGTTATTTCGAAGCAGTCCTTGCCTTTGCGCTCGACCATCCCGAAATCGGAATTGACGCCAGGGCCCTCACCAAGAACATGCTCTCCGAGTAAATGCCGAGCTGACCGGGAATGACACCCGACATAAAATCCCAAACCGACTGGCTTATATCTTGGGTCACAGATAAAGCTTTACCATTCTGGGCTAGCACAGCTATTGATAACCAAGGCGGGTTTTACGAAGACCTTGATCTCTCAGGACAAGCTCGAACCCATGTCGTGCGTCGTTTTCGCGTGCAAGCGCGTCAGTTATATGTTTATGCGCTTGCAACCCAATTGGGCTGGATCGACGGTCGGGAAATTCTAAGAACCGGCTTTGATTTCATGATGGACAAAGGGTTTGAGGTGGATAATCAGCTTGGCTTCATTCATCTACTCAATGCAGATTATTCGGTAAATGATCCAAAGCGAGATCTATATGACCATGCTTTTTATCTTTTGGCGGCAGCCTGGGTCCACCGTGTCATAAATCATCCGAAATCTATCTCGTCCCAAAAAGCAATCTTGTCATTTCTTGAAAGTGATCTCAGATCCGAAACCGGCGGCTGGAAAGAAGGATCTCCATCCCAACTTCCAAGGCGACAAAACCCGCATATGCATATGTTTGAAACCTGCCTCAACTGGATGGCTATTTCAGATGATGAGCACTGGAGAACGCTTGCCGACGAGATTTTAGATTTGTTCAAAACTCGTTTTTTCGACCCTAAAACACATTCTATAATCGAATTTTTTGAAGCTGATTGGACACCCTTAAAAGGCCGCCAGGGAAAGTCACGTGAACCCGGTCACGCCGCTGAATGGATTTGGCTGTTACGATGGTATCAACGCCAAACGGGTGTCGATACGTCACAATATTCAAATGCGCTTTATAATAAACTTAACATGCGAACTGATATATTTCTAAATGACGAAGAAAATTCAGATGATAAGGTCTTACGAAACACCAAACGTCTTTGGTGTCAGACCGAATTAATCAAAGCGCATTTGGCACAAGCAGAAAGTGGAATAAGTGGCGCTGCAGAAATGGCCTCATCCCTAATGTATGGATTTCGTCAAACCTATTTAAATGAAAATGGCACCTGGATTGATCAATTGGATCATCAAGGACGACCTTGTGCAAACACCATTCCTGCCAGTACATTTTACCATATCATCTGTATGATCAGCGAAGCGCGTAGACTTTGCAACTAGTCACTTTTGTGAGTTTCGGGTTTTACTGAAATTTCGAGCACATCAATGTTTCGATTTTTGCCTTCAGGGTCCGGCCAAATTCCAAAGTAAAAGAAGTCGTCTCCTTGAACATTTTTCTTCGCGATATGAGTAAAGATGTATTCTTCAAATTCACCGGTTAGCTCAAATTTTTGCCACGGCTTGGAAGACGCTGGCGAGAAAAAACCCGACTGAAAATAACTATTACCATTCTGATCTGATTTTCTTACTTTCAAAGAAAAGTTCAATTTTATTCCATCGTAATAATCCTGATAGGTTTTTGGAATGGCCAAAAATATACCCGCAGATGGAGCTTCCTTATGAGTTGCGCTTGAACTCAATCTTGCAACAGGGCCAGCTTGTGTTTCTATTACTTTCAAATGATTTCCTGGACCGACGACCAGACGACTAAAACCGTCTCCGCGAATTGTAATACCTTGTGCCGGGTCAATGTCTTCGGTTTCCCCAATCGAGACAGCAATAAAAATCATCGCGCCGGCAATGAGCATAATCAATGGATAAAACAGCCAATCCTTCATGGGATGCTGATAAGCGATCCGCGTTAAGTCCGCTACTGTTTAGATCAGAAAAAGAACCGCGCGATCATCGGCGCGTTCCGCCAGAGCCCGCTCCAAAGTCGATATCAGCTCCGAAGTAAATTTTTCGGTAGCGGCCAGGTCCCAGGCTTCTTTAACGGCCTCGATCAATTCAGGTCGCTGTTTTTTTATGGCACGTCGAATGCGACCATCCGTCAGAACCTTTCTTGCAATTACAGGGACATTTGCACTCTTAAACCTACCGGAAAGTGCCTTTTTCCCGGCCATATAGCCGCCCCCTGCCAAAACACCGCCAATGATCAAACCAATAGGGTTCGCAAGTAAAGGCGCCAGGAGATTGGCCTTCGCTAGAAGCGCACCAACAATCAATGTGGTAATGGTTGTGCCTGCAATGGCTGTATCGGTCTCAAGACTGGCAATGCGCGGGGCGTCTACGCTCATCCCTTCAAGGTATTGACTAACATGCTGACTATCATCAAGTGATAGGACCATAGCGGGTAAACCATGTTCCCGGCAGAGCGGATCAGTATCCTGTTCGATATCGCGTTGGAGTTCCGAAAACCATTCATCAATGACGGGTCGCAGGCTTTGGCTGGCTTTTTCGCTTCCAAGCCAATCACGGATCTGCATTTCGAGGACTTCGTCAATGTCGTCTAAACTTGCGATACGGCCAGACCGCCAATCTCTGAAAATCGGAATCATAACTTCGTGAGAAAGTGCGTCAATGAGCTTTGGGCCCAAACGCTCCCCGAGATTTAAGCTCGCCGCTTCAGCCTTTTTATAGATATCCCCCTTGGGTGCCATCAGGGTCGCGACCGCGGATTTGAAACTGGCATGAAGATATTCAAAACGACCCAACCAGGCCAAGCCCCGGGCAATGGCAAATTCCGGCTCAGCGCCCAAGATAACCTTGGCCCTTGGGAAAGCTTTTTCACAAGCTGGTCGAATAAGCGGTAGACGTGACGCACCACCTGTCAAAAGAACCGTTTCCGGCGCCCGACCACCCAGCATCTCCAAGGCTTCTTTCAAGGCATAGTTAAAAGCATCCGGCCAGGTAAAGCCGTTCAACGCCTCAAGTGGTGTGTTTAAGATCGTATCCGCATCCGTTTTATCCAACCGGATTTCAAATAGAACGCCCCGGTCAATCGGCAGCCGCTTGATAATTTCGACCGGCATTTCCTGACCGTTGAAATATTGTTCTTTGGCCAGTCGGCACCAATATTCCATGATCGGCTTATAATGCGGGAACTTGCGGATTAACTTTTCGATCTTGGGCTTGTCTGTTTGTCGGGCCAGATTGAGCTTGAAAATTTCACTATCCAGCAGACCTGATCCCAATACGTTATGTCCAACGTCTTCGGCGTCGAGGTCCTGACAATAGGTGAAATCTGTCGTCGATGAACCGACATCGACAATTAAAACGCTCGACTTGGCTGCTTCCAAAGACAGATATCCCTGCTCCAAGGCCGTCATCAAGGCTGCGCGGCTTTCGGGTACAACGCGCACTTGTTTTAGACCAGAATTTTCAAACAGTTCCTTATATTGTTCCCGTTCGGTTTGGCTCCAGCCAGACGGACAGCCGATAATAAATTGAGAGGCCTTTAATCCCTGAATTTTCTTTTCAGTTTGAAGGTCACTGATTAGCGTATTGGCAAATAGCTCCGTGGGTCGTTTGATATCGGGGTCTGAAACATCGCGTCCTTTGAATTTCACCCACACATCAGGCTTGTCACCCATAACGGATAGGTTGACGGCATCCGAACCAATTTTGATCCCTGATTTGGTTTTTGCAACAGCCGTGACAAAGCTCTTTTGGCCGTGAAAATCCAATATTTCCGGTTCTCGCATGGACCGGGCATAGGCTCGCCCAAGAGCGGTTTCACCATGCCCCAGATCAAATCCGATAAATTCAATTTCAGGACTACTCATTATCTGAGTCCCAGACCGTGCCACGGCGGATAAGTTGATCACCGGCTATTAAGGCCGGGGCTGCCTGTCGAGCTTGGTCCGTTCCGATACCAGGCAATATGTCAAAATATTTGGCCGTCTTTTTAGTGTAATCCAGTTTGGTTACGCCTTCTGCCGCCAGAACAGATTCGAGCTCTTGCCCGATCAGTTTGAGCGCAAAATCACCGTCGCTGGCATCGCCGGCCTCTAACAAACCCTGAACAAGTGTCATAAGACGATCATCGTCGCGCCAATGGGTTTGCGCGGTCGGCTCAGCCAATCGCAATATAATATGATCGGCTGTCTTCAAGCCCTCTGATATTGCCGTCAGATAGCCGCCCATATTTGTCTTAACTTGGGCTTCCGCTCGCATTGATCGACCTGAACGATCTTCCAAACGCGTATTTTTTGAAAATCCCGGCAAACGGCTCATCAATGCAGTTAAATTTTTACGGTCTAGCGCCCGGATTAAGGAGAGCAATCCAACGCTTAAAATAGCGGTTCGAGATTCTTCCAAAAACCCATAAACAAGAAGCGCACCCGCAACGCCAAAAAAGGCCGTTTGACCAAACCAATTGGTATTCTTTTCCCGCGGAACTTCGTGCCAGACAATATCCGCACCCATAGATTGATCCAATATACTGGCGCCGCTTTTAATCATCTCAACGAGCCAAAGCCCGGCTTTTTGAAGTTTGGGATCAGTGACCCCGTCGACAAATCGCGCACCCGTCCGATCCAGGGCCCGACGCGTCTCGGATACAATCATGGCCGCGGAGACCTGCTCCTTTGAAAGTCCATCCAGCAAGGCCTGACGTTCAGGTTCAAACGCCTTATAAAGAGACGGAGGAGTATTAATGAGGTTTTGGCTCATGGGCCTGATGTTGGCATGGCTTGCCCAACTGTCAAGGTAAGTCCCTGTTTTAAAAAGGCTTCGTTAACGCTGTTCTGTCAGGCTGTGTTCATGTCAAACCCGGCGCGCATATCGGCCACCCAGGCACTCGAGATATTTCTGGCCCATCTTGCCGGAGAACGTCGACTGTCAAATAAAACCGTAGAGGCCTATAATCGCGATATATCCGCTTTTATTCGATTTATGACCAGCCATCTGGGACATGCCATTACACTTGGCGATTTGCAGAAATTAAAAGCATTGGATTTTCGAGCCTATCTCGCCCATCGGCGTAAAGGCGAAAAATCTTTGTCAGCCGCCTCTGTTGGCCGCTTATTATCAGCGTTGCGCACCTTTTATCGTTATCTTGACCGACGCTGGGACATTAAAAATGAAGCCCTGTCCATGGTCAAAGGTCCCAAGCCGAAACGACATTTACCTAAACCTCTGTCTGAAAGCGGCGCGGCCGATATTGTCGCCATGGGGACTTGCACGGATGAGCGTCCTTGGATCGAAGCCCGAAACGTGGCGGTTATGATGCTGCTATATGGCGGAGGCCTCCGAATTTCCGAAGCCCTGTCTTTGACCGGACATGATCTGCCCCTCAGGCAGTCCCTGGCCGTGAAAGGGAAAGGCGGTAAGACCCGGATTGTACCTTTACTCCCGGCTATTTCTGAAGCCGTAGATCGCTATATTCGCCTGTGTCCGCATATGTTGACCAAGGACGATCCGATTTTTCGCGGCGTACGAGGTGGTGTTTTATCAGCCCGTCAAGTGCAGCTCGATATGCAAAGATTGCGCGGATTTTTGGGCCTGCCGGATACCGCCACGCCCCATGCCTTGCGCCATAGCTTTGCCACGCATCTACTGGCTGGCGGTGGCGATCTTAGAACCATTCAGCAATTGCTCGGCCATGAAAGTCTGTCCACAACCCAACGCTATACGGATGTGGACGTCGCGGCGCTAAGGCGCGTTCACAAAGCCGCCCACCCAAGAGGCTGATTACATCTGCATGGTCCAGCCTTCGACGCCCATAGCCGCCTGACGAATGGCTTCGGACAAGGTCGGGTGTGCATGACAGGTTCGTGCGATATCTTCTGACGCCGCGCGGAATTCCATCGCCACACAGAGCTCACCGATCATTTCGCCAGCACATACGCCGATCATATGGGCCCCCAAAATTTCATCTGTCTCAGCATGGGCTAGAATTTTGACAAACCCATCCGTGTCGTGATTGGCCCGAGCACGGGAGTTAGCCGTAAAAGGAAACTTACCGGCTTTGAATGGAATACCAGCCGCTTTAAGTTCTTCTTCGGTTTTACCGACAGCGGCGATTTCCGGCTTGGTATATACCACGCCAGGGATAACGTCGTAATTCACATGTCCGGCTTTACCTGCAATCTGCTCAGCCACTGCAACGCCTTCGTCTTCGGCTTTGTGGGCCAGCATCGGACCATGGGTGCAATCGCCGATTGCCCAGATTCCAGCAACATTGGTTTTGAAATGATCGGTTTCGATAAAGCCGCGCTTATCAGTGGTGACATTGATTGTGTCGAGCCCGAGTCCTTCCGTGTAAGGACGGCGTCCGATACACACCAATACAACATCTGCATCAAGCGTGGCCTCATCACCGCCTTTGGACGGTTCCATTGTCACTTTGAGCTTGGTCTTGAGTTTTTCAATTCCGGTGACTTTATGGCCGAGCTTGAATTTCATTTTTTGCTTTTTGAAGACGCGCAGGCCCATTTTCTGAACCTCGGCATCCATACCTGGCAGAATATGGTCCAGATATTCAACGACGGTAACTTCTGCGCCCAAACGCCGCCAGACAGAACCAAGCTCAAGCCCGATAACGCCGCCGCCAATAACGACCATCTTACCCGGAACTTTGGACAATTCCAGCGCACCCGTTGAAGAGACAATACGTTCTTCGTCAATCTCAATCCCCGGTAGGGTTGCAACTTCGGAGCCTGTCGCAATGACAATATTTTTGGTCGCCAGTTTTTTCCCATCAACATCTACCGTATTGGGATCAACAATTTTACCGGTTCCCGAGATATGCTCGACATTGTTCTTTTTAAACAGATAGGCAATGCCCTGGGTCAGGCCATCTACGGTTTTATCCTTGGAAGCCATGAGTTGTTTATGATCCAGGGATACGCTGGTCTTGATGCCCATGTCTGCGAAATCTTTTTCCGCTGCTTCGTAAAGTTCAGTCGCGTGCAAAAGGGCCTTGGACGGAATACACCCCACATTCAGGCATGTTCCGCCGAGAGTCTTCCGTTTCTCAATACAGGCCACTTTCAGGCCGAGCTGACCCGCCCGAATGGCACAATTATAACCCCCCGGACCACCGCCTATTACGATGACGTCATAAGTGTCTGACATGAAAAACTCCTGCGCATAAATTTGGGTCACCCCATACGCGCAGGAGGAATTCGGGTCAATGTGTGTTTAACGAAGGACGCCGTTATCCGTGTTTTTCTTGGCAAACCATATTAGCAAAATCGCTACAATAATCACGGCGACGACCTGAATTTTACCGGCCGCGCCACCCGCATTTATTGCGCCGGACATAAACATCCAGATATTATGAACGACGACCCCGATTAAAGACAAAATAAACAAATGTTTTGCCCATGCCTTTCTCAGCAGCAATGCGATACACCCAAGCACGCCGCCAAATACAGCAATCGCGAACGCCCCGGTTGCCCATGCAGGTTTGCTGGCAAACACGGCAGCCATTTCTTCCCCGTATGATTCGACCATGATTTCTGGTGGCGCCATGGCCATGCCGAGATAAGCCATTACACCCATCAGATTCCACAAAAGTGCCAAGATTGCGATGACCCAGAAACTGGTCGTTGGTTTGATTACGTCTGACATAAATTCTCCCCTTTATGTATTTTAGAGGAGAATTTTATCGATTAACGAAAAACAAGTCGAGTCTAAAGATCGAGCAGCAAACGTTCCGGATCTTCGAGGCATTCCTTGACGCGGACGAGGAAAGTCACGGCCTCTTTGCCATCAACGATCCGGTGGTCATAGGACAGCGCCAGATACATCATTGGACGAATGACGATTTGATCGTGAATTACGACCGCACGTTTCTCGATCTTATGCATACCCAGAATACCGGATTGCGGCGGGTTCAGAATAGGCGAGCTCATCAATGAACCGTAAACGCCGCCATTTGAAATCGTGAATGTGCCGCCCGACATATCATCCATAGACAGGTTGCCGTCGCGGGCTTTCTGGCCGAGGGCAGAAATACCTTTTTCGATGCCGCCCAGTGAAAGTTCGTCACAATCGCGCAGAACCGGAACAACCAGGCCTTTATCGGTCCCGACCGCAATACTGATATCATAGTAATTTTTGAAAATAATATCTGTACCGTCAATTTCGGCGTTCACAGATGGAACGTCTTTCAGAGCCTGCACACAGGCTTTGACGAAGAAGCTCATGAAACCCAGCTTGATGCCATGTTTCTTGATGAACAGCTCTTTATATTGCGAGCGCATCGCCATGATCTCGCTCATATCCGCCTCATTATAAGTGGTGAGCATGGCGGCTGTATTCTGAGCGTCCTTCAGGCGGCGGGCGATGGTCTGACGCAAACGTGACATGCGCACACGTTCCTCGCGCGGATGATCAGTCCGCGGCGCTTTGGGCGCGGCTGGCGTTGGTGCCGGTGCAGACGGCGCCGGTGCGCTCGCTGGCGGATTAGCCTTGGCGTTCAACGCGTCCGCTTTGGTGATACGGCCGTCTTTGCCCGTTCCGGAAATCGCACTGGCATCAAGGCCATTTTCACTGATCACGCGCTGAGCTGATGGCATGACTTTGTGATCGCCGCTGGATGCAGCAGCCGCAGGTGCAGCTTCGCTCGTGGTCGCCTGAGCCGAACTTGCCCCGCCAGAGGCACCAGCCATAAGTGTGCAAAGTGTCTGACCGACCTTCGCAACTTCGCCTTCGGCGACCAGAATGTCACCCATTACACCGGATTCTGGGGCAACGAGTTCCTGGGCGGCTTTGTCCGTTTCCAGTTCAACAATGGCTTCGTCCTTAGCCACCGCATCGCCAGGCTTTTTGAACCAGCTGGCCACGGTCACTTCAGACACGCTTTCGCCGACATTAGGCACATCAATATTCATCGCATTACCGCCGGACGCCGCCTTTGGCTCAGCCGCCGATGCTGGGGCTTCCGCTGCGGCTGGCTCGGACGGCGCAGCAGCCGCGCCTGAACCATTGCCGAGACGAGCGATTAAAGCGCCAACGGCCGCGTTCTCGCCTTCTTGAACGACGATTTCTTCGAGCACACCGTCCTCGGGCGCCACGAGTTCCTGCGCGGCCTTGTCGGTCTCGAGCTCAACAATCGCTTCGTCCTTTTTCACCGTGTCGCCGACCTTTTTGAACCAGGTCGCGATGGTGACTTCGGAAACGCTTTCGCCAACATTGGGTACGGTAATATCAGTCATACTTACTCTACTTCGCAAAGGCGTCATCAAGGATCGCCTGTTGTTCTTTTTTGTGTTTAGCGGCAATACCCGTCGCCGTCGAGGCTGAAGCCTTGCGACCTATATAGGTTGGACGGGTCTGTTTCGCACCGATTTCAATAAGAGTTTCCTCAATAAAGGGTTCAATGAAGCTCCACGCACCCATATTTTTTGGTTCTTCCTGACACCAGACCATATCCGCTGATTTAAATCGGGCTAATTCGGTTTCAAGCGCGTCACCCGGATAAGGGAATAGTTGATCCAGGCGCATCAGGTAGACATCATCAATACCGCGCTTTTCTCGCTCCTGGAACAGGTCAAAATAGACCTTACCCGAACACAGAATGACTCTTCTGATCTTGTCATCAGCTGCCAGCTTAATAGTCGTAGTCTCGGGCTTATATTGCGCATCATCCCAAAGTACGCGGTGGAAATAGGTCCCCGGTCCCATTTCTTCAAGTGATGACACACACAGCGGGTGGCGCAACAGGCTTTTTGGGCTCATGACAATCAGGGGTTTGCGGAACTTTCGTTTAAGCTGTCGGCGAAGCACATGAAAATAATTGGCCGGGGTCGTCACATTCACGACCTGCATATTATCTTCGGCGCACATTTGCAGATAACGCTCAAGCCGGGCCGATGAATGCTCCGGGCCCTGCCCTTCATATCCATGGGGCAGAAGCATAACGAGGCCGGACATGCGGAGCCATTTCTGTTCAGCCGAACTGATAAACTGGTCAACCATGACCTGAGCCCCATTGGCAAAATCACCAAATTGCGCTTCCCAGATCGTCAGCGCATTAGGAGCGGCCGTCGAAAACCCGTATTCAAAACCCAGAACCGCTTCTTCGGACAGGTGGGAATTCATCACCTGATAATATTCCTTGGCAACGGTAATATGATTGAGCGGCGTATATTTATGACCATCTTCCTGGTCGATAAAATTGGATTGGCGCTGGGAGAATGTCCCGCGTTCACTATCCTGACCGGACAGGCGAACCGCATGGCCTTCTTCGATCAGCGTCCCAAACGCGAGATGCTCGGCCAAACCCCAATCAATGCCTATACTGGCCTCAATTTTTTCTCGTCTCGCCTGAATAATACGCTTTAGTGTTCGGTGAATATTAAAACCGTCGGGAATTTTCGTAATTTCCTGGCCAATTCGCTTAAGCTGATCAAGCGCGACCGAAGTATCCCCAGAGCGCTTTCCGCCTTCGGGCAGACTTAGGCCCTGCCAAACCCCTTGCAGCCAGTCCGGCTGCTTGGTTTCAAAATCCTTGGCAAGGTCAAACTCGGCATCAAGATAAGCGTAAAACTCATCGACCATTTTCTGATAATCGCCCTCTGAAATCGTGCCATTGGCTTTCAGGCGGTCCGCATACATGCGCGCCACGGATGGCAGGCTGCGAATAACTTTATACATGATCGGCTGAGTGAAAGACGGGTCGTCGCCTTCATTATGACCATAGCGGCGATAGCAGATAATATCGAGCACCACATCCTTGCCGAATTTCTGACGGTATTCCGTCGCGACCCGCGCCGCATAGACCACGGCTTCGGGGTCGTTACCGTTGACATGGAAAACGGGCGCTTCGACCATAAAGGCCACATCTGAACAATATTGCCCGGTGGCGTATTCTTCTGGCGTCGTGGTAAATCCGATCTGGTTATTGACCACCACATGCAAGGTTCCGCCGGTTTTATATCCGACCAGTTGGGACATCTGGAAACTTTCCATCACGACCCCCTGCCCGGCAAAGGCGCTGTCACCATGCAGGATCACCGCCATGACCTGTTCCGGATTGGCGGTTTTATAAGTGCCGGACGCCATTTGTTGCTTGGCCCGGGTTTTCCCCATGACAACCGGACCGACCACTTCAAGGTGGGACGGGTTCGGCGCCAAAGACAGATGAACACTATTGCCATCAAATTCACGGTCATCCGACACACCCAGGTGATATTTCACATCGCCGGAGCCGAAATCTTCGGCACCTGAGGCGACACCGCCTAGAAATTCAAAGAAAATCGCTGAATAGGGTTTTTGCATGACCGCGGCCATGACATTGAGACGTCCCCGATGGGGCATGCCGAAATTGATATCTTTGAGACCCAGCTGCCCACCGCGCTTGATGATTTGCTCCAGCGCAGGAACAAGGCTTTCCGCCCCGTCAATACCGAAGCGTTTTGTGCCCGGATAGCGCTTGTGCAAAAGCTGTTCAAAAGACTCGGCTTCAATACATTTTTGCAGGATCGAGCGGCGACCCTCAGGTGTGAACGAGATTTCTTTATCCGGGCCCTCAATGCGTTGCTGGATCCAGGATTTCTCTTCCGGATTGGACACATGCATGAACTGTACGCCAAAGGTCGAACAATAGGTCCGCTCCATGATCTCAATGATTTGACGGAGCGACGCGGTTTCCAGCCCCATAACGCCGTCAATGAAGATCGGGCGATCAAGGTCAGATTCGGTGAAACCGTAACTGGTATATTCGAGTTCCGGATGGCGTTTCTTTTCACGTAGGCCAAGCGGATCGAGATCGGCTATCCGATGACCTCGAATACGGTAAGCCCGGATCAACATTAAGGCGCGCAGCGAGTCCTTGGTCGCTTGACGAATGTCTTCTTCGGAGGCGCCGCTCATCGCGCCTTTGACCCGGTTTTCGACCTGTTTTTCAACCGGCCAATCCCCCGTCAGCGCAGCTGTCAGTTCACCATTGGGTTCAACCGGCCAATTCTGCTTCTTCCAGACCGGGCCATCAGCGTTTTTACGCGCCAACATACGGTCTTCCTGCAGGCTGGAGAAATAGTCGCGCCAGCTGGGATCAACGCTATTGGGGTTTTCCATATAGCGGGCCAGCATCTGGTCCAGATAGGCTGCATTGCCCCCGTCAAGGAACAGCGTATCCAGAAAAGCCTGGTTTTGGTCGGAACGCGACTTGTCCTTATTGTTTTTCATCACATTACGCTTCGCTGATAATTTTCAGTTTCAAACAGAACAGTAAATGCAGGATCGGGCAAATTACCTTCAAACAACTTATCGTCAGGACAAAATTTTGCACTAAATAATGTCCCGTAACCGTCCGCGCACATTGAATATCTAGAACTGGACCTGACAAAACCTGCCTTCTCCCCGGAGACATCAAAGATTTCTGAAGAATAATCTTTTGATTTTGTTCGGATATTTTCCGAATACGCAATCAAATGCATAAATTCGCTATTGGCTTGGCTTGCCATCAAATCGAAATAAATACGTTCATTCGTTCGCGTTGCAAAAATGTTCTTTCGAGCAATCGCAAGAATTCCGGGACATTTTTCATTTGCAAAATATTTCACGTTTTCGCCCGGCCAATTTGATTTCGATTTTAAAAGAGATTGAAAATAATCCTGATCGCCTGGTTCTACACAAGAGAGTGAGGCTAATTTAAATATATTGAACCGATTAGATCTGAGAGTTTTTACTTCGTCGCTTGAAAGAAAAACATTCCTCCAACCGCCCTTAATTAAAACATGTTCAATGCAATTTAATAGTCGTTCTGGATGCTTATCCCGCACTGATATCATGAGGTTAATCGCTATGGAAAGTGCAACGAATTCTTCTTTTTCAAAACTCGATCCATCTAATGTTTTTTGTGTCACGCCAAAAGCACTAACCACTTCATTTTGGAATTGTGTCTCGTTGTGTAGCGTGAAACGGCGATAATCCATAACGCATTACCCTTTCAGGAGCTCCATCATAGTCTCGCCCAGCTTGGCTGGCGAGGCCGAAACGCGGATACCTGCAGCTTCCATGGCTGCAATTTTATCCTCAGCACCGCCTTTACCACCTGAGACAATCGCACCGGCATGGCCCATAGTCCGGCCCGGAGGTGCTGTACGTCCCGCAATAAAGCCAACAGTCGGTTTGGAGCGGCCTTTTTTGGCTTGATGGGCCAAATATTCTGCAGCTTCCTCTTCGGCGGAACCGCCAATTTCACCGATCATAATGATTTGTTTGGTGTCATCATCAGCCAGGAACATTTCCAGACAATCGATGAAATTCGTGCCGTTAATCGGATCACCGCCTATACCAATCGCCGTGGTTTGGCCCAGTCCGACCTGAGTGGTTTGAAATACGGCTTCATAGGTCAGCGTGCCGGAGCGCGAAACCACGCCGCAAGAGCCTTTTTTGAAAATCTTGCCCGGCATAATGCCGATCTTGCATTCTTCAGGGGTCAAAACACCTGGACAGTTTGGCCCAACGAGGCGGGACCGAGACCCCTGCAGTGCCCGCTTAACCGGGATCATATCGGCCACAGGAATCCCTTCGGTAATCGCGATGATCAGTTCAATTTCTGCGTCAATGGCCTCAAGAATTGAATCAGCCGCAAAACGCGGCGGCACATAAACGACAGAGGCCGTTGCGCCGGTCGCATGCTTGGCTTCGTGAACCGTGTTATAAACCGGCAGTCCGATATGGGTTTCACCGCCCCGGCCTGGCGTCACACCAGCCACCATTTGGGTGCCATATTCGAGGGCTTGCTCCGTATGGAAGGTGCCCGTTTTACCCGTCATACCCTGGGTGATGACTTTGGTATCTTTATTGATCAGTACTGACATGGTTACGCTCCCACCGCGGCGACAATTTTTTGCGCCGCATCATCCAGATCGTCCGCTGCAATAACGTTCAGGTCGTTATTATTGATAATCTCTTTGCCTTTTTCGACATTGGTCCCTTCCAAGCGCACAACGAGCGGCACCGTCAGTCCGACATCTTTCACCGCTTGGACAACGCCATTGGCAATGACGTCACATTTCATGATGCCGCCAAAGATATTGACCAGAATGCCTTCAACATTTGGATCAGAAGTGATGATTTTAAAAGCGGCCGTGACTTTCTCCGTCGTGGCGCCGCCGCCAACATCGAGGAAGTTGGCCGGTTCCTTGCCGTATAGCTTGATAATATCCATAGTCGACATGGCCAGACCCGCCCCATTGACCATACAGCCAATATTGCCGTCAAGCGCCACATATGACAGGTCATATTTGGCGGCTTCAATTTCTTTTTCGTCTTCCTCGGTTTCGTCGCGTAAAGCTTCGATGTCCGGATGACGAAACAGAGCGTTATTATCAAAGCTGATCTTGGCATCGAGACAATGAAGACGTTGATCCTCAGTAACAATGAGCGGATTAATCTCGAGCATGCTCATATCTTTGGCCAGGAAGCCGTTATAAAGCGTCCGGCCGAGCTTATTGGCCTGTTTCGCGAGATCGCCGGTCAGATTCAACGCCCGGGCCAAAGTCCGTCCATGATGGGGCATGAAGCCGGTAGCGGGATCAATATCGAAATTGATCACTTTCTCCGGCGTGTCATGGGCGACCTGTTCAATATCCATCCCGCCTTCGGTTGAAGCGATGAACGAGACACGTGAGGTTTCGCGATTGATGATAATGGACAAGTAAAATTCTTTTTCGATGTCCGAGCCATGCTCGATATAAAGCCGGTTGACCTGCTTGCCTTCAGGGCCGGTTTGCGCTGTCACCAAATGAGAGCCCAGCATTTGCTTGGCGTTTTCGACAACTTCGTCAACCGACCAGGCCAGGCGAACGCCGCCCTTTTCACCAGCACTTTCCTCAATAAAGGTCCCTTTACCGCGTCCACCGGCGTGAATTTGCGATTTAACCACCCAAAGTGGTCCGCCTAGTTTTTCAGCCGCCGCTTTGGCTTCGCTGGCATCAAAAATAGCGATCCCTTCGGAAACGGGCGCGCCAAGTTCTTTAAGGACAGCTTTGCCCTGATATTCGTGTATGTTCATGAAAAAATTCCGCTATCGATCATCGATTAGGTTGCAGGTTTGTCAAACACCTTAAAATTGAACCGGGTTTATAGAATCGTGGCAACCGACTCGCAACCGTAAAAGGCGGAAAAGGTTAGAATTTGAATATGCATCACATCTGCGTGTATTTATTGCGGGTTCATGACGAGTTTGGTAAGAATCGGCTATGAAAAACTATATCTCCGCAGTATCTTTGCGCGCCCTCGCTTTATCTTCAATTTTTGTTTTGGCTGCCTGTGGCGGTGGCGGCGGCGGATCGATCGTAGCACCCCCACCGACAACGGGTGGAGGCGGTGGATCAACCGGCCCGACCTGGACCCAGGGAGTGTTCGAAGACGAAGGTCAGTTTAAAAACAGATGCGAAAGCCCGCGTAGCGGCTCCAGCCCTCATACAGGAAACGCCTATCCGGACATTGCGGGATCAACCTTGGAAGAAATGCATTGGCTGAGATCATGGAGTGATCGCACTTATCTATGGTATAATGAGATTACGGACCAAAATCCGGCCAATTTCTCTGACCGTCTGGCCTATTTTGACGTTTTAAAAACCGAAGCGACGACCGCGTCAGGTGCGCCGCGCGATAAATTTCACTTTACAATTCCGACAGACGAATATGAGCAGTCCGTCAGCAGTGGGGCTTCGGCTGGATATGGCGCCCGGTTCCGCCTGATCGCCTCTTCCCCGCCCCGTGAAATCGTGGTTGCCTATAACGAACCCGGATCGCCAGCTGAGGCGGCCGGACTGGTTCGCGGATCTCAAATCCTCGAAATAGACGGCGAAGACGCGATAAATGGCAGCAATGTATCAGTTCTTAATGCCGGATTATTTCCAGACAGCGAAGGCGAAAGCCACACATTCGTTATTCGCGAACCCGGAAGCACAACTAATAAAACCATCACAATGACGTCCGAGGTGGTTACAACAGCCCCCGTCCGCGCAACTGACATTATTACCCGTCCCAACGGTGATCGAGTGGGTTATATGTTGTTTAATACGTTTGGCACGACGATAGCTGAAGATGCTTTGTTTGACGCTTTTACGAGCTTCAGTGCACAAGGGCTTGATGATCTGGTTTTAGATCTTCGCTATAATGGCGGCGGCTTTTTGGCCCTATCATCCGAGCTAGCCTATATGGTTGCCGGCGCGACTGCGACAAACAACAAAACCTACGAAACGCTGGTATTTAACGATAAACACCCGACCACCAATCCAGTTACCGGTGATCAGCTCAGCCCCACACCTTTCTACAACACGACGCTGGGGTTCACGACTACGCGCCCACAGGGGACCCCGCTTCCCACTCTAAATTTACCGAGAGTATTCGTATTGTCGACAGGGGGAACATGTTCGGCTAGCGAATCGTTTGTCAACGCTTTGATCGGAATTGACGTTGAGGTCATCCTCATAGGCGATACCACATGTGGTAAGCCTTACGGCTTTTACGCTACAGATAATTGTGGCGAGACCTATTTTACTATTCAGTTCCGAGGCGAAAATGACAAAGGCTTTGGCGATTATTCAGATGGGTTCTCGCCGAGCGATAGCTCGACTGTAGTGGGTGAATCAGTCACCGGTTGTTCCGTAGCGGACGATTTCTCGAAGCAGCTTGGAGATTCCACCGAGGCCCTTCTCAGCACAGCGCTTTCCTATATTGATAACGGGTCCTGTCCGACGGTTACGACGAAGCCAATTGTTCAGTCTAAAATTCAGCTGGACAATGAAGGACAATATTCTCTTCTGGATGATCCGCGCATTCGAAACCGCGAAATGTTGGACTCATCTAGAATCCTCAACCTGCCGCAATGATAAAACCTATTGCCTTATCATTGGGGCTTTGCGTCGTAATGGCCGGCTGTGCGTCAATTAATTTAGAAACGGCGAAAGACGCTGTTTTGACACAAACATCTGACGAGTCGCGAGCCGAGATCACATCTGCTATTTCGGATGCCTTAGGCGGGCGCAAAGTGACGATTGCACCGGACACTTTTACCGAACAAAGTTCTGTGAGCATTGTACAACGCGATATGATCGGGCCGGACGGAAATCCTGTTCTTGGGCGACGTTATGACAGGCCGGACCATTTTTATCTCAAAAAGTCAGGTGCCTCCTGCATTCTCGTTCATCCATCTGGTCGTGAATTCACGGTTTTAGAGACGGTTCATTGCAAACCATTGGGTTGATTAATTCCCAAAAACGACGTGCCACATCAGGCGTCCAGGCAGGAAGGATATAAAGCCCGGAATAAGGAGAGCTCCAAAGAACAGGCCCCGCACTGCCTTCTCATGCTTTTTAATGTTCCCTTGGCGCAGATGATGAAAAAGCTCCCAGATGGCGTAGAATGTCACAGGAACAAAAAGGTGGATCCAGCTAAAATTGTCCCCATTCAAGCCTTTGATAAACAGGGCACTGATCGCGGTAACAGCCATAAAAACGACAAAAATTCGACCGATCAATTTATGACTGGCTGTCCCCTTTTTACGCACCCACATCACGATGCCTAAGCCAAGCGCAGTAAATGCTGCCAATGTGTGAATAATGATGGCCGGTTTGGCCGTTAAAAACAAATCTATGTTCATGATTTCACCTCAAATTAAATGAATTGAAATCACAATGATCCTTGCTTTTGGGTTGAAAAGCCGAACTACGCCAATCCTCATTTTTTTTGCGTGAATTGCAGGCAATGCCGTTTACGAAGCGTGAAATGTCGCCTTTGCAGTTGATCTGCGTCAAAGATTTTTGAATGATGTCAGCGTGATCGAGAAATTAAAATCCTATTCGGGCGTCTTGACCTCCTTCCTTGGCACCTGTGCCGTAGCCGGTACAATATTGGCCATTATGGCCCCATATGGGACCCATCAATCTCCATTTAGCGTCAGGCTGCTTTTCTGGATTGGCCTTTGCATGGCTGGTGGAATGGGCGCCATGATTGGCAATCATTTCATTTCAAAAACTCAATTCTCACACAAACCATGGGTTCTGGTCTTCGCACAATCCATCGGAGCCACAACCATTGTTTTCCTATGTTTCTTGGGACTGCGAGTGATCACGACCGGATGGCCAGGTTCAGAGTTTTATTATACAATACCTTTTTTCATCTGGATCATAAGCCTAGTCATCAGCGGCGTCAGCGTGCTGGCCAATCGACCCTCACAATCATCAAATGACAGGCCCGATATTTTTGAACGGATCAAACCGGGTTTAAGATCAGCCGATATTTATGCTCTGTCCGCCGAAGATCACTATGTCCGTGTGATTACTTCGGCCGGAGATGACTTGATACTTATGCGGCTCAGCGACGCGATCAAAGAGACCGCGCCTTTGATCGGCCTGCAGGTGCACCGGTCATGGTGGGTCGCGGAAAAAGGGGTTAAGTCCGTTTCGCGAGCAGACGGAAAAATGACGATTACCTTAAACAATGACAGTGTGGTTCCTGTCAGTCGCGCCAATCAGAAAATCGTTCGTGATGCGAGTTGGGCTTAGGGTCGTTCCTGTCCATAGGCCCAGCAATTCACCTCACCAAATGGCGGCAAATCATTGACGTGATATAACCGTTTCGATCCGATGGCTTCCGCCGTTTTGATACTGGCAATGTTTTCTTCGGCAATTACGTGAATAACCCGTTCCCAGCCAAGCTCATTAAACGCATAGTCAACGCAGGCGGCGCCAGCCTCTTTGGCTATGCCTTTACGGGTATGCGCCGGATGAACGGTCCAACCAATTTCCGGCTCGGGCCAGCCTTCAGGCGCCCAATGTCCAATACGACCGACCCAGCTACCCGATGACTTCTCGATAACCGAGTAAAAGGTATATCCGCGAATGTGAAAATGACCGATCATAGATGCCATTTGCCGCCAGCATCCGGCCCGGTCCAAAACCTGACCGCCGATAAACCGCACAGTGTCAGCGTCGGACATCATTTCTGTCCAAGGCTCAATATCCGCTTCCATATCGATATGGCGTAAAATCAATCGTTCCGTTTCAAAGACTATGGTCACAAAAGGCCTCTATTTTACAAGCCGTAAAAACGGCTTCGCTGATTTTGGCGTATCGGGCTGATATTCAGGCAAGAAAACGTTTTCAGATTCCGTCTCTACCATATCATCTTCTAAATGTCTGACACGCGGCTTAAATTTGGGCTTGGCCTTGGATTTAAAACCACCTTTCGATCTGAATGTCGACTTTTCGTCTTGGCCTTTGGCTTTTTTCTTTAAGGCCGAAACGACACGCTTTTGAGCAAAAGACAAGGCGTCCGCCGGACGTCCTTTCTGAGGATCTTGGAACGCTGACCCAAATTTATCCAACCGCTCCGCAACGCTCTCTGAAAACTCGTCTTCCCAGTCAGTCAGTTTCCCGGAAGCCTCCAATTGTTGACGAAGACGTTCAATTTTGCGCACTGCATTGCGCGCAGAGCGCGCTTTCAGCTTTGCAAATCGCTCACGTTCGCGCTGTTCAAGGCGATCATGCTCAGCTTGCGTGGCCTGCCATTCCTGTTTGTCAAAATCTGTACTCACGCACCGAACATAACAGGAACAAACTTATTCGTCTAGAGCCCCCATATAAAGATCGAGCATGGCTTCCTGTTCTTCACGTTCATGGGCCTCAACCTTTCTTAGGCTGATGACTTTGCGGAGCGTTTTCGTGTCAAACCCGAATGATTTGGCCTCAGCGTAAACTTCCCGGATGTCAGCAGCCAGCTCAGCCTTTTCGGCTTCAAGGCGCTCAATCCGAGCAATTGTTTGCTTAAGCTTTTCGCGGGTCGCCTGCCCCATTGAGTCAACAGTATCCATGTTTAGACCTTTCGAATCTATAATCGCCGCGTTGTCTTAGAGATATGTCATTTCATTCTCAATGGCGTGCATGCAGAAATTCTAGATTGTTGTGGATTGAATTATGCAGTAGCCAAGATCTGTTAAAAACGGGATTTTCTTATGAACAAGCTTAAGCGAAAGATTGGGTTTTTAGGTCTTGGTATCCTCATTTTTGCTGGCTTATATGTTTACGGCGTTTTTGTGCCGGGCACCGACAAATCTATGAACGTTGTTACAGCCCACAATCCTTATAAAATTGCCGAAAGCACCCGCAAATTTCATGATAGTTTGACCATTGCCGATTTGCACGGCGACACTTTGATGTGGCGACGAAATCCGGAAAAGCGCCATTCCAGAGGCCATATTGATCTTCCGAGACTACGTGAAGGCGGCGTAAATATTCAGGTCTTTAGTACGGTGACCAAAGCGCCTCGCGGACTTAATTTCGACGGCAATTCAGCGGAAGCCCCGGATAATATTACCCCGGTGGCTGTGTTGCAGTTTTGGCCGATCAAGACCTGGAATTCTATTTTCGAACGGGCTGTCTTTCAGGCTCGCCGATTACAAAAACTAGAAGCCAATCCCGATAATAAATTGGTCATAGCCCGGAACCGGGGTGACATGGATCAACCAGAGGGCACAATTATTGGTCTGTTACTGACTGAAGGTTCTCATCCGCTCGAAGGCAAAATTGAAAATATCGACCATCTGTTTGACGAGGGTTATCGCATGATGGGGCTTCAGCATTTCTTTGACAATGAACTAGGCGGCTCTCTTCACGGCGTAAAGAAAGCCGGACTGACCGAGTTTGGGCGCGACGCGGTCCGGCATATGTGGGAAAAAGACATTATCATTGATGTGGCCCATTCATCCCAAAAAACCGTCAAGGACGTCCTCGCCATGTCTGATCGGCCGGTGGTTATTTCTCATGGCGGACTGGCCAGCCATTGCCCCAAAACAGCCAATCGCAATTTACCGGATGACATGTTGCGCGAAATCGCCCGGCGGGGCGGCCTCATTGGAATCGGTTATTTTTCTGGCGCTATTTGCGATATTTCGCCTGCAGGAATTGCTGACACGATAATTGCTGCCGTAAATCTCATGGGCGAAGATGCCGTTGCTTTAGGGTCTGATTTTGACGGTACGGTTACAACCTCACTGGATACGTCTGAACTCGCCGCAATTACGCAGGCCCTGACCGATCACGGCGTTAGCCAGAAAACGATCCGAAAAGTCATGGGCGAAAATGTTCAAAATTTCTTGAAACAAAATCTTCCAGAATAATTGAGTTTGGACAAAAAAAATCGGTCGCGAAAACGACCAACGCGACCGACTTAACTACCCATTTAAATCACGATGCGCCCCGCTCGTGAATCTGTGCGAAAATGGGGTAGATGCGCCCCGAGGGATTAAGAGGAGAATAAGCCTTCGCACTCAGCTCTCTCTCCGTACGATTCTCTCTCGTAATGATTACGTTTTAGGTGACAGCGCTCAGTTTGAGGAGTTGCAACAAACACCGCCAACGTGCGCGTACAGTTGCATTTAGTTGCATTTGGTTGCACGGGTAAGTTTTCTATGTTAGGCGATTTTCATGGAAGTGGACAATTTCGCCGAGAAATTACAGCTTGTTTTAAAAGTTATGGTGCTCAGCCGAACCGGCTTGGCGTCCAAGTTAAACGTGGATAAATCTCTGGTCGGACGCTGGGTTTCCGGGGCCGTTCGCCCTTCTGAACACAATCTGGCCAAACTCACGCGGTTTATCGCTGAAAATGTACCCGGTTTTACCTTATTGGACTGGGATCGCGACCTCGAAAATCTGCAAAAACGCCTTGGTGTGGCGCGTAAAAAACCTGAAGGCGGCGCGGTCGTGCCCGAAATCGGCTCTCTGTTGCCTCATGGCATTATTCAAGAAGCCAAAGGTACAATGCGTAAACGCGGCAAAGCCTATACGGGGCTTTGGAAATCCACTCGGGCTTCCTATGATCTCCCGGGTCGATTTATCCATGACATATGCCTGACCCAACAAAGAGATGACGGTATGTTACGGTTCCGATTGGGGGTCGAAGGCGTCCGTTATGAGGGCTGGTCGCTTTTGATGCAAAATCAGCTATTTTCGGTCGCCTGGGACTTGGAATCTTCGGCTATGTTATTTTCAATTTTCAACGGTGTTGCCCGACATCGTCCTGAGGTTATCGATGGAATCAATCTCGCAACCCTGATGGATGCGGGCGGATCCCCTGTTGCTTCAGCCTGTATCCTAACCCGCATTGGCGATCCAACCGGCGACGAAGATCAAGATACGGCAATGTTTGAACAAGCAATTGCCAATCTCAACCCGCTGGCACCGGAAGGGTCAGTTTCTGCTGATATTGCCGAACACCTTCAACGCGACGTGTCAGATGGGCCGGCAGGCATTATGCGTCTTTTATTCAGCCGTTCTTTTGCCCGCGGCGCCCGATTGGGGGACAAATAAGTCCTACAAAACGTCACCGTTCAGCTCGCTCTCCAGAAACAATAAGCGTGTTTTTAGAGCTTCGAGTTCCGGATAAAGTTTCGAGGCTTCCTGATAGGCCTCATAGGCGGCTTCGCGCCGACCCAGCTTTTCCATAATATTACCCAGTGTCCAAAGCGCGTAAAAATGCCGGGGCTCCAGAATCAAAGCCTGTTTGACTTCGTGATAGGCGCGGTTCAATTCGTCCTGGGCATAGGCCAAACGCGCTGAACGGGCCCACCCTTCCGCATAATCCGGAGACAGATTTGTCACATGATCATACATACGCCGGGCCAGATCAATATCCGCCTTTTTTTCAGCCGCCGTCCCGCGACGCAAAATCATATTAACACTGGCTGATCCTGAATCGAGCCAGATCGCCCAGATTTCTTCGGCAACCAGATCCGCCTTTTCAGCATCAGTTTCATCTTTTAACCGCTCAAAAAGGCGGTTTAACTTGGCGGTGCGTTCCGCCTCGGGCGTAAGACGGGAATAGTCAGGTTCAGGATCTATGACATCGGGTAGAACCGTGAAGTCGTCGTCATCTTCCGGCGTTGAACTTTCATCACCTTCGGTTTCAGGGACCGGTTCGACCGGCAATTCTTCAGGCGTAATGTCAGGAAGGGTTTCAGGCTCGACCGTTTGCGCCGTAGCGCTGACAGCCAAGAACAAAGCAAAAAATGTGATAATTGCGCGTATCATATTGCCAGATACACTGACGCCCCCGACCATATTTGGCAAGAGGCGTTCACAGATCATAGGCCCGCGAACGGGCAAATATCAACTTAACCCTGACGGGCCTTAAACCGTGGATCGGTTTTGTTGATAACATAAAGACGACCTTTGCGACGAACAACTTGACAGTCGCGGTGACGGTTTTTCAAAGATTTTAAAGAGCTGCGGACTTTCATGACCTTGGCTTTCTTAACTGGGTAAATTCGAAGTGCGCCGTTTATAGGGGGGATTCGAGAAAGTCAATGCCTTTTCACGGTCCTATTTAGCCCTGAATTTGACCTCTTTCTGCGTTTATATCTGGTCAGACTCAACCCCTCTTGTTAGATTCCGCCCATGAAACGTTTTAAAGCCCTTCCCCTCCTCTTTTCAGCTATTATGAGCCTGTCCGCTTGTGCAACCGCAACCGAGGCTGCGCAGTCCGGACCTCAGCTTGAGAACCCGCCGCAGGCGAGCCCGCTTAGCCAGTCGGAAAAATTTGCCCATTGGAAACAGGATTTCATCAGCCGGGCAGTCGCAAAAGGCTATGACGAAACCCTTGTTCGATCTCTGATTTTGCCGGCAAAAATCAGTGAAAAGGCATTGGATCGCGATCGGTCTCAACCCGAATTCACCAAACCGGTCTGGTCCTATGTGGACAATGCGGCCAACGCCACACGACTGAACGGTGGGCGGGGCCAGCTTGGCGATAATCGCCTAATGTTTGACGCTATCGAAGCCCGCTATCAGGTGCCGCGCGAATATCTGACATCTATCTGGGGGCTGGAAAGCGCCTATGGTAAAATTCAAGGGGATTATGATCTGATCAGCGCCCTTGCCACCTTCGCCCATGACGGACGGCGTTCAGCCTTTGGCGAGCAACAACTTTTTGCCGTGCTTGATATCGTTCGAGACGGTTATGTCCGCCCCGATCAACTCAAAAGCTCCTGGGCCGGGGCTATGGGCATGATGCAATTTATCCCGACAACTTTTCGCGATTATGCCGTGGACTTCAATAATGATGGTAATAAGGACCTTTGGAATTCGTCAGAAGACGCGGTTGGATCTGCCGCCCATTATTTATCCCGCCATGGCTGGCGTTGGCGTGAACCCGTACTTACCGAGGTCGCCCTGCCCAGCGGGTTTGACTACGCTCTGTCAGATGGCACGAAAAAGTCGGTAAATGACTGGACCGCTCTCGGGGTTGCCCCTATTGGCGGACAACGCTGGTCGGCCGATGCCGGCTTTCTCGAAGCCAAACTATTAGTCCCGTCCGGTCACAAAGGTCCGAAATTCCTGACCTTCAAAAATTTTGACGTCATCAAACGCTATAATAACTCAACCAGCTATGCCTTGGGGATCAGCGTCCTCGCCGAAGCGCTTGACGGAAAAGTCGCCATCAAAACACCCTGGCCGCGTGGCGACGAACCATTATCCCGCACCGACAAGGAAACGATGCAGCGGCGCCTGACCGCGCTTGGTTTTGATACCAAAGGTGTCGACGGTCAGATCGGCCCCAACACTCGCCGCGCGATTATGGCCTGGCAAAAAGCCAAGGGTCTGATCCCTGACGGTTATATGACTCAGGCATTGTTTCAAAAACTGATCCGCGGATAAACCGTCAATCCCAGCCTCGGTCTGTCATGAGGTAAGTCGCAAAGCTCGCCAGCCAATGCGAACCTGAATAATGCTCATCCGAGACGGCGGCGACACCCGTATCGGCATGTATTTTAGCTGCAGCCAACAAAGCGCCAACTCGTCGGTCCCCTTCCGGTAAGGCTCTGGAAATATTGTAAAGATTCCAGGCTCGGGACGAATTCACGCCGTCCAAATGAACCAATTTACCGTCACTCGCATCTGTGACTATGCCGGGTGCGAGCCAATCCCCGCTGCCATCCAAAGGAATGTCTGGCATAAAACTATCAAGCCAGCTTGCGAATTCATCTTGCGGCAATATTCGGCGCATCAGATCCGCTTCCATTAAACAAGGCGAGAGGAAATCCTCCCCGCTGGGTTCATAGGCCATCGGACAGTTTTTATCATTGAGATGAAAATAGCGGGACCGCTCAATGATCAATCTCTCCATTTCCGTATCACCGGCCACGCGCGCCCAGTCCAGCATCAGGCCAAAGGCAAAGGCGGATTGGTTATGGGTCCCCAACCGGATGGGATAGGCCAGCTTAGGCAGCCAGGACCGCAAGCTTGCGGCGATATCGTGTTCCAGAGGCTTTAAACTTCGCAACCAGACTTTGGCCTGAGGATCATCCCACTCTCTCAGTTCAGCCGTCAGCTGTAAAAACCAGGCCAGACCATAGGGACGCTCCCAGGAACCCGGCGTTACAGCGTCAAAACTGGCAACTTCACCCGCCACATTGAGATCCGAAAAGCTCTGATTTAGCTTGGCGATGGCCTCGTCGCGCCAAGGCGCGTCTTGCGGTCCGACCCGCAATAGGCGCACTAACAGCCAGTGCCCATGCACAGAGGAATGCCAATCAAAACAACCGTAAAAGACCGGAAACAAATCCTGCGGGGATCCAATGTCCGCATCAGCACGGTAGGTCCGTGAAATTTTGTTCGGATATTCCCGGTGAACACAATCCAGAGCCAGACGTGAAAACCGATCCGCCAGAGCCGGATCAATATCACCGGGATATAGATAGGCGGCAATTCCCGGCTTAAGCTCGTTATGTGGTTGTTCAGATTTTTGAGATTGCTGAACGGGTTGGCAGGCCGCCAATAAAGCACATCCAGTCAGTAAAATTAGTCGGTTTATCATGACCCCAGGATAGGGCCTCGGACCCATCACGCCAAGTCGAAAGATAACCCTCAATCTTGTTTACGAAAGCTTTCCATTTTCTTTGGCGAAGGAGACGGCGATAGCCGGTAAGGACCACCCTCAATCACCAAAGTGTCCGCTCCAATCAGTTCCAGTTGCTCAAGGCTAACGACAAATTGCTCATAAAAGGGCTCAATGACCAGGCCTTTGACCGGTTCGCCGTCCCGCGCGGCGCTAACCTGAGGTTCGGTTGCCTCGTCTTCATAGGTCAAGGTTACATATTTAAATTTCGGCACCAACATCGCCGCCGGACCAGGCGCCAGCTTCTTATAAAATGATCGACCATCTTTCGTCCCTTTCTTTAGAGATTCCAGGGAATGGATGCCATTGGTCTCTTTAAAAAATACGCCGAAATTCATGGAGAAAGACATATCTTCACCGTCCCGAGCCTGCCCGACACGGGTCGGGTCTTCAGTGCAGAGTTTAGCGCCCTCTCCAGCTTGTCGAACCTGTTCAAAATCAGGAATTTGCCCGTCTTCTTTGAGCGTAAAATCTATTTCACGCGATTGATCTTTTAAGAAAAATCTTTCTGGCATGACCCCGCCGTCTTTGGGCAATAGTTCGGCGGTGAACTGGCTATCCACAATTTGGCGCTTACTGGCATCTACGCCGTCCAGTTTTTTGATGACCTTGGTCAGTCCATCAATCTCGGTGCAGGTGATCAATTCGCGTAGCGGAACATTGTCATCGGCCCAAACCACGATGCCGTGTGAAAGGCTTAAAACAGCCATAGAAGCAGTAAAAATAAGTCTCATACCCAGTCCTCGAATAAGGAGCTAAAAAATTTACTCCATAAATTCCAGTGAATTTTCGGTTAGACTTCACCTTCCCTCTCGACGGAGCGGATTCCCATGCTAAAAGACTTATTCGATTGGAGACTGCTATGCGTAAATCGACCTTGCCAATTGTGATCACGGGATTGATCCTTCTATCTGCCTGCGGCGTGCGTGGCGACTTGGAAACTCCGCCTCCGCTATGGGGTGATAAAGACAAACGGGAACAGACCGAAACCGAGACACCTGACTCAAACTAAACCATGCGCCATTTTGAATTCATAGACGGCGAAATGCGAGCCGAAGGCGTCGCCTTGCGCGCAATAGCCGAACAGGTCGGCACACCGGTCTATGTCTATTCAACGGCAACTTTGGAACGTCATTACAGAGTCTTTGATGAGGCCTTTCCAACGCGAAGCGTCTTGGTGGCTTATTCTGTCAAAGCCAATTCCAATCTGGCGGTATTAGCCACGCTTGCCAGATTAGGAGCCGGTGCGGATGTTGTCAGCGGCGGGGAACTGATCCGGGCCCTGCGCGCCGGCATCCCAGCTGACAAAGTCGTATTTTCTGGTGTTGGTAAAACCCAAGATGAAATGAGCGGAGCTCTGACGGCGGGTATTCGAGTGTTTAACATCGAAAGCGAACCAGAGCTGACAGCGTTAAACGCAGTTGCCGTTTCAATGGGAAAACGAGCCCCTATTGCCTTTCGTGTGAATCCGGATGTCTCGGCTGGCGGTCATGAGAAAATATCGACGGGAAAAGCCGAAAACAAATTTGGAGTGGCCTGGTCACATGTTGAACAGGCTTACGCCGAAGCGTCCAATATGCCCGGCATTGAAATTGTCGGCGTTGACATGCATATCGGGTCCCAGATAACGGATCTGGCCCCCTTTCAAAAAGCCATCACCAAAGTCGGCGAATTGATCAAAACCCTGCGTGCCCAAGGTCATCCGATCCGCTCATTTGATCTGGGCGGCGGGTTAGGCATTCCCTATGGAGACAATGCGGGTGCCCCACCTCTACCCAATGCCTATGGGGCGCTCGTCAGTCGTTTGACGCAGGATATGGATGTCGACCTAATTTTTGAGCCGGGCCGTATGATCGCCGGAAATGCCGGTGTGTTATTGTCCAAAGTGCTTTATGTCAAAGAAGGCGCGGACCGAAATTTTTTAATCATAGATGCGGCGATGAATGACCTTATCCGACCGTCGCTTTATGACGCCTTTCACGATATCGAACCCGTCTGCGCACCGGGATCAGATTTCACCGAGACATTATACGATATTGTCGGACCGGTTTGTGAAACCGGTGATACCTTTGCCAAGCAAAGGGCGTTGCCGCCCTTAGTGGCCGAAGACCTGGTCGTTATTCACACGGCCGGTGCCTACGGTGCCGTTCAGGCCAGCCAATATAATACACGCCCGCTGGTGCCAGAAGTATTGGTTCAGGGCGACCAGTTTGAAGTCATCAGGCCCCGACCCTCAATCGAGGATATTCTGAGCACCGAATCCATTCCGAACTGGTTGGTGTAATTGTTGATCAAAATTAATTCTTTTTACGCCCAAGCTGACCTATAGTCGGGCTTATGACGGATCAAGAATCCATAACCCAAATTCGAAAGCGAACGGCGCGCCTGACCTGGCAGGCGCGGGCAATGATCTTTTGGGAGCGTTACGCCCCGGTATTTGCCTTGGCCGGTTTGATCTGCGGCTTATTCCTGATTGGAGCTTTTAGCGGGATCTGGGAACGGATTGGTGACCCCTGGCGGTTAATCGGATTACTGATTGCGATTTATGTCTTGATAAAGGCCGGTTTGAATGCTCGTCGTAAGAAATTACCATCGCAATCTGAGGCCCGCCGCCGGGTAGAGCAGGATTCAAACGCGACACACCGTCCGCTCGACACGATTGACGATAAGCCGGCACTCAGCGCAGACGCCTGGCCTATTCATTTCAAAAAGGCAGTTGAAAGCGCCCGTTTATTAGGCGCTCCCAGGTCCCGGCCGGCCCTGGCACCTTTAGACCCTTATTTTATTCGGTTTGCCCTGCCCGCTGCAATTGGTCTGGCTTTAATGGTTGGCGCTGGAGACAATTTCGAGCGTCTTAAACGTGCCATGGCACCAAGCTGGCAGGCGGGCATTTCGGCCTCGGACGCAATATTTGAAGTCTGGGCTGATCCGCCGGATTATACAGGACGTCCACCGATTTATTTCAAGGACCGCCAGACTGTCGACATACCCGCTGGATCAAAACTGGTCGCCCGTGTTTCTGGCGTAAAATCGCCAACCCGTCTGAAAATATCGACGGCAAAACGAAGTCGATATCTGCCGCTTGAGCGTCTCGGCCCGGAAAGTTTTGAAGCGACGACAATCGTTAAAGACCGCGCCAAAGCCCGTTGGCGGATCGGAAACCAACAGACGGAATGGACCCTTAACGCCATCAAGGATCAGAACCCGGTTATTTCGGTCCTCGAAAACCCAATAGCGGATAAGCGAGATCGGTTAAGCCTGACCTATTATTTCGAGGACGATTACGGCGTTGAAGAGCTATTCCTGATTATCAATCCTTTATCTGAAGACCCAGAAGAGGCCGCAAAGATTTCAAGGATCGACATTCCGTTATCCGGACGATCTATACGTAAAGCAGACAATATCACAACCCCACTCGACCTGACAAAGCATGAATGGGCGGGCCGAAAGGTCAAAGCCCGACTTTATGCCCGGGACGGCGCCAATCAAAGCGCAGGCAGTGTTGAGTTTTTTTTCACCATCCCAGACAAAATATTCGTCGAACCCTTGGCCAAGGCCGTTATAGAGCATCGGCAATTGGTTCTCGCTGGCGCTGGCGAATATGCGCCCCTTCCCACTTATACACGCCGGGAATTACGCAATCTGCCCTGGTTTGACACTTATGATACGGATAATCGCCTTGGACGCGCGCCCGCAGAAATTCAACGCGCAGCTGTCCTGATTGACGCCGTCACAGATGCTCCAGCCGATATTTTCAAAGACCCAGCCGTTTATATGGGGCTTAAGAACGTAGTTGGCCGAATACGCTACGCCCGTTCGGCTGATGCGCTCGCCGGAATTCCAGAAGACCTTTGGTCAATCGCAATCCGCGCCGAATTTGGCGTGCTTGGTACCGCGCTCGAGGAAATGCGCGAGGCAGAGCAAGCCCTGCGCGACGGGATTGCCAGACGTGCGCCGCAGCGTGAAATCGACACCTTGTTTGACCGCTATAACGAAGCTGTCGACCGCTATACAGAAGAGCTTCGCCGCAAAGCCATGGAAGAAGGTAATTTCGCCGAGGCGAATGGCGGCGGCGGAAATGGTCAGAACATGGACCAAATCCAGGAACTTCTCGATGCGATTGAAGAGGCTAATCGGATTGGAGATACGGAAGGCGCACGGCTCGCTCTCGCTAAGCTCGCGGAATTACTTGAAAATATGCAGATCCAACTGGCCGCTGGCGGTGGTGGTGGCGACGGCCCTCCTATGGAAGGCGAAATGTCCGAGGAAATGAAAAAATCTCTCGAAGAACTGGCCGATTTGCTCGGGGAGCAACGTGAACTTCAAGACGAAACCCAACAGGCTGAGAACGAAGAGCTTCAACGCGAACTCGATCAAATGCTCAATGGACAATCCGGACAAGGTCAATCGGAAGACGGTGAACAAAGCGGGGGCAATGCGATGACACCCCAAGAGCTTGCTCAGCAGCAACAAGCCCTTGAAGAAGCGCTTCAGGCTTTGCGGGAGGGCATGACCGACGAAAACGGAGATCCATTCCCTGAAATGGGCGAAACCGTTACCGCAGAGCGCCAAGGCGGCGGAGAAGACGGCGAAGACGGCACGTCACTCAATCCGGAAGAGGCTCTCGACGATGCCGAACAAGCTATGAATAGGAGCCAAGGCGCCCTTCAAGGCGGTGATTTTGATGGTTCGCAACAAGCTCAAAGTGAGGCCATTGAAGCCCTGCGCCAGGCTGGCCAAGCTCTCGCTGAACTGGCAACCGATGGACAGGAAGCTGAAAACGGTCAGGACGGCAAAAGCGATCCACTTGGCCGGGATAGCGCCAATGGCGGTTTGGACGAAAATGCCCAACAGGATATAGACCAAAGAGATAATGCCACTCGATCCAGAGAGTTACTCGAAGAGCTTCGCAGGCGCGCAGGGGAACAGGAACGCGAGCAATCCGAACGAGAATATCTGGATCGACTGTTAAAGCGGTTCTGACGCAATTACTTCCAATTTTGCTCGGACTATGTCAAATTACCTTTGTGATAGTCGCGGTTACAACTCGAATAAAATATCTGTTGCTATGTGGGTTTGCACTTGTTTCGACGGCTTATGCTGATGGAATGAATTTTTTCAACAATGCAGCAAAAATAGACAATGATGGTGAAATTGTCGCCTTTGTCGGACGAAAAGTGTTTCTGGAAAAGAGACATATTCCTGAATTTGGAATGGTAGAGGTTCGCGAAGGTCATTTTGAGCTGCGCGAAATACCCGATTGGAATACAAGATTTGAGGCACGGTATGAAATCTTGGATGTGCTTAAGGGAAACCTCTCTCAACCAACCATCGATTTTGAAATGTTTGATCACTATGGCCGATCCGATATTTCGAATATTGAAACGCCGCTGATTGTCCTAACTAATGCCAAAGGTCGCTGGGTTCGGATGTTTAAGACGCATTTGGAACTCCACCCTACGCTCGATGACGACTGGGCAATTTGTGGTGAAAAGAATAAGGAAATGATCAAACACCTTAGATTGCAACCCAATCAAAATCTGGTCTTCAGAGACGAAGTTAAGGACGATAATGATCAACAATGCGCATCAGGCATGCGCGTCAGCGACGTTTTTAACAAGTTATACGAAACCAGGATGAGTTTTGAACCCAGCCAAAATCATTAGTCCTCAACAAGCGTAAACGTCTTCCCTGTAACTTGTTCCAGTCTTAACGGCCACCAGCCCTGGGCATGGGTCAATGCTTCGTTTAAAGGCATGCCCTCTTCTTCAACCAACCAGGCGACGGTGACAACCGAAGCTCGATAACCTGACCCACAATGTAATAGAACCGGACCGGTTCGACCTTTCATGAACTCTGTCAGTTTACTCACAGCTTCCGGATTATAAGGATAGTCGTCGCCCCCAATCGGGATTGGCGTATAAGAAATGCCAGACGCGTCCAAAATGCTCGCTTCGTCAAAATCAAGTCGCGCCATTTCCTCCGGCGTTCTGAAGTTTACAACATGAGCTATGCCTTGGGTTTTCAGGGCGGCAATATCTATTTCCTGAGGTTGTCCTCCGATAAAAATATCCTCGGTTACGGATTTAGCATCCTCCTGAAAATAAGCGCTGATTTCCGGCTCACTGACGATTTCTTCAGATATTGTTGAGCAAGCTGCCAACACGATGGATGTCAAAACCCATGTCAAACAAATTATAAATTTATTCATTTAAATACGCTCCTTTTATAATTTCACCTAATTCCCGACGGGAGTGCCAATGCTCTGATCCATCGTATCATTGACAAACCGATATTTAAGAGTGGAAGCGTCGAGCGGTGGATTTGGATATTGCGAGATATATTCAACACGATCACCTGCAGATAATGATCTTTGATCTAATTCGACCAACCAGGTCGCAACACTTTCTCCTGCGGTATTGTGCAATGACAATTCGACCATCGGTAAGAGCTGATTTTCGTTTGAAAGATTACGGATAAATCCATTAATCACCAAAACTGGCTCGCTGTCTATTATGATATTTTTCGTTTTAGGTTTTTCAAAATCAAGGCCCGAGACTTTCACCTGAATGCCAACAGCATTGTAAAGCGTGGCGGCGGCCGGAGTTCGGTCCACAATTGTCTGACGAAAAACATAGGCCAAAGCTAATCCAATGGCGAGCAAGCCTAATGTCACAATCCAAATCATGGATACACCGACGAGCCGCCGATTACGCCGCTTTTGATCAGCTTTGTCGCGAATTTGAACATGGGCACCGACGGTCGGTTTGGCTTCGACAAAACTCTCTGTCGTCGTCACTTCCTCTTCTGGATCTATGCCATTTTTAACAATATCCAGATCACTTTTTTGATTATCTAACAGTTCAAGCGTATCTGCATCATGAGACACAAACCAGGACGCTTTGCAATTTGAGCATCGAACCATGCGCCCATTCGGCCCAATAGCGTCATCTTTCGCCGAATAACGGGTGGCACATTCCGGACATGTGATAATCATTGTTTGAACCGATTCGTCATTTATATATAAAGTGCCTAATCCAGAAAAGAAGTCCAGTCCCCAGACTATGCGCCCAAATCATTCCCCCATAATCAAATTGGACCGTGTGGCTCTGCGTTATGGCAATGGACCTGAGATTTTATCAGATATTGATATGGAACTGAGCCCAGGGTCATTTTCATTTTTAACGGGGGCCTCTGGAGCCGGAAAATCCAGCCTTCTAAAGCTGATTTATCTGGCTTTGGCCCCAAGCCGCGGGATGGTATCCCTGTTTGGCGAAACCCTATCGAAACTGGATCCAGAGGCCATTCAATTGCTGAAACGGCGTATCGGCGTTGTTTCACAGGATTATGAACTGATCCCCCATTTAAGCGTTTTTGATAATGCGGCCCTGCCCCTGCGCGCGACCGGGAAAACCCGCAAAGCATATGAAGCCAACACCAAGGAATTGCTCGACTGGGTCGGTTTGGGCGACAAGCTTTCACATTCTCCCAGAACCCTATCAGGTGGCGAACAACAACGGGTTGCGATTGCACGTGCCGTTATGACTAAACCTGAAATTCTTATCGCGGACGAACCCACGGCCAATGTTGATCCGGATATGGGACAAAGATTACTTCGCTTGTTTATGGAGCTTAACCGGTCCGGAACCACCATTTTTATCGCCACCCATGATATGCATTTGTTAGATCAATTTCGCGCAAACCGTTTTCATTTGGAAAATGGCAGTCTAACCATGAGTTCGACTAAATGAGTGATACGACGCCAATAACTGAAGCTCCAATTTTGCCGGACAATCAGCCGGAAGAACGGCCATTGTTTTTTATTATGGCGATTATGAGTTATCTCACCGCCCTGACCCTTCTATTTGGCCTGATGGGATTTCGGGTCAGCCAGTCCTGGCAACAGGATCTCGCAGGTTCCATGACCATTCAGCTGCTCGAAGCGGCCGACCCACTTGATCCTAATCCCGGCCCAAAAATAATTGAACATATTCGAGAGGTTTCGCCTCGTCATAAAGCCAGCGTTGTTTCAGAAAAAGATTCTCGTGCGCTTCTTCGTCCCTGGATCGGCGACCTTGAATTACCAGGCGATTTATCTCTCCCTGTCTTAATTCGCCTAGATGCCCTTCCGCAGGACAAGCTAACTGAGCTCCAATCCAAATTGGAAGTGTCTGGCTTTGAGGTCGATATCGATGATCATTCTGTCTGGCGCAAAAACATCCAACGCAGCTGGCGCGGCGTTCAACTTGGGATGCTGGCAATTATCTTAATTATTCTCACAGCCAGTATATCAATTTCAAGCTATGCGACACAATCCGTGTTACGGGCCCGACAAAATATAATTGATGTTCTTAGTCATGTCGGGGCCAAGGACCAGTTTATCGCCAAATTATTCGTCTCGAGATTTGGAGGTCTCGGCCTGAAAGCCGCTTGTGTTGGCTCAATTCTGGCCCTGATTTCTGTCCTGGTTCTTGGCTTGTTTATTGGGTTTACCGGATCTGATCTTCAAAAAATTGTCGGCCCTAAACTCAGCGATCTGATCATATTGGGTTTGTTGACAGCTATTATGGGAATTATTAGCGGGGTCACCGCAGGTCACATCACGCGATCAAAACTTCGAACGGATCGGGTGTCCTTATGACATCTTCCAAGGTAAAAGAAACCCGAAAAGGAGGCTGGCGACGCTTCTGGCTTTATTTAGCGCTTCTCGCTTTAGGATTGCTTTTTGGAGGCTTCATCGCCTTTGCCAACCATGTGCAAGCGCTTAAAAGCCCATCGGCCATACCTGATGCTGACGGGATTGTTGTCTGGACTGGCAAAGGTGGCGGCCGTCTGGAAACCGGGGCTGATCTCTTGACCCGTGCCCATGGCGAACGACTTCTTATTTCAGGTGTCAATCAATCCCTTGAACGCGAGCAGGTTCTGGCACTGTTAAATCTTTCGGCGGAGCTTGAAAATTGCTGTGTCGACCTAGACTATGTCGCGGTCGACACGATCGGCAATGCCCGCGAAACGGCGGCCTGGTCACGTGCTTTGGGGTATGAACATATAATCCTGGTCACCTCGGCCTATCACATGCCGCGCGCCGAAAACGAAATTTCCTCCGTTGCCGGACGTATTCGCATTACGCCCTACCCGGTTATCTCAAACCCGAATGTCAAATGGTGGTCAGATCGAACAACCCTGAATCGTTTGATGCAAGAATACGGGAAGCTCCTGCTCACCTATTTGCGCGGTGCCGGTTCAAAAAAACAACGCGGCACCCCGATTCTGGAAACCCCGGTCGACGCTGAAAGCAACTAATCGTCAAGCGTGTTTCTGCCGAAATTCGGCTCATCGGAATCCTGACCTGCATCGACGATACGACGGCGAATATCTCGGGTTTTGGAAAAATGTTCGAGCAGAACTTCGTCCTTGTCCCACCGAATAGCCCGCTTGATCGCGCTCAGATCTTCTATAAACCGATCCACAATTTCTAGCACGCTGTCTTTGTTTTGCATGAAAACATCCCGCCACATCACCGGATCTGAAGCAGCGATGCGCGTAAAATCTCGAAACCCACCGGCACTGAACTTGACGACTTCGTTACGAGTAACGGTCTCCATATCCATGGCGGTTCCCACCAATGTGTAAGCTATCAAATGCGGAACATGCGAGGTTGTTGCCAGTACAAAATCGTGCCGCGCAGCATCCATTACCGCAACCTCGCTACCCATAGCCTCCCAGAAACGTTTGACCTTTTCGACGGCTTTTCTTTCCGGGTCCTCGGGCGTTAAAATACACCAGCGTTGTTCAAACAAAGTGGCAAAACCGGCCGAAGGGCCGCTATTTTCGGTACCCGCAATCGGGTGAGCGGGTACAAACTCGATATCGTCACGAATATGCGGCGCTAATTGATTTATGATAGACGTCTTGACCGAGCCCACATCTGTCAGAATGGCCCCTGATTTCATCACAGGCATGATCGCTTCGGTCACAGCCTGCATTGTTCCTGGCGGCGTCGCTAAAATAATCAGATCAGCGTCTTTGGCGCCTAAGGTAAAATCGGTCTCGACTTCACGCGCAAGATTTATCGTCTTCGCGATTTTAACAACATCATCGGACTGATCCGCAATGGATAGACGGTCGGCAAGCTCAAAGGTTGTCACAGCCCGAGCAATCGACGAACCAATCAAACCACAACCAATGATGTGAATATGCGAAAAATGAACGGTCATATGATTAGTTTTCTGAAAGTGGCGGGCTCAGATAGCCTATGATTTTTGCACTGGGGTCCTGAGCTTTCACATCCTGAATGCGTTCAACGTCCTGCCCGGCATCAAGCCATATCAAATGTTTTTGGCCAGACTCAGCTTTTAAAACCCCGGTGATAGAAAGGTCATGGAGAACTTCAGGACGGTCCAATGTCAAGAGAAGCCGGTCATTACTAGATGCGATCATATCGACCGTAGACACGGCGACGGCGCGCGGCCATTCCTCATTTGATACCCGAGGAAGGCCGGCCAGAATACGCATATCCGGCATAGCGCCATCTGCGCTCAAAGCCGTCCACCATGTGTTCATACCAATTGGAGATGGCAAAATAGCGACACCTTCCGGGTCTGAATAAGCAGCGGCCAGGGCGGAACTGGCGGTTGGATAAGACGACATTGGGATCGCCGCCCCAAACCGGTCCCGAACCAGAGACCAGACATCAACCGCATCCCCTTCCAAAGCAATATGAAGTCGAATGGGTCCCTGCAAAGCCAGGCTGGCACTCATCAATTCGGCCCATATCCGCGACACGAGATGGGCGGACGTGTCACCAGAAATATCAGATAAGTGACGGATCAGGCTATCTTCCCGGCTTGGTCGCCAAACCCGTGACCCGCTTTTCGCCTCACGAACGGCACGCGCCAGTTCCAGTCGTTCCGCCACAAGCGACAACAGTGCTTCATCCACCCGGTCGATTTCGCGACGAATATGAGAAATATCAGTCTTTGGGCTATTATTCTGGGTCATAGCTATTTCGTTCGCGAAGCCGCATTTCCTATAGGGGTCGTTCCAAATACAGGACGGGACACGCGCTCCCGGTGGCCATCCGAAGAGTCCACATATAGACGCTTGACCGCTTCGACAAGCACAAGTCCTGAAAATCCGGGAAATACGGTTTCACCAAATTTTTCACAAACATTCAGCGAGGTTTGACCGGTCAGCCATTTTGCTGGCGGGCTATATAAAGCCCCTGACCAAATTGTCGGTATAAAGCCAGCGGTCTTAAGGGCGTTACGCAATTGCGCACGACTAAATGGCCGCCCTGCTCCATACGGGCTTTTGTCTGAGCGCGCCCAAAGACCGGCACGGTTGGCGGCAATGACAACAATCCTGCCCTCCGGCTTCGTCACACGCCACAATTCGGCGAGCAATTCATTGAACCGATTGGTTTCTTCAAAACCGTGTGCCACTAAAACGCTGTCAAAACGCGCATCAGAAAAGGGGAGAAATTCCTCTTCAGATAAAGTCGCGATTATGCCACGTTTTCCACTATGAGCAATGGCGCCCTGAGCACCAGGCATAGCCAAAACCACGCGTTTTGCTGAATCACAATATGGTAATAAAAAAGGATAACAATATCCGAAACCTAATACGTCTTTGCCTGATAAATCGGGCCAAACACTCGAAAGACGCCGTCCCACCATAGACCGAGCAGCCTGCCCCAATCGGGAGGCATAAAATTTCTCGAGTTCAATTACGCTTTGACGCATCTTCGCGGTTCCTTATGATAAGTCTAACGGTTTAACTACATTAGAAAAGCGGAATTTCGTTTATGCCCGGTCCTTTAACCATTCATATGTTTCCCTGCCTCTTCGATAATTACGGTTTTCTAGTTCATTCTGAAGAAACCGGTGAAACCGCCGCGATCGACACGCCCGATGGGGGTGAGATTGAAAAGCAATGCCAAGAGCAAGGCTGGACGCTCACCCATATCTTAAATACCCATCACCATCCGGATCATGTCGGCGGAAATGCGCACCTCATTCAGGTTTGTAATCCGGTTGTGATCGGACATGAAAAAGACAAAGCGCGAATTCCCGGGTTAACACGAGGTGTGAACGATGGGGAAGAATTTGAATTTGCGGGACACGCAATCAAAGTGATAGAAACGCCCGGACACACAATCGGTCACATTATCTATCATATCCCAAGTGCTAAGGCTGCTTTTGTTGGCGATACTTTATTTGTTATGGGATGTGGGCGCTTGTTTGAAGGCACGGCCGCCCAAATGCATGAGAGCCTGTCTGCCATCGCCCATTTACCAGATGAAACCCAGCTTTACTGCGCACATGAATACACCCTATCAAACGGCAAATTTGCTTTGACGGTTGAACCTGAAAATGCTGACCTGCAGGCTTATATGGAAAAGGCCAAATCATTACGTGAAGCCGGCATTCCAACCGTCCCAACGACCGTTGCTCAGGAAAAACTGATTAATCCATTTATTCGGGCTGGCAGTTCTGAAAGGCTTGGTGAAATCCGAACTGCGAAAGACAATTTCTAACTATCCAAAATCGCACCGGGAAATCCGAAAAGATAACCCTGTAGATAATCAACGCCCAGATTTTCCAAGCGCCTCGCATCGGCCTCATTATCGACCATTTCCGCGACGGTTTTTATTCCAAGAGTCTGTGCCAGATCGACGATCAAACGTACAAATGTCTGTTGGTGGGTTTTTATAGAGATATCTCGTACGAAGCTGCCATCTATTTTGATAATATCCGCTTCAATGCCGAGCAGGTTTCTAAAACTCGTATAACCCGCACCAAAATCATCGACCGCAAATTGACATCCCAGTTCACGCGCACGGGCGGAAAAACTGGACGCCAGGTCAGAGGCTTTTAATGCCAAAGTTTCGGTAAGTTCGATTGTCAAACGCGTCGCCTTTTCACCCATTTCAGCCAGATAGTTCAAATAGGCTTGATGAGCGGTTTCGTGTTCAACAGTTCCGGCTGACAAATTAAGGGCTAACCTGACATCCGGATAGAGCGTCAGGGTCGCATTTGCAATTTTAAGCGCGCGCTGGTCAAGCAGATGGACAAGCCCCAATTGTTCAGCATCCAGGATCAATTTCCAAGCCGAATGCATTAGCCCGTCGTCATCGGTTATCCGCAAAAGGCTTTCATAATATTCAATATCCCGGTCATCGGATCGAATTATCGGTTGATAAACCAGAGACAAGCGATCATTTTCGAGCAGATCAAGAATATCCTGCTTAGAAAAACGCGTTGGGATTGCGCTACTATCTCCCAAAATCGGTTTGGCTGATAATTGATCAGAATCAAATTCGGGAAATTTCAATTCACTCAGAGGCCGGATCTCAACCTGTCCTGTCATTGAAATCTCACCGGCTGACGTCTCAATCGGCGCAGCAAACAATCTGGTTTGTAAATCCGGACCTAAGGTTTCGGCTGTGGCAACTAAATGAGGTGGGACGAGGCCAAGGATTTGCCCCTCAGACAAAATACCAAATTTGAATTTGTCCGGGCAGATCTCGTTGAGTAAATCCGCGCAATATTTCAAACCGTCAGCGCGGGTTCTCTGTCCATAAATTTTCGCAATATCATCCAGGTTGTTCAGAGTTATCAGAATTGATTTTGGGGCCTGTACCTTGGGCGCCCAGGACAATTCATGAGCCATCAAATCATGCAATGCCGGGGTGTTCAGCAACCCTGTCTCAGGGTCATATTTTTCATTTTCTTGCTTTGCGGACCGATCAAGAACACTATCGGTAATATCTTGAAGAATGCCCGTTATTTCGGTCGCCACCTCATTATTGCCCCGCGTTCGTTCTCCTAATTCTTCTATCCAGATAAGGTCGCCGTCAAAGGATTTGAGCGCATATTCAATTTTATATCGTGCCCCGTCCCAGTTGAGCGCAGCAATGGCTTTCATTCGCTTCTGGACTATATCATCGTCAAACAATCCGTTTAATGCGCCGCTGATCAAAGGATTCATGTTCGCCGGAAGTTTGAGAAGGCGTGCCACAAGCTCCGGCTCATTAGTCTTCAGCTCATTCTCTGCCCCATTCCAATGAAAGGGAACCGCGCGCAATAATTCGAGTTCGATTGAGCGTGTATCATCATCAGCAGCAACTTTATCAAGATTGAATTCGACGAGGCTTTGCATTTAGTCGACAAAGCCTCCGTCCCCGACGGCAAAGTCACGGCGCGCGGATGCAATGGTGACCATAAACCCGGCCATTACGTCCAGTAATGTCATTAACATGATTAGGAAAAAAACCGATGTCGCGAAGGCCGGAAACATCAAAAATTCAATCAAGCAAACAATAAACAATATCATGGAAAACGCATGGTTCATTATGGCGGCTCGCCCAAATCCCGTTGATTTCAGCAATTCGAAAAATAACAACACGATCGTAATTCCGATCAGCGCATGGCCGGGCGTAATCAGCCACTGGGCATCGGACGCCATTTGTACCGACAGAAAATGCTCATCCATACGGGCCCGCACAGCGTCAGCGGTCGCAAATTCTGACCCGCTAAGCGCTATTACATTGTAAATAGCTACTGGGATGATCAGGAGCGGAAAAACCGTGAATATCCGCAATGTCGCCTCCACTTTCGATTCTTACTTAACAGAGTCTAAAAAGAAAAGGCTTGCAAGGGGTTAACAAAATTGCGCTAAACTTCCTCCCACCCTTCTGGGTTTTTCGCTCTTCGATTGAGCCACATCACACCCCTTAGATCCGAGAGTGAGACTATAAGACGTCCAAAATTCGTATATTTTGAAACCCCAAATTCGCGGTGGCGATGGTTCACATCGGCAAATTCGATAATGTAGCCCTCGCGTAGCATCAGTGCCGGGATATAGCGGTGAATATGATCAAAATATGGGAGCCGCAGAAAGGCCTCACGTGAAAAGACTTTTAAACCACAGCCCGTGTCATCCGCGGTATCTTTAAGAAGCCACTTACGCACACCATTGCCAATACGCGATCCAATTTTTTTGGCCCAGCTATCTTGACGCTTAGCCCGACGCCCACCCACTAATGCCAGGTTTTCAGGCCGATCCTTTCGGGAATATTGCGCAAATAGTGCCGGAATATCGGCTGGATCATTTTGTCCATCGCCGTCCAAAGTCGCAATAACATCCGACCGTGCTGCCATAACTCCACTTCTCACCGCCCGCGACTGACCCGCATTTTTGCGGTGCGAGAGAGCTCGCAATTCTGGATAAGTCGACTTGAGGTCTTTCAGGACGGCCTCAGTCGTGTCCGAGCTGGCATCATTGACGAAAATCATTTCAAAGGCCTGCCCTTTTAAGGCCATCGCAATTTCGGCGGCCAGATTGGCCACGTTTTCTTCCTCATTGTAAACGGGGACGACAACGCTGAGTTTGGGTTTAGGTGATTTAGCCATAATATTCCTTTGCGCGGCCTGATGGCATGTTGAATTTTGTAAGACAACAAGATTGATCAGGATTTAGGCTCAACACTTGTTTCAACATGTCATATAGGGGCACTATGGAATCATCCCGTCAACATTTGCCTTCGCACAAACTTTATCTTTCCTGCCTGCTGATCCTGACTTTGTGGATGTCCCTTTTTGGAATTTCCAACCTGCCGGTCATCGACAGGGATGAAGCCCGATATGCCCAAGCCACGGTTCAGATGGTGGAAACAGATGATTATTTGAATATCCGGTTTCAAGATCGTGCCCGCAATAAAAAACCCGCCGGTATTTATTGGATGCAGGCTGCCAGCGTAAAGGCATTCACCGATCCAGGCGAACGTAAAATTTGGGCGCATAGAATTCCTTCGGTTCTCGGTGCCATCCTTGCGGTTTTCGCCACTTATTGGGGTACGTTGGCGGTATTGGGACGTCGCGAGGCCTTTATTGCAGGGGCGGTTCTGGCCACCTCCGCTTTGTTTGTTTTTGAAGCCCATATCGCCAAAACAGATGCGATGCTATGCGGATTTTCGGCATTAGCTCTTGCTGCAATGCTTCGACTAAGAGTTAATCTGGACAAATGGGCGCCCTTATTATTCTGGGTGGCAATTGGCGGAGCCATCATGATCAAAGGTCCGATCACGCCTGCGCTTATTATCTTGACCCTTATTTGTCTCGCCGTCTGGGAACGTGACCTCGGCTGGATGCGTCGCCTGTTCAGTTGGCCAGGGATTTTAATGGCCCTGTTAATCGTTTTGCCTTGGAGCATTGCAATAGGGATTGAAACCAATGGCGCATTTTTCAAAGATGCGATTGGCGGTGATCTGGCCCCTAAACTGGCGGGCGGACAAGAAAAACACGGAGCCCCACCCGGTTATTATTTAGGAACGCTTCCGATTTTATTTTGGCCTGCCTGCTTATTCCTGATCGCCGGTATGTGGACAGGGCTGAAACAATCTCGGTCAAGCGATGAGGCGGGCAATAAGGAGGCTTTAACAGCACGTTTGCTCCTATGCTGGATCGTTCCATTTTGGCTTTTACTTGAGATTGTTCCGACAAAGCTTCCAAACTATCTATTGCCGATTTATCCGGCGCTGGCGATTTTGTGCGCGGTCGCGATCTCAAAAATGATCAAACAGCAAAACTATAAATGGTCACGATGGTTAGGCGGAGTTTTGATTTTAATCGTAACAGGGGTACTCGTTGCCGCCATTGTCACCACCGAAAATTTCTACTCTGTCCCCAGTACCATTACACGCGGCTTTGTCAGCATGGGGGCGGCACTGGCCATGGCCGCAGCGTTTTTTTTCTGGCGGAAAGAGGCACTTAAAGCGCTTATAGCGGCTATAATGTCGACAGTCATAATGACACCCCTCGTTTATCAACATGTCTTGCCCCGAAGTCAGACCTTGTTGATCAGTCCTCGCATTCAAAACGCGTTTGAAAATAATAGGATTATCCTACCAAGACATTCTGGACCTCGTATACTTTCACCTCACTTTACAGAACCCAGCCTGGTATTTCATTTGGGTACCGATATTGTCTTAGGGGATAAAATTGAAACAATCCTGGCCGGGAAATTACTGAAATCCGATATCATACTGCTTGATGAAAAAAATGAACGTTTCACGACGGATTTCGAATTGATTTCTCAAAAATATAATGGGTCAAATTTATGTCTGAGACCATTGTCTAGTGTTGATGGCATAAATTATTCGAAGGGTGACGACGTTAAAATCACGATTTTTGAAACAGGTGATTGTGATTAACCGCCTATCAATGCCCAGATATTGACTGCCTGATATTGTTGATCCAAGCCCGCCCCATTAAGGCCAAAGCCATCAACGGCGTCCAAGCCAATACCAGAGTCTTTTCAAAAGGATTTCGTGAAAACTTCATAAAATAACGAATGAAGCCTTTGAGTTTTTCCCATTCAACTTTTTGCCTGGTCACTTTGCTTGTTGATCCATAATGCATCGCTATAGATTTGGGCTGAAAATAAACATCTCCGCCCAGCCGGCGCGCGCGTTCGCAAATATCGATGTCTTCAACATGCAGGAAATAACCCTCGTCAAAACCGTCCAGTTGTTCAAATGAAGAATGATCTGTCATCAGGAAAGCCCCGCTGACAACTTCCACTGGCGCGGCGGCAGCTGGTATCGGCCGTGTTTCCAAATGTAGGGATTTAAAAAACGGCAGATGGTAAAGACCCGTAAACGAAACAATTGCGCTACGAAGTGTCAATCTATTGCGCCGACTGCCACGTTGTTCCGTTCCATTTTCATTACGCAACATTCCACCCACGATCCAAGGCCTGTTCAATGTGCATCCGCATTCAGCCATCTGGCGAACCGTTGATGCCGACAAAATAGCATCGGGGTTTAGGAATAAAAAAAGGTCCCCTTCTGCAATTTCCGCCCCGTAATTACATGCCTTCGCAAATCCTATATTTCCATGGCCCTGTAACAATTTGACATTTGAAAATTGACTAGCAAACTGGGAAAGACTGTGGCGGGTCGCCTCAGAATTTCCATTATCCACCAAAATAAGTTCATGTATTTCAGGGTCAGACAAGACAGCATGCACCGCCTCAAACAAAGCCGGTCCTGTATAATAGGATACCATAATCACGCTGATCCTGGCCTTTGCCTCGGTAGATTTTAGCGGAATAATATTTGAATTCGTATTGCTCATAATTCTCTGGTCGCAATATAATTGCGTATCGGTTTACAAGTAAACCACTTATTGTATCAGGAACTTGAACTATCCATTAAGACTGGTAATTTTGAATAGAGCGCTGCGAAAAATATAACCGAAGCCCATAGCCACTCTTGCCAGACTCCATAACTGACGGTTCCTAGAACGATTAAGCTCGCAACAAATCCGCAGATTGGGATCGCGAATCCCGGGTTTGAATGTAACTGGTTTAAAATTTCTTTCCCCACAAACAAAATCGATAGACCCGCTAAAATCGCGCCAATCATGCCCGTTTCATACCAGATATGAATTCCAAAATTGTGCGGATGCAATGATACGATCGTCATTTCGTAATTTGCATTTCCAATGTAAGTCTCTCCCAAGACCCGAACGGAATCAAAACCATGCCCCAATAAAAGAGCCTCTGGAATTTTAGAGGAGACATATTTCCACATAACGACTCGATGTTCCCAGGAGGTCGGCAAGTTACTCGTCAGGTCGACCGGAATTATCGACAAAACAATATATAAAAGCGGTGCCAATACGATCAGCACAATAGAAGCGGATACAAAAAATTGGGCCGAAAACCGCGGCGAAAATTTCGTAAAAACGATGCTTAAGGCAAATAATAATAGAAAAATGATACCGACATTGAATTTCCCAGCCCAGGCGACTCCCAATAAAATTACGCCTAAAATAGCTGTCGCAAATAAATACCGCGCTCTATTCCCGTTACCAAGCCCCCAGACGACCAATGGAAACATCATAGTTGCCAAAGCCACACTATGCCCAAGATTCATAAAGGTTTGAATGTTTTTCTCCAAGATGATCTCATCTTGATTTGGTGGATCAAATAAATTTGTCACCATCAAACCAAATACGAGATCAAGGATCAACAATACCGACATGACGAAGAAAGCGAATACCAATACCTTGAAAATACGGGAAATCTGAATTGCGGTTAGGGATTGAACTGACAAAAACGCTCCACAAAACAGCGTGTACCCCAAAACAATTTTCATCGGGTTTCTTAGAAATTGAGTATCATGATATGGGCTCCACACCGAAGTGATAGCCGCCCATATTAGGAAAATAGTTGTCATCCAAAACCATCCGGGGATTTGTTGCAATGACAATCGTCCAATATTAGAAATATACCCTGTTCCGCCTATAATCGCCGCAAGGACGGCCATGCCCAGTCCCCCCGCATGAGCAATAGCTGGCAGGAGCAATAGGCAGATAACCCACACCCAGAAATTCAATTTTGAGCGGATATCAGTTTTTGTCGGCATGGAGGGCCTGAAAACTTAACTGACTTTGAGGTCTGGTGCGAGGGCTTCGTTTGACAGAGATTTAATCGCGTCTTCCAAGGTCAGTATTTCCTGACGCCGGCTTTCATCGCCCAGGCGACGCAGAGCAAGTTTGCCCTCTTCCGCCTCTCGCTTACCCACAACAGCGATCACAGGAATTTTGCCAACGGAATGTTCCCGGATTTTGTAGTTGATTTTCTCATTGCGCAGATCAGTTTCAACCCGAAGTCCGGCCGCACGCATCTCTTCGGCAACTTGCTCTGCATATCCATCCGCATCAGACGTAATGGTCGCGACCACAATCTGTGTCGGTGACAGCCAAAGCGGAAACTTCCCGGCATAGTTTTCGATCAAAATTCCGATAAACCGTTCCATTGATCCAAGAATAGCGCGGTGCAGCATAACCGGCACATGACGTTGATCATCCTCACCAATATAGCTGGCGCCAAGGCGCCCCGGCACAACAAAGTCCATTTGCAACGTACCGCATTGCCAGTCCCGCCCAATCGCATCCCGCAGAACAAATTCAAGCTTGGGCCCGTAAAACGCACCTTCACCCGGATTAAGCACCACCTCTTCGCCGGCCGCTGTGGTCGCATCCATCAGCGCTTTTTCAGCCCGGTCCCAGACATCATCTGTGCCGGCCCGCACCTCAGGTCGATCCGAGAATTTAACGGTCAAATCCTCAAAGCCAAAATCTTTGTAAATCGATTTGAGCAGTTTAATGAAACTGATCGATTCTTCTGTAATCTGATCTTCACGACAGAAAATATGGGCATCATCTTGGGTAAATCCGCGTACGCGCATAATTCCATGCAATGCACCTGAAGGCTCATTGCGGTGACAACAGCCAAATTCAGCCATTCGAATAGGCAGATCACGGTAGGATTTCAGACCTTGCTTAAACACTTCAACATGAGCTGGACAGTTCATCGGCTTCATCGCGTGAATTTCTTCATGTGACCCATGTTTAACTTCGGAAACGAACATGTTCTCGCGGAACTTGTCCCAATGGCCACTGGCCTGCCAAAGTTTATTATTGATCAAGATGGGCGTTTTGACTTCTTGATATTCGGCAGCTTGCAGCCTGCGCCGAATATAATTCTCAACAACCCGCCAAAGGGTTGCGCCCTTGTCGTGCCAGAACACCATGCCTTGCGCTTCGGCCTGCATGTGGAACAGATCTAGCTGTTTGCCCAGACGTCTGTGGTCGCGCTTTTCGGCTTCCTCGATCTGATGCAGATGCGCGTCAAGCTGTTCCTGGTTCGCCCAAGCAGTTCCGTAAATGCGCTGGAGCTGCGCATTATTGGCGTCACCACGCCAATAGGCCCCGGCAACCTTCATTAATTTAAACGCCTTGCCGACCTTGCCTGTACTTGGCAAATGCGGGCCGCGGCAAAGGTCATACCATTCGCCCTGTCGATAAATTGTAATGGTTTCGTCTTCGGGTAGATCAGAAATCAGCTCGGCTTTATAGGTCTCGCCGATGGAGTTGAAATGCGCAATCGCCTCATTACGGTCCCAGACTTCGCGTGTGAACGGCTTGTTCTGATCCACAATGAACTTCATCTTCTTTTCGATGGCCGCGAAGTCTTCTTCCGAGAAGGGTTCATCCCGGTGGAAATCATAATAAAACCCGTTCTCAATCACGGGACCAATGGTGACCTGAGTACCCGGAAACAATTCCTGAACGGCCTCGGCCAGGACGTGGGCCGCATCGTGGCGGATCAGCTCTAGACCTTCAGGATCGTCGGCGGTGACGAGCTCAATATTCGCGTCTCCTTCGACCGGACGGGTCGCATCGCGCAGCTCACCGTTTAACTTGGCCGCCAGAACTTTTTTGGCCAGGCCTTTGGAAATGCCTTTGGCAACGTCCATTGGCGTGATTCCGTCCTCGTAATCACGAACAGCGCCATCGGGAAAAGTCAGTTTGACCATTTTATTATCCATCTTCGTCAAGTCGCCAGACACCGTAGCGCCATGGAGCCCAGAAAGGAGGCTTAGTAATACTTTCCGGGACATTATCAACCCCGGACGTCGCGCCCAGGGATTTAAACGGATGACAGCGCAGAAGCCGCGCCAAGGTCATCCAGCCCCCGGCCCAGAACCCATGCTTTTGCATGGCCTCAATCCCGTAGCTTGAACAGGACGGCGAATGGCGGCATCGTACCCCAACCGCAGAGAAAGCCGGCGAAAGGGTATATTTGTAAATATAGATCAGCAAAATTGCCGGATATGCCAAAAATCGGGACATGGCCCGGTCTAAGTCTAGCTTAGCCCGTCTTGCAAGCTTTTATCGCCTCAACCGCCGCATCAAAGGCCAGCATAGTAGAGATATGACGGGCGGGATATTCACGTACACCGATCAAAAGCTTCAATTTCTCAAATCGACCAGTGGGCGGATCACCCCCCTCTTTCAACATAGCATAGAGCGCGTCGCGCGCGGTCTGAACTTCTTGCAAAGACGCACCGATGATATTGCCTTTCAGGATCGCTGCACTGGCCTGCCCCAGTGCACAGGCCTGCACCCGCATCGCGCATTCACTGACAATGTCGCCCTCCAGATTGATATCAATCTCGACCCATGATCCGCAAAGCTTCGAGACTTTACGGGAGGTTCCGCACGGCTCACTCAGCGTTTCATTGCGCAGCGAGGCCGACAAAGCGAGAATGTCCGTATTGTACAAATCGTCTAACATGGGCTGTATATAGGTTTACATGAGGCACAAACCAATGCCCGAAGGATCACATCAGGTTAAAAAACCGATCCTCTGTCGCATAATCAAATAAATCTCTCGGATAATTTGACAAGACTGGTAGACTGGATTTCCAATTCTCAGGATCAATATTGTCTATCAAAAAACGAATAGTCGAACTCACTTCATCCGCATAATTATACTTAGAATTTATCATCGCAACCGCTGGATCATGACTCGTTAAAATCATAGGCCTAGGAATGGACCAGGGCGAGAGGCCAATTAATGGTTCGCCTTGTCTAACTTTAACGCACTCAATGCTCGTGCCCATATTCTTCGCGATGGCTTGTCCAATTTCACCGGTAGAAAGTGCAGTTTGATCTGCCACATTGAAAATTCCCGTTTTGCTGTGCTCGAACAGATAGCAAGTTACATGGGCTATCAGGTTGACCGAAGTCGTATGAAAACGGCTTTCTCCACGAAAGGCCAACGGAATTTTGGTCCGTCCATCCAGGATTCTTTTTACGAAATACCATTCGCGGGCGTGATTGGAAAATGGACCGTAAATTGCACAAGGACGTAATATACTTATTGGCACCGAGCTGCGCTCCATCAACAATTGCTCCATTTCCCGCTTACGGGTGGAATATGTATCACCGCTTGGTCCTACGGTCGTATGGGCTTCAGTTATCGGTAATTGAAATTCAGGGAATCCATTGGTGGAAGCCTCATCCAAAGTTCGCCTTTGAAAGTCGCAATAGACGCTTGCAGAGGAAACTACCGAAATATTTCCGGTCAACGGGGACAATTTAAGTAACGTCTCAACATCGTGTTTATGATAACAAATACAATCCAGTATCAGGTCAACGGGGTCACCCAAGGCATATTTGAATTCTTCAGTATTTTTACGGTCGACTAATAAGTATCTTAGGTCATCATGCCAAATTGGGGCCACAGGCATATTTCGGGCGTTTACGACTACAAACCAACCCAAATTTAAAAAATGTCGAGTAACTGCCCTGCCGATTTGACCTGTGCCGCCAATGATTAAAATTTTTGGACGTCGTCTCAATATCCGCCTCTAGCTTCATCCGCCTCTTCAATGACAATGACCACGCGCCTGGCTTTGAGATCAACGACAGGCACGGCGGCTTTGGTAAAAGGATGATACCAGTCCTTTTCCCCACGTTTTTGGATTTCAATAACATCACCGCCACCGAAATCATGTACCGCCTTGATCCGGCCCATTACGGTACCGTCTTCCAGCTCGACCGTAAGCCCGATCAGGTCTGAATAGTAAAACTCGTCCTCGTCAGGGTCCGGCAGCACGTCCCGACTGACATAAAGCTTGGTCGATTTGAGGGCTTCTGCCTGCTCCCGGGTTTTGACCTCTTTGGCCCGAACCGCAAAACCGCCTTTAACGGACCGGGACGCCGTAATTGTAAGAAGCCTATCCCCCTTGTCATTCAGCAAAGGTCCATAGGACAGGATTGCCGCCGGATCATCGGTAAAAGATTTAAGACGCACCTCTCCGCGCACGCCAAAAGCACCCGCAATGGCCCCTATGCAAATCAACTGCGCTGTTTGGTTCTCATTCATGTGGAATTTTGTAGTATGAATCGTAACTCAGCATAAGGACTTTCTATGCGTCATCTTATTTTAGCTCTCTCAGCCGGATTGTTATTCAGTGCGCCAGCGCTGGCCCATCCCGAAAAAACAGAGCCCAAACCCAAAACCGATATTTCGGAAATCCAGCTTCCGATTGAGGCTGACGTTGAAAAAATGATCGATGATATGCCCGATTTCAACGCTTTGATGGGGGCTATGATGAATATCATGCAAGATGAAGATATCCGCGACAGCCTCAAAGACGCTGGTCAATCTTTCGCCAAATCCGTCGAAAAGTCAGGTATTTCGGATATGACGGCGGATCTGGATAAGGGCGAATTGCCGGATATCAACAAGCTCATGGCGACCATGTTGCGTCTGACCGCCGATGACAATGTTATGGGCAAAATGCTGGATGTCGCCAAAGAGCTAGAAGCGACGGTCGAAGAGAATATCGACGAGGATATGCTCAAACCAAAAGCCAAATAACGTCGAACAATACTCTCACTGTACGACTTAATTGTAGAAACCATAAAAATCGGCTATTCTGGGATATAACTAACTCAGAAAGATTTTTATGCGAGCTTGCTTGACGACTTTAGCTTTTCTCTTAACCAGTTTCGGTCAGATTGTTTATGCGTCCGATACTAAGGAACAAGCCCTAACAGACGCTGAAATTGAAGCTATGCTCGAAGAGATACCCGATCTCAATATGTTGGTCGCAGTTTTGGATGCAGGCAGTAAACGAGTCAGTCAGTCATTGAAAAATGCTGAGAAAGCCGAAGATAATTGCGACATTGTTCAAAACGGCTATGTCACGATATTTAAGGAAGCCACAGGTAAAAATAAAACTCAGACTCCACAACCCAAGGAAGACGTGGACGCCGAAATTCGCGCTGCGCTCATAGAGGTTTTAAGAACTGAGGGTAAACGTAAATCCGACTAATCGATTTGGGTGATTTTCACCAATTTTCGATTAGCCAGTCATAGGCCTGATTAAGATCAGCCATTTTGTCGGACGCCTTTACTTCATCCGGGCCGCAATTTCGATCTGGATGATATTTAAGAGCCATTTTACGATAAGCAGACTTTAGGTCTTTGAGGCTTGCCACTGCCGTCAACCCGAACAAAGCGAGTTTGTTGGATTTTTCATTTCCGTCGCCTCTATATTCTGTTCGAGTCGACCCTGGGTTTTCCTTAAAATACGCCTCCGACTGCCGTGCGGCCTCTTCGGGGGTCAGTCCATCCCATATATCCCCAATATCATAGCGGTCCGTAATCCGTAGAAAATCGGCAGCCACGAGCCCCGCCAGCGAGGCCGAAACAAGGACTCTCTGCATCGTATTGTCATCAAGGCAATTTAGCGACACGGCCACTTTGACCACATCGTCATAAATGCAGCAGACCGTTTCATGATCAAATTGAGCCCGAATTTCCCGGGCCGAAATCAATGGATCTACATGTTCCAAAAAGGCTGAAATATCCGCATCGGAATACCGGCTTTTCAAATGTGTTTTGGTAAAATTCTCGAGCGATGGCTGAGGGGTTAGAATCCGTTTTGCCAAACTGACTACAGCTTGGGCTTCATTCAGGTCATAGGCCTGTGATGCTGGAAAAAGACCTTGCCTTATCTCACGCGCGAGGCCTTTGATCGATATATTGTTTTCGCCTGCCCAATAGGTGAAGTTTAGAAGGCTACCGGTCATTCTTCCCGTGCAAAATCCCACAATCGGTGCAAACAATAAAAAGAACATAGGAACATCATTTTTAGTAACCCACTTTAGTTTTTCCCATGATATATATTGATAAGTAAAAAACTCTGGAAAATCAGAGCCGAATTCACTCGTAATCGCATCGCTTATTTCGACGTCTGGATAGAGGTATTCAAACAACAGATCGAAACCAAGGAACACTGATAAAAATATGGGCCATGCTACGAGCAACACCCATCGTTTGCCCACCGTAAATAATCCGACGGTGAATAAAATCAGGCTAAGAATGACCGCTATAAAAAGCATAAAATCCCCACGCGATGCGTGAGGATATCATTTCTCGCTTAAAAAATGGTTTGGATGGATTTAACCAAGTGCCGCTTTAAGCTCATCAACAAGATCTGTGCGTTCCCAGGTGAACCCGCCTTCATTGTCCGGCTTGCGGCCAAAGTGACCATAGGCGGCTGTCCGCGCATAAACGGGCGCGTTTAGACCCAAATGTTTGCGAATGCCATAAGGCGTCAAATCCATAGACTTACGGATCGCGTCTTCAATGGCTTCGCCTGATATCGCATTGTCATCCGGTACGTTGACGTAAATCGAGGTCGGCTGCGCAACACCGATCGCATAAGACACCTGAATGTCGACCCATGGCGCGAAACCAGCGGCGACGATGTTTTTCGCCAGATATCGCGTCGCATAGGCTGCTGAACGATCAACTTTCGTCGGATCTTTACCAGAGAACGCGCCCCCGCCATGCGGGGCCATGCCGCCATAAGTATCGACAATGATTTTGCGTCCCGTCA
>JAHDDX010000058.1 GCA_020629135.1 Hellea sp.
CCTGCCGCTTAGAAGGCGGCTGCTCTATCCAGTTGAGCTACGGATCCCCAATATAACCGCCTAATGCGTCCAGGGTAGCTTACGGTCATAGTCAAAATTCTCGGTATAGGACCGGGAAATCCGCCTGACCGTCTTGGGCTTTTGTACCCTGTGTGGAATATTGTTGGCTTTGGCATAGGCCACGGCCGCTTCCAGGGTTTCAAATTTCAGGTCGAGTTGAGCTCGCATGTCTTCTGACCGGTAAGTACCTGTCAGCGGATCTACGCTGCCTGACTTTGTTCGTGCAAACTCCAAAACCCAATGGCGGCTATTGCCACGTCCCGACTGCATCGCATTCGGTGCCGGTTGGTAAATTCGCGCAAACATAGACTCTCCTAAAATTCAGTCCCACATAACGCCGACTAATAGGCGTGTAAATAGGGATTGTGTTGAACAATTATAGGTCTTTGTGGAAGGCGCTGTTTAAAACCCGCTTTACATCGGCCAGGCTTTGGCGGGTCGACGTTTGCGGCGGTTGGCTTGCCGCGGCGGTAACCGCATCCTGTTTCATTTGTTTACGGGAGGCAAGAGCCTGTTCGAGACCAGCGGACCCCGGAACACGCTGTTGAGGTGCCCGCCCATGAACGGATTTCAAAACGGCTGATGCCGTCCCACCGGCCGTTTTGTTTCGCCAGTTTTCAAATACCTGCGTCATATATTCAGGGGTCGTATGATCTTGCGCCCAAAGCTCAGTAAACTGGGCGCTTGAGCTATGAGGTCTGTATTTTTCTGATAGCGTACTAAGAATTACCCGCATCGGCATATTGACACTTTCACCAAAAATCATGGTTTCGGCGGTGCCGAGTGAAGGCAGGAAGGCCAGAAGTTCGGCGGCTCCGTCAGGAATGGCCGCGCGCACAAAATTCTGGTCGAGCTCATTGCTTAGTCGCATGGAAAAAATCGTCGAACATTGCGACAGCGTAGAGGGTTCGAGTTCGGAAGGCCTTTGCGAAATAATACCCAGAGAAACTCCGTATTTTCGCCCCTCTTTGGCAATGCGGGATATAGCCCGCCTTGTCGATTTAAACCCGGCATTTGGATCAGACGGGATATATCGGTGCGCTTCTTCACACACCAGGAGAATAGGAATTTTTCGATCACTCCAGACGGCTAAATCAAAGGCCAGTCGACTAACGACAGCCACGACCGTATTTAAATTCTCTGACGGGATCGATGACATATCCAAGATAGAGATCGGCTTTCCTGCCACTGGAATTCTGAAGATGCGTCCGATGATATTGTTGATCGAATCCGGTGCAGCCTGATTACGGAAAACGAATTGATATCGTGGGTCCGAAATCAAGGTACGAATGCGCCGATTAAGGCGCATAAAGGGCGCCAAATTACTCGAATTTTCAAGCTTGCCCATATAATGGTCGATCAGCTTTAAGACGTCACGAATACGGTAAGGAACAGGCGAATCCAGAGATATGTGCGGGGCGACCCGAGCCAAATCTTTTTCAATATCATCTATCTTAGCTTGAGATGAGACATCACCGGTTTGCGTTTTTGAACGTTCAAACATTTGTTTGGCTTTGAGCAGGACATCATGAAGAATTTCTTGCTCTTCTCGGCGCTGATCCTCAATTTCACTGGCAATCAATTCAACCGTCTCTTCGAAATTGAACATCCAAATAGGAAGATCCAGGACTTCGCTACTGATCACTTCCGCCAAGTTACCAAAGCTTTTTGAATATTCATTATGCGGATCAAATAAAACAATATGACCATTTCGATTGGTTTTCAGTATGCTTTGCAATACCAAGGCTACCGTACAAGACTTACCGGACCCTGTAGACCCCAATATCGCAAAGTGCTTTGAAAGCAGGTCATCAGTCCGAACTTTAGCGGTAATATTTCGATCCTGGTGCAAACGCCCAATTTCAATACAAGGTTCGTTTTCTCGGTTGAATATCAGCTCCAGATCCTGAGGGGCCATATTATAGACGGCCTCATTGAGCACTGGGAAAGATCGAACACCCCGGAAAAACTGAGTTTCTTTGGTGACGGCATTAGTCGTAATCTCCCCGAGAATATCGAGCTGAGCAATACATCCGTCCCGCAGGCCTTCTTCATCCATTCCGCCGATTTTCAAAGAAGAGACGATCGCAATAACAAGTGATTTACGAGTCGATATCTTAAGGATAGTTCCCAGTTCAGCGAGATGCAGCAAATTGTTTCGAATAACGGATTTATTGATCGAAACGATCGCCTTTGACGCGCCCACAGACAAAATCCGCCCGATCTCCACCTGTTTAAAGGCGCGCGGTGCTGATTGTGACCCCGTTTCAGCTTTTGTTGCGCTTGCACTCATGAATCAGCGATTCCCAATTTGGTAAAGCCTAGGTGATAAGAGGTTATCAAATACTTACCGAATTCGCGTAAACGCCAATAATATAAGGGAAAAAGGATGGTCGGGGAGACTGGATTCGAACCAGCGACCCTCTGTTCCCAAAACAGATGCGCTACCAGGCTGCGCTACTCCCCGACGGGTTCGCGTGTCATATACGATAAAATGAATTCCGCAAGTGGAATTTCTGTATTTTTTCTAATTTTGTACGTTGCCAAAAAACTCGTGCCGGATCACATCTCCAGGCATGATTCCGAGTTCTCTAGCACGGCCACCATTTAGTTCAACAACGGCTGCCACAACCGCTTCTGACGACGCGCTTCGAAGCGAATAAGGCTTCGCAAAATGCTCTATCTTAAGGATTTTTCCGTTGGATCGAACAAAAAGGATGTCCAAAGTAATTGGCGTGTTTTTCATCCAGATTGTGGCAATTTTCGGCTCTTCAAATTCGAACAACATGCCCTGATCCGCAGGTAGGTTTTCGCGATACATTAGACCACGTGCCTGCTCTTCCAGGGTATCTGCGACTTCAATATTGATCGTGTGCGTACCCGATGCACTTTCAATAGCCAGTGTTTCCATCGGACCAAAGTCTACCGGTTCCATGTCAACTTGTGCCAAAATAGGCGAAGCTAAAGTCATTACCGCAAATAAAGATAAAACAGCTTTTTTCATGGGCTTTGACCTAGCCCAGCGGCACAAATTGTCAACGAATTTTTCAGGAAGTCCGCGTGGCAGTCCCTAGGGGAATCGAACCCCTCTTTCCAGGTTGAAAACCTGGCGTCCTAACCGATAGACGAAGGGACCGCATACGCGACGAAGGGCCATATATATCCGAGTTCACCCGCTTTCAAGACGTTTTTTCGATAATTTTTATTTTTTACGCAGGTGCAAGGTCTAAGATGTGAATGTCTGCCCGCTCTCGTCCCTGCCAGGCATTTCGGACGACCCGCACCGCAAAATGATGCGGAACTTTGTCCGCCGACAATATGGCATCAGCCAGGCCGCTCTCTTCAGCACCAAAGCATATGCCTTCAACCTTTTGCCCAGCATTATTGATCAGGCTCACACGCATATGCCCGCCCCGTAACGTTTTCGCATAGTCCAGGCGTAAATCCGGGATAACAAAAACCGGTTGCGGATGCTCAGCCCCATATGGGCCCACTTGGTCAATAACATTCAAGAGGCTCATATTAACCGCCATCGGCGCAATCAAAGCATCCACTTTTAGAGCTCTTTCAGACAATGCCTGCGCAACTTCATCCTTTAAGAGGCCTTGCATAAAGGATTGAAATTCCTCTATTTTATCTACATCGATCGTTAGGCCGCCTGCCATCGCATGACCGCCACCAGCTCTTAATAATCCGCTGTCTTTGGCCGCCAATATCGCGCCGCCCAAATCTATTCCCCGAACTGAACGTCCCGATCCTTTACCCGTCTCACCGTCAATTCCGATAATGATCGTCGGTCGGTAAAACTGATCTTTAATCCGACCAGCCACAACCCCGATTACACCAGGATGCCAACCATCCATAGCCAGGATTATCGGCCCTGATTGATCCGATTGGCGCAAAACCTGTTCTTGGCATTCGCGCAAAATGTCATCTTGAATACGCTTTCGTTCCACATTGACGCGGTCAAGTTCAGCGGCGTGCCCATAAGCGGTCTGGCCGTTTTCCGTCGATAAGAGCTCGGCGCCCATACGTGCCTGACCTATTCGTCCTCCCGCATTGATTCGCGGGCCTAACACAAACCCGGCATGGTAATTGTTAAATGGCGCTGCAACGCCGGCCACATCCGCGAGAGCATTAATTCCAATGATATTTCCTTTTCCAAGCGCCTTTAACCCCTGCCTCGCAAAAGCTCTGTTTACATTTTTGAGCGGCACGACATCACAAATCGTACCAAGTGCGGTCAAACCCAATAAATCTAACAGGTTTGGCCCCTCACCCAAATCCCGACGACGGCTTTCCCGGTTCAGCGCGGCTAATAGCATAAACGTCACACCCGCAGCGGCCAGATGTCCAAGTCCAGACGTATCATCCTCGCGATTGGGGTTTACGAGGGCCGCAGCGGGCGGATGGTCGCCATGCATCATATGATGATCGATCACAATGATCGGCAAATCCAAGGATACGGCCTCTTTAAGCGGATCATGAGCGGCTGCGCCACAATCGACAGTTATAACGAGATCAACGCCATCATTTTTCAAGGCCCGAAAAGCCTCTATATTCGGCCCGTATCCTTCTTCGATCCGGTCTGGAACATAAATGTCGAATTCATGGCCAAAATGGCGGCCCCAGCGGATGAGTTGCGCTGCACTAGTTGCACCGTCAACATCATAGTCAGCGAACACCGTGATCTTTTTTCCGTCACTTATAGCGTCAACGATCAATGAAGCGGCGAGATCCATGTCCTTGATCGAGGATGGGTCCGGCATGGATCCGCGTAGAGTCGGTTCAAGAAATTGGTCGACCTGATCAAATTCAATATCGCGTCCAACCAAAAGCCGCGCCCTGATTTCGTCAAGCCCGGTTTGTTGCTTGAAGTCGTCGACTTGTTTTTGATCAGAGGCTCGGTAAACCCAGGCTTGACCGCGAGCGGATTTATTCGTTCCTAAAACCGGCTCTGTCACGCCTTTATGCAGGCCGAACAGACCGTAAGCGCTGCACAGATCCGTCTACGGAATTCATGATCAAGGTTTGTGTGGAAACCTTACCGCCAGATATTTTCACGCCGTCCAGAAGTGATCCTGATGTCACACCGGTTGCTGAAAAAATGGTCGGACCAGAGGCCAGCCCATCTAAATCATATTTGGCATCAAGATCATCAATACCGACACGACGGGCACGTTTGACCTCATCATCATTTCTAAAATGAAGACGACCTTGCATTTGTCCGCCGACACAGCGAAGTGCCGCAGCCGCCAGAACACCTTCCGGTGCGCCGCCCTGCCCGATATACATATCCACGCCAGTATCCGGATCAGTCGCGTTTATAACGCCTTGAACGTCGCCGTCCGTAATCAATAGCACCCGGGCTTTCAAATTGCGCAACTCGGCAATAATGTCCGCGTGACGAGCCCGGTCAAGGACACACACCGTAATCTCTTCGGGCGAGACACCCTTGGCTTTGGCAATGGCCTTAGCATTGTCAGCCGCCGACTTATCCAAATCAATGATTCCAGGCGCATAACCTGGCCCAACAGCGATTTTATCCATATAAACATCTGGCGCGTAAAGCAGCCCGCCGCGAGGCGCAAATGCCATAACGGCTAGAGCATTCGGCATAGCCTTGGCCGTCAGGGTTGTGCCCTCCAATGGATCGAGAGCAATATCAATTTCTGGCCCTTTTCCCGTCCCTACATCCTCGCCGATATAAAGCATAGGGGCTTCGTCGCGCTCACCCTCGCCAATAACAATACGGCCTTTAATCGCTAATTCGTTAAGTGCGGTCCGCATGGCGTCGACAGCGGCCTGATCCGCCATTTTCTCGTCGCCGCGTCCGACCAATTTAGACGCCGAAATAGCAGCGCGTTCTGTGACTAACGCTGCCTGCAAAGCCAGCGAGGCGTTAAAACCTAGTTTGGATGGCATGTCTTTATCCCAAAGTGATTCAATATTTTGCGCTCTCTTACACGCAAGTCTTAAAATATCCTACGATTTTTCGGTCTAACCGCGCGATTCTTCACTCAAAAATTGCCGGACATTGCGAGCCGCTTGTCGGATGCGTTGTTCATTTTCGACTAAAGCAATCCGAACAAAGCCTTCTCCGTTTTCCCCAAATCCAACGCCAGGCGATACAGCAACACCAGCACGTTCCATGAGCAATTTTGAAAACGCCAGAGAGCCCATTTCTTCATATCCAGGCGGCAATGGGACCCAGGCAAACATAGAAGCTTCCGGGGCCGGAATATCCCATCCAGCTCGCCCAAAAGACTCAACCAATACGTCACGACGGGTTTTATAGATACCCCGAGCATCTGAGACGCAGTCCTGTGGTCCGTCTAAAGCCGCGCAGGCTGCAACCTGAATCGGAGTGAACGCGCCGTAATCCAGATAGGATTTCACTCGCGTCAACGCTGCAATCAAGCGTTGAGATCCAACGGCAAAGCCCATACGCCATCCGGCCATAGAATAGGTCTTCGACAATGAGATAGTCTCGACCGCAACGTCCTTCGCGCCTTCCACCTGAAAAATGGACGGTGGTTTATCTGAGAAATAAATCTCAGAATAAGCCAGGTCAGAAAGAACAATAATGTTATGCTGGCGCGCGATGGCGACTATTTCCTCGTAAAACGATAAATCAGCTATATGCCCGGTGGGGTTTGACGGAAAACAGACAACAATCGCCATGGGCGGTTTGTCGGCTGCAGCCAAAGCAGATTTGACACCCGCTAAATACTCTTCTGATGTTATCGCTGGAATGGGTTGAATTTTAGCCCCAGCAATTATGAACCCATAGGCATGCAAAGGATAAGATGGGTCTGGGGCATAAATCACATCGCCTGGCGCCGTAATGGCTTGTGCGAGATTGGCAAACCCTTCTTTGGATCCAATCGTGGCGATAATTTCCGTCTCAGGGTCCAGATCAACGTCAAAACGTCGATCATAATATCGAGCACAAGCTTGACGCAGACCCTTAATCCCACGCGACGCCGAGTAGCCGGTTGTTTTAGGTTTTTGAACGGTCTCGACAAGCTTATCGATCACATGTTGCGGAGTGGCCAGATCCGGATTTCCAAATCCGAAATCAATAATATCCATGCCGCCCTGTCGCAATTCCGCCTTAAGCTTATTGACTTCAGCAAACACATAGGGCGGCAACCGCTTAATGCGGTAAAATTCCTCATTCTCGATCATTGTTTTTCTCTTTTTATTTCGGATCGTCGATTTTATAGGCTTTAGCTTCTTCAATCAAAGCGTTGATCCGTTGCTCTATCTGTTTGTCACTTTCGCTCGCTTCGGAATCAACCGGTGTTGAAAATCCATCTCTTTGCTTGATAATATCACGGGCCGCATTATCCCAGGCTTTATCCTTACGAAGATCGGTTGGTTCAGCCGGCGCTTCTGTAACTTTTGGGTAGTCTTTGATATTATCATAGTCATCGCGGAATTCCGGCAGTTTCAGAAAGTCCACTTTGGGTAATTTTGGTGTTGCACAGGCCGGAAGCAAGACAACAGATATCATCAATAAAGCTAAACGCATTTGGCGACTCCTATAACCCCTGCTCAGTTGGAATATGGGCAAATTTTTGACATCCGTCACGCAAAAACATCATGGGAAAAGCGCAATATCAGTCAATCCCAAAGTTTCGGACCACCCCTGAGACACATTGTAATTTTGAACAGCCTGCCCTGACGATCCTTTGGTAAGATTATCGATAACGCTGACGATGATAATATGGCCGCTTTTACGATCTTCGAACAAACCAATGCGGCACATATTACTGCCCTTAACGTGACGGCTATGCGGTACTTCGCCAGCAGGTAAAACCGAAACAAATGGTTCGTCTTCATAGCGATCTTTATAGACCTGTCGCAGCGCATCAATATCATAACCATCTTTTAATTTAAGATAGCTGGTCGTAATCATCCCCCGGTTCATTGGGATCAAATGCGGTGTAAAGGAAACCAGCGTCTCATGACCGGAGATGTAAGTTAAAAATTGATCTATTTCAGGCGCATGCCGATGTACACCGACCCCATAGGCGTGGGCTCCATCTGTGATTTGCGAATAAATCAGAGAATCTGACGCTTTGCGTCCTGCGCCCGTGACCCCAGATTTTGCATCTATGATCACGGATTCCACCTCAACCATCTCCGCGTCAAATGCGGGCGCCAATGATAACAAAGTACAGGTCGGATAACAGCCTGGACAGGCAATCAATTTCGCCCCAGGTAATTCAGGCCGCGCAAATTCGGTCAGGCCATAAACAGCATTTTCCAACAAATCCGCAAAATCATGAGAACGCCCGTAGGTTTTCTCATATAATATTGGGTCTTTGAGACGAAAATCTGCCGACAAATCGACGACGGTCTCTACCTGGTCTATGACTTTCCCAATGGTTTCCTGACTGGCACCATGTGGCAAGCAGGCGAATACTACGTCAATATCCCGCCAATCCACGTCATCAATCTTTATGACGCCCGGCAGGTTTAATTCCGCAAAATTCGGATATAGATCAGAGATAGGCTGCCCGGCTCGGCTATGCCCTGTGATTGCCGAAATCTCGATATTTGGATGACGATGCAAAAGCCGAACGGCTTCAGCCCCTGTGTACCCTGTCACACCTAAAATTGCAGCCTGTTTCATGGTGATTTTCCATTAAAAAAGCGCCTCGAAATCTCGAAGCGCTTAAAAAAGTAAACCAATTTGATTTGTATTGGTTTAACGCTTCGAGAACTGGAAGCTCTTACGGGCTTTCGCCTTGCCGTATTTCTTACGCTCAACAACACGTGAGTCGCGGGTCAGGAACCCGGCGGCTTTCAACGCAGGACGTAGGGCCGGTTCGTAATAAGTCATGGCTTTTGAAATACCGTGACGCACTGCACCCGCCTGACCGGACAGGCCACCGCCTTTTACAGTCGCGACAATGTCAAACTGATCGAGACGCTCTGTCACTTCAAATGGCTGACGGATAATCAGGCGCAGAACAGGTCGCGCAAAATATACCTCTTGGTCACGGCCATTTACCGTGATTTTGCCATTACCGGGCTTAACCCAGACACGTGCTACAGAGTTTTTACGCTTACCTGTTGCGTAAGAACGGCCCAATTCGTCGATTTTCGGCTCTGGTAAAGCCGCTACATCAACTGGCGCGGCGTCCGCAGTCCCGCCATCCATTACGGATTTAAGGTCTTCGAGTGTATGTGTATCGGCCATGATTATTTCACCTTCACATTCTTAGAGCTCATCGCTTTAAAATCGATGACTTCTGGGGATTGTGCTTCATGTGGATGCTCAGAACCGGCATAAACCCGCAGGTTTGACAATTGTTGGCGCGCTAACGGGCTCTCTTTTGGGAGCATACGCTGAATGGCTTTGCGCATAACGCGATCCGGGAAACGTCCGTCCAGGATTTTACCCGCCGTGGTTTCTTTCAATCCACCTGGGTGACCCGTGTGACGGTAATAGACTTTGTCATCACGTTTTTTACCTGTGAACTTCACTTTGTCAGCATTGATAATGATGACATTATCACCACAATCAATATGTGGTGTGTAATCCGGACGGTGCTTACCGCGAAGACGCATGGCTACGAAGGTTGCAAGACGACCAACAACGGCATCTTCAGCATCAATCAGTATCCATTTTTTCTCGACTTCGGCAGTCTTCAAAAATTTCGTTGCTTTCATTTTAGCCTCTATAATGATCCAAAGTTGAATCAGTGGATCTTTGAAGCGCGGCTTTTATCCCTGCCCCAAGCATTCGTCAACCGAATAAATACCCAACCTTTGCCGAAATATCAGGTAAAAACAATGGCTTAAAAATACGGTATTATTTTACCACATCCAAGAGGCATTGATTTGGCACTTGATTGTTGAGCAAATTTCCATATTGGGTTTGGTATGAAAAAATGCGCAATAACCGTTCTTGTCAGCCTATTGACCGCCTCACTGTCTTTCGGTTGCTCTAAACCTTCAGACACCAATGGTGTTAAGCAAGACCTGACCAGTCTAAAAACCGTATCTATTCCGGCGACCAGTCAAATCTATATTACCGATAAAGCCGAAAAAATAACATTCGTCGCCAATAGCACGGCGCAATGGTTGGGGCATATAGTTTATCTGACGGAAGATGGCCAAGCCTATGCGACCAATGGCGAAGGTGTCGCCCCGCGAAAAATCACCGAGGATTCGTTAGCAGATATTTACGGCATTACCCGCGACAAAGCCGCGGGCATCATTTTGGGCTTAACTCAATCCGGACAGATAAAGGCCTATGTCGAAGCCAGTGATGATGGATCTGTGTTTGACCCCATGATTGTTTCTGCGCCAGCGGATATCGATATAGCTGGGTTTTGCGCTGGTCATTCTCCACTCCAGGGCCAAAGAGCTTGGCTCAGATTAAGAAGCGGCGAATTAGCAACTTACGCAATTGAGATAACGGACAATACAAGCCTTTCGATTGATGTTTCCGCTCCGATACGAAATCGAACCAAAGCTCAGACCTGCGGTGCCGCAAGCGATCATTCCGTCTATGTCGGCAGCACTTCGGGCATGCAATCCCTCCAATCAAACAGCGACAGTCAAAAATTTGATTGGCCGATAATATCGTCTCCAACTTCGATCAACGGGATAATCACAGGGTTGGCGCTCGACACCGATCAAGCCGTGTTAGTTGCTCAAGACGAAACCTTCAAAATCCAGATCACGGATGGACTTAGCATAATAGGGAGTTCATCTCTATCTACCCTCGCCGCTACGGCCCAATCATTTGGCAGTACATTTGGCAACGGAATAATCGTGGCATCAGACAACGCTGAACCGCGCCTTATTTTGATCGCAGCGCCAATGTTCGAACGTCAGGTCGAAGCAACGCTTAATAAGTAAAGCGAGACGCGCGGTAACACCCCAGCGCCGCCAAAAAGACGAAAATGGCCAGGAATTGGTGGGCGAGTGAAAGGCCGAGCGGCGCAACCGCCAAAAGCGTCCAGATACCGAGACCGATTTGAACCAGGACCAAAACACCGGCCCATTGGGCGGCCTTTCGGATATGTGTCAAATGACGCGCCCGCCAGACCAGGGTCAGCACGAGTATCGCAATGATATAGGCCAATGTCCGATGATTAAACTGAATGGCTGCAATATTTTCGGTGAAGTTCTTCCAATATGGTGACAGCATGGCATAGCCCTCGGGTAGGACTTTTCCGTCCATAAGCGGCCAACTATTATAGGTTTTTCCCGCATGGGTTCCGGCGACAAAAGCGCCAAAAATGATCTGAACAAAAACACATATGGTCAATAACAATGTGTGGCGACGTCCTGCCGGCATTTGCCGACGCATATCCCAGTTTTCTTTTTGATGACGCCAAGTCCAATAGAGCATCGCCAATATAATAAATGCAAGTCCCAAATGGGTTGCCAAACGGTATTGGCTTACATCAACCCGGTCATTGACCAATCCACTGGCGACCATCCACCAGCCTATCGCGCCTTGTAATCCGATCAATATCAGGATCGCAAAAAATCGCCAGCTTTGACCATTTGCCAATTTCCGCCGAAACAGAAACCACAAAAAGGGCAATCCATAGGCCAACCCGATCAATCGACCGAGCTGTCTGTGTGACCATTCCCAAAAATAGATAAACTTGAAACTCGACACATCCATATCTGGATGTTCTGCAGCGAATTCAGGGATTTGCTTGTATTTCTCAAACTCGACCAACCATTGCTCGTGACTGAGCGGTGGCAAAGCCCCGGTGATGGGCTTCCATTCCGTTATAGACAGACCGGAATTGGTCAAGCGTGTCGCTCCGCCTAAGGCTATCATTGCGACAACCAGGGCCATGACAAACCATAACCAGGATTGAATACGATTTTGCGTTTTATCTGAAACAGTTTGAGCCATACCCGGCCTATAGCGTATTTCCAGCAGATTTCAGTGTGACAAAATGAAAATGGTCGGAGTGATAGGATTTGAACCTACGACCTCTCGTCCCCCAGACGAGTGCGCTACCGGACTGCGCCACACTCCGACGATTTCCAATGAGCGCGTCTATTAGCACGATCTGTAAACGGAGCAATTGAAAATAAACCAAATCGCTTATTTTAAGAAAACTTTTCCCAGCGGTCCCTTAATCTCAAAAGACGCTCTAAGGCGTTTTCCAATTTAGACACGTCGATCAAATCGTCTTCGACTTCAGGTTCGATTTCAGGAATGATCGCCGCTTCAATCGGATCAGGTTCAAATTGTGGGGCTGAAGACGGTGATTGATAGGTAACGTCAGACTCAGGAATGTTTTGTATACGATCAGGTATCAGCACCGTATCTTTGACGTCTTTGGGTTTCGCCGCTTTTTCTTTCGACCGCCCTAATTCAACTATACTCCCAGGCCCCTTAACACGAATGAGTTTTTGAACGTCTTTAATCGGGTGCTTTTCGTCATGCAGCAATATCTTGATACCGCGCAAAAATTCAATGTCTTCAGGACGATAAAATCTTCGTCCTCCGCCACGTTTTATTGGATTAATCTGCGGAAATTTGGACTCCCAAAATCGCAAAACATGGGGTTGCAGGCCCAATTCTTCGCCGGCCTCGCTGATAGTTCGAAATGCGCGTGTTGTCTTAGATGCCATTCTGCTCTCTGATCAGATACTTCCCAATGGCCCTCAAAATTACTTTGGCGATAATGCCGAATCCACCCGTTCACGCATCACTTGTGATGGTTTAAAGGTTAAAACCCGACGTGCCTCAATCGGTACGGCTTTACCGGTTTTCGGATTTCGCCCCATGCGTTCTTTTTTGTCTCTCAGTGAAAATGTCCCAAATCCCGCCAATTTGACAGTCTCGCCCCTGAGTAATGCATCGATAATATGATCAATGACTGACTCGACAAGTTGGGCACTTTCGGTTCGCGACAATCCGATTTCCCGATAAAGGGCTTCGGCAAGATCTGCGCGCGTTACTGTTCCTGTGCTCATTTTACGTCCCTCGTGCGGTTCTTTTAAACCGAAAAACACGAATAAAGGCAAGAAAAACCTATTAAAAACAGGGGTTCAACCGCAATTAATAGCGCAAAAGCGTCGCGCCCCAGGTAAATCCGCCGCCAAATGCCTCCAGCATGACAAGATCATCCCGCTTTATTCGGCCGTCCTGGATTGCCGCATACATGGCTAAAGGTACAGACGCAGCTGAAGTATTCGCATGTTTAGCAACCGTTGAAATGACCTGATCTGCATTTATGCCGAGTCGCTTTGCAACCCCGTCCAAAATTCGTTGATTGGCTTGATGCGGAACAAACCAGTCCAAATCCGCAATCCTCAATCCGGCCCGTTCAGCACAGCTTTCCATGGCCTGGGCTATATCTTTGACCGCATGGCGAAACACTTGATTGCCGATCATATGGACATGACCGACGGTCTGAGTTCTAGACGGCCCACCATCAACATGTAGCAAATCCTTATAGCGCCCATCAGAACGAATAAAGGTGGCCAAAACTCCGTTATTGCCGCCCTCTTCCGCCTGTACCACAAATGCCCCGGCGCCATCGCCAAACAAGACACAGGTCGTCCGGTCTTCCCAATCCAAAATTCGTGAAAATGTTTCGGCACCAATAACAATAGCCGTTTTTGCCGCCCCGGTTTTGATCATGGAATTGACCACTTTCATGGCATAGATAAATCCACTGCACACGGCTTGAATATCAAAGGCCGCACCGTGACGAATTCCGAGATTTTCCTGAATCATTGTCGCAGTAGATGGAAAGGTGAAATCAGGGGTCGTCGTCGCAACGACGATCAAATCTACATCATCCGTAGATATACCGGCATTTTTCAAGGCTTCGCGCGCAGCCTCTGTACCCAGATCTGAGGTAAACTCATTATCGCCTGCAATATGACGCTGACGTATGCCGGTCCGCTCAACAATCCATTCATCGGAAGTATCGACAGTCTTGGCCAGCTCAGCATTCGTTACGACTCGTTTAGGCAGACAATGTCCGACGCCCTTAACGACGGCTTTGATCTCACTCATGGGATAAATCCAATATTATCATCTTCGACATGCAACGCCGTCAGTTCTTCTTCAATCTCTTCCAGAAAATGGCTTTTAGCGAGATCAATTGCAATTGACAAAGCATTGGCAAAGCCGAGGCCATCTGTACCGCCGTGGCTTTTGATCATCAATCCATTCAAGCCCAGAAACACACCGCCATTTGCCCGTCGCGGATCCATTCGCTTTTTGAGACGCATAAAACCAAGATAGTTGAGGAAGCTGGCGAATTTTGACCAAAGGGTTGAATTCAGGCTCTCCTGAAAGAAATGACCAATTAACTTCGCCGTGCCTTCGGCTGTTTTTAGCGCAATATTGCCGGTAAACCCATCGGTCACAACAACATCGACATCGCCAAAGGAAATGTCGTTTCCTTCTACATAACCAATATAGTTTAGACCCAACTCACTTTCTGTTAGTCGTTCATGGGCGGCTTTGATAACAGAATTCCCCTTTAGCTCTTCGGTGCCCACATTTAACAAACCGATGCTCGGGTGCTCTTTGTTGTATAACGCCCTGAAATAAGCTTCGCCCAAAACGGCAAATTCTACCAGCTGCGATGCATCACATTCCACATTCGCACCCACATCCAAAACAACGCACATGCTTTTGGGTTGAGGCCAGATCGCAGCAATGGCCGGACGTTGTACACCGTCTTTGGTCCGAAGCTGCAATTTCGACATTGCCATCAGAGCCCCGGTATTTCCGGCTGAAATACCTACGATTGCTTCGCCCGACTTAACGGCCGCAACCGTATTCCACATGCTTGAACCTTTACCGCGCCGGACGGCTTGAGACGGTTTGGCATTCATATCAATTGCTGTGTCGGTATGACGAACTTCAGCCTGTGCTTTCACACGGCTATATTTATCCAGTAAAGGCGCCAATTTGGCCTCATCGCCATGCAAAAGATAACGAATTGCTGACGCTTCGGGATGGGCCTTCAAATACACTTCGACGCCCTCGACAACTATGTCCGGAGCATTATCGCCGCCCATGGCGTCAATTGATATGACAAGCTGGTCAGTCATAATCCTCTTATCCACTCGAATGCGCGACCATAGCGATTTGTTTCACGCATGCACGTAAAAACTGGAGCGTCACGAAAATTTTGGAAATGCAATTTTCGCGAATGCTAAATCTTGCAGGCTCTTTTCTTTAAAATTTTCCTGCATCTCTTTGATATAGTTGTGCAATTTTGTGGCGAAGTTGGTCGAAGCTTGCTCAAGAGCCGCTGATTTAATCAAGTCCAAATCATCATCTCCGTCGACAACCTCATCATAATGCTTGATACGGGCGTAAACCAGCTCAACTATAGGCTTGATCCGACGCGCAACCCCTTTGTCGGTCAGTCCTTCTTCACGCAAAGCAATATCAAAATCATCGACCATAGCGTCAAACAATGCCTGAGCGAGGCGCTCGCCCTGTTCGCCATGGGTTCGCAAAGCCCTAAGAACCATGGCCATGTGCAATGAAAGTATCTCGACACGGCCATCATAACTGTCAGGGGATTTTTTTGCCCCGTAAAACTCGGGTAGTCGTGATTGGGATAGAATTGCCATATATAGTCTCTCGGCGTCTTGTACCGCATTTATATCGCGACCCAGCAGTCGATCGATCAGGTTCATGCAAATGCTCCATTAATTTTGCACAAGAAGGCTTGTATCTCAGCGCGGCATTGGGTACGTGATTGTCGATCAAGATTCAAATAAAAGTGAACACTTTGAGACATTCATTTAAAATCGCCATTATTTTAGGCGCTGCGCTTCTGACAACGGCCTGTAATCCCATTCTTCGGACGCATGGCTATATTCCGACTGAGGACAAACCTCAGGAAGTTGAATCCGGCACGGATACGAAAGCAACCGTCCTGGCGCGTTTGGGCAACCCTTCGGTACAGGGGACGTTTGACGAAGACCTGCAAACTGATACCTGGTATTATATGACGGCCGTCCGTCAACGTTTTGCCTATCTTCGTCCATTAATTGAAGAGCGGACAATTACGGCGATAACCTTTAACGAAGATGGACAGGTTACCAAAGTGGCCGAATATGGCCTCGAGGATGGTCAATATGTCAACTATGTAGACCGCAAAACGCCTACACGGGGCCGCGAACTCTCCGCTCTTGAACAGATTTTTGGAACAATAGGCCGACTGCCAACCGACCGGATCGGTGGGGGTCAGCAAGATGTCCCTGGGGGGGGAGGTGGACCGGGCGGAGGACGTTAGATCCCCGTTTTAGGTTCACAGCAAAAACCCGGTCAAGCGATTGTCTTCACCGGGTTTTTTCTTGGAAATGAACATAGCCTTTATTTGGAACCGGTATTTCCTGTCCAGATTGATCAATTAATCTGACATCCGACCCCGCAACGCATTTCCCTATCCGGGTCACAGGCAATCCCAGGTCAGACGAAAAAGCCGTGATGACACTTCCTGCATCGGGGCTAGTCGTAAATATGACCTGGTAATCATCTCCAGCAGTGATCATCTGAAGTTTGGCTTCCAGTGTACTAAGCTTTTGACCTGCCCAATGTCGACCGACCGCGGACAACGGGACATCTTCTAAATTGATGTCCATTCCTAAATGACTGACCCGGCAAATGGTTTCCAAATCGGCCAGCAGGCCGTCCGAAACGTCTGCAGACGCGCTGGCCCAGTTTAACAACATCTGCCTTAAAGGCATCGGCGGTTGTGGGCGCCAATAGGCGAGCTCGCAGAATGAACGAAACTCTGGTGAGAGCGAATCGGTTTCTGCGTCTTCCATAACGGTCAGCAATCCCAACAATCCGTCGCCAATTGCACCGGTTACCCAGATTTCATCACCAATGCGCGCACCATTGCGCTTGATCATTTTTCCGCTAGGGACATTTCCAATCAAAGTCGCTGTGACGATAGTCGGCCCATTTGTCGATACGGTATCCCCGCCGAATAACTTGAAGTCATAAAGCGATTGAACGTGTTTGAGCCCATTCGCGAAATCAGAAATTTGATAAGGCTGAATGGCTTTAGGTAAAGCAAGTGACAGTAAATACCCGATAGGCTTTGCACCTTTGGCGGCCAGGTCAGACAGATTGACCCGCAATAATCGCTGCGCGACGTCTTGATCGAAATAACCCTCTGGAAAATGAACGCCTTCTACCAAGGTATCTTTTGTGAAAACCAGGTCATAACCGGGTTCTGGGCTTAGAACGGCCGCATCATCCTGAAGGCCCAGCCCCTCGCCGCCCGCCAGAGGTGCCATATATGAGCGTATTAGCTCAAACTCATCCATGGCCTGCCGGCGTGCCTGTTAACCCAAACTCCGCCGAACGTATTTTTTTCGCCAACTTGTCAAGGGCGCCATTGACGAAACCAGGCTCCTTTCCGTCGAAAAACTCTCCTGCTAACGCTACATATTCATCAATAATAACCAAGGCCGGGATATCGGGTCGAAAGATAATTTCATATCCAGCAGATCGCATCAAAGCCCGGAGGGTTTTATCGATACGGTTTAATGACCACTTTTCGTTTAAATGGGCGGCAATTTCTGAATCTATTCGGGCTTGTTCACGCACAACCCCTTTTACCAGATCTTCAAAAAAAACCTCATCCGCCTGAGAGGTCTCATCGTTATCAGTTGGCCCAAAACGGTGCGCGACGAACTGCTCAACAACGGAGTTCACGCCCTCCCCGCTAATATCCATTTGATACAGCGCTTGAACTGCGCCCAATCTGGCAGCTCGTCTTAGTTTTGGATGATCATTTGCCATCAGAAGCTAACTTTAATTCGTCGCGAATTTTAATCATTTTCAAAACAGCATTGGCAGCAAATCCGCCCTTGTCTTTTTTGTCTTTTTTGGCCCTGGCCCAGGCCTGATCTTCGTTTTCAACCGTGATGATCCCATTTCCAATAGCCAATTGGCCATCCATTGCCAGATCCATCAAGCCTCTGGCAGATTCCTGACAAACATAGTCATAATGGGTTGTCTCACCACGAATGACACAGCCCAAAGCCACATATCCATCAAACCCTGCTTTGGCAGCCTCGGCATATGATATTACGTGCGGGACTTCTAAAGCGCCAGGCACAGTCACCTTTGTAATCTCTGCACGCGTCTCCTGTAAGACATCCAATGCACCTTCGAGCAACGCGTCTGAGATTCCGTCGTAGAACCGGGCTTCAATGACTAATATTTTGAGGCTCATTTTCAGGCTTTCACTTGGGTTGGCGGCGTAATACCAACAACTTCAAGATTATAGGCTTCAAGGCCAATTAGTTTTGGCATGGTATTGGTAATTAAACGCATTTTATCGACACCTTGATCGACCAATATCTGCGCTCCCACCCCGTATTCCCGGATATTTTGCTCTTTGCGATCGATTTCTCGCTTATGAGCCCCAAGCCTTTCCAGCAAAGTATCAATTGACCCTTCACGGATAAGGACGAGTACCGCATGACCGTCATGATCAGCGAGTTGGCGCATAGCGTCTCGGATCAGGCCAGAACGCGGACTGTTCTCATGCAAAATATCGCCTGCAAAATCGATTTTATGGACACGTACAAGGCTTTCACCGCCTTCAACCGACTCACCTTTGGACAACGCGACATGCTCCAAGCCGTCTAGGAAGTTACGATAGACGTGGATACGAAACTCATCTCCGTCCTGAGACGTAAATTGAGAGGATGCCACATGTTTGACGAAATGATCTTTACGCATCCGGTAAGCGACCAAATCTTCGATCGTCCCGATTTTCAGACCATGGAATTGGGCGAATTTTACCAAATCCGGCAAGCGCGCCATAGTCCCGTCATCATTCATGATTTCGCAAATCACGGCAGCAGGATTAAGTCCGGCCATACGGGAAATATCGACAGATGCTTCAGTGTGTCCTGTCCGAACCAATACACCGCCGTCTCTGGCAATAATTGGGAACATGTGACCGGGCGATACGATGTCTTGAGCAGATGACGCCGGATCAATGGCGACTTGGATAGTTTGAGAGCGGTCCCCGGCACTGATACCTGTTGTTATGCCTTCCCTGGCCTCAATCGATTGAGTGAAAGCGGTCTCGAACCGAGAACGATTTTCCGCGGACATGTTTTTAAGGCCAAGGCTTTCCGCCCGGGCGTTTTCAAGGGCCAGACAAATCAGGCCACGACCATATTTCGCCATGAAATTGACGGCATCCGGCGTCGCAAATTGTGCCGGAATAATAAGATCACCCTCATTTTCCCGATTCTCGGCATCAACCAGAATGTACATACGTCCATTCCGAGCATCTTCGATAATCTCTTCCGGTGTGGCGAGGTTGTAAACATCTTCAAAAGTTGCTTCATTGAGCTTTTCAGTACTCATATCATGCTTTCATATGGGCCAAGTAACGCGCCACATAGCGCGCGATGAGATCAATTTC
>JAHDDX010000059.1 GCA_020629135.1 Hellea sp.
TATCTGTCCGGAAAAATAACGGAATAGCCATGACTGATTCATTTTATAGCCATATCGCCCAAGAGCTTAAAGATATCGAGGCGCAAGGCCTCTACAAACGTGAACGCCTGATCAAGAGCAAACAGGCCGCAGATATTATTGTTCAAGAAGACGGTTCCACGCGTGAGGTGATCAATTTCTGCGCCAACAATTATCTGGGCCTGGCTGACCGCGAAGAACTATCTAACGCCAATAGCGCTACTGGCGATACATTCGGCTTTGGCATGGCGTCTGTTCGATTTATTTGTGGGACCCAAACTCAACACCGTGAGCTTGAGCAAGCTCTGGCCAAGTGGTTGGGCTATGAGGACGCGATTTTATATGCGGCGTGTTTTGATGCCAATGGCGGCGTGTTTGAACCCTTATTGGGGCCAGAAGACGCCATTATTTCAGATTCGCTTAATCATGCCTCTATCATTGACGGCATACGGCTTTGTAAGGCTAAACGCTTTCGTTTCGCGAATTCCGACATGGCCGACCTGCGGGCAAAGCTGATTGCGGCCCAAGAGGTTGGCGCTCGCCATATCATGATCGCCACGGACGGTGTGTTTTCTATGGATGGTTATATCGCGAAGCTGGACGAAATATGTGATCTCGCTGATGAATTTGGCGCTTTGGTTATGGTTGATGACTGTCATGCAACAGGGTTTCTCGGAGACGGTGGTCGGGGTTCTGCGGCTTACCGCAAGGTTGAAGGCCGGATTGATATTTTGACAGGAACGCTGGGTAAGGCGCTTGGCGGGGCCATGGGCGGGTTTACCTGCGCCAAACAGTCCGTGATCGATATGTTAAGACAGCGCTCGCGGCCTTATCTATTTTCAAATAGTCTGGCACCGTCTCTGGTTGGCGCGAGCCTGAAAGCCATTGAGCTTGTGAAAGACGGTGACGGTTTACGGGATAAGCTGACCGCCAATGCCAATCGCTTCCGCGAAGGCATGACAAAGGCCGGATTTGATATTCTTCCTGGGGAACATCCGATCATACCGGTTATGCTCGGGGATGCGCAACTCGCACAGGATATGGCGGATAAATTGCTGGATGAAGGTATTTATGTGATCGGTTTCTTCTTCCCGGTCGTCCCCAAAGGCCAGGCCCGTATTCGCACTCAGATGAGTGCAGCTCACGATTTTGAGCATATTGACCGAGCTATAGCTGCCTTTACAAAAATCGGGAAAGAATTGGGAGTAATCTCATGAGCGCAACCATGAAAGCACTCGTGAAAGCCAAGCCTGAAAAAGGGCTTTGGATGGAAGATGTGCCCGTCCCAGAAGCCGGTCCGGGCGAGGTCCTGATCAAGATTGACCGCACTGCGATTTGTGGAACCGACATGCACATTTACAAATGGGATGACTGGGCGGCGCAAAACGTGCCAGTGCCCATGGTAGTCGGTCATGAATATGGGGGTCACGTTGCCGCGATAGGTTCGGGGGTTAAGCGGGTAAAAGTCGGCGACAAAGTTACAGGTGAAGGGCATGTGGTCGGCAATCGATCTCGAAATGCGCGTGCCGGCAAGTTTCATCTCGATCCGGACACCAAAGGCATCGGGGTCAATCTGCCAGGGGCTTTTGCTGAATATCTCGTTCTGCCGGAATTCAATGTTATTCCATTGCCGGGTAATTTTCCTATTGAATTGGCTGCTATTTTGGACCCGCTTGGCAATGCGGTACATACGGCTTTGTCTTTTAATCTGGTCGGTGAAGATGTTCTGATTACGGGTGCGGGACCCATTGGAATTATGGCTGCGGCCGTTGCTCAAAGAGCCGGGGCAAGACGTATTGTTCTTACTGATATTAATGACTGGCGCTTGGAATTTGCCAAAAAGGTCGCGCCGGGGGTCAATATGGTCAATACGATGAATGCAGATCTTTGGGACGTGATGCATGATATTGGCATGAATGAGGGATTTGATGTTGGCCTGGAAATGAGCGGCGCGGAACCCGCATTCAATCAAATGCTGGATCATATGATTATGGGCGGCAATGTTGCAATGCTCGGGATTCCGTCAAAGCCTTTCCCGGTTGATTTTGGAAAAATCGTCGGCAAAGCCCTGACCCTAAAAGGGATTTATGGGCGCGAAATGTATGAAACCTGGTATAAAATGTTGGCCATGCTCGATAGTGGTCTAGACATGAGTCCAATGATTACCCATCATTTTGCCGCCAGGGATTTTCAGGATGCATTTGATTTGATGGAAACAGGAAAAACCGGCAAGGTCATCTTAAACTGGGGGCAAGTATGATTGAAGATAAGGCTGAATATGTGCCGCTCACCAGTTTTGAGCGCATAGAGCCGAATGATATGCAGGCTCAAGCCGTGGCACTCCGCGACGTTCTTCTCAAGCGTCGTACCATACGTGATTTTTCAAACGAGCCTGTGCCCCGAGAACTGATCGAAACGTGTATCGAGGCGGCTGGTACGGCCCCTAGCGGCGCTAATCATCAACCCTGGCATTTTGTAGCGATTTCTGATCCCGATATAAAACGCAAAATCCGGGAAGCAGCCGAAGAGGAAGAACGCGAATTTTACGCCACGCGTGCTTCGGATGAATGGCTGGAGGCACTTGCGCCACTTGGCACGGATGATCGCAAACCGTTTCTGGAAACCGCCCCTTGGTTGATTGCTGTCTTCGCGCAGCGTCGTGGCGGCGTTGAAATCGGCATGGATAAGAAAAACTATTATGTGACTGAGTCTGTAGGCCTGGCGACTGGCATGTTGATTACAGCGTTGCATTCGGCAGGACTGGGGACGTTGACCCATACACCGGCGCCCATGGGCTTTCTGACCGATATCTGTCAGCGTCCCAAAACGGAAAAGCCTTTTGTCTTAATGGTTGTTGGTTATCCGGCTGAAAACGTCAAAGTGCCGGCGCATGCTCTGATCAAAAAGTCGTTGTCTGATATCAGTACATTTCTTTAGATCTCATGGCGGGGGCTCACTCAGATTCGCCTTTGAACCTACCCATGCCATTGTGGGAGTTTGTTGCCATGGTCGCGGCGTTAATGTCGCTCAATGCTTTGGCTATTGATACAATGTTGCCAGCTTTAGGGGTGATCGCCGAACACTATCAGCTGGAAAAAGCTAACGACCAGCAATTGGTGTTGTTTTCTTATATTTTGGGGTTTGGCGCACCGCAGCTCGTATTCGGACCGATCTCAGACCGATATGGACGTAAAGGCCTGCTGATAATTTGTTTGGTGGGGTATACAGCTCTGTCTTTTCTGGCCATGGCGATCGCGAGTTTTACGGCACTCCTTGCAATTAGATTTGTTCAAGGGGTTTTCGCGTCGGGCATAAGAGTGATCGCTGTCTCAATTGTCCGTGATCTGATGGCAGGTCGCGCCATGGCACGGGTCATGTCATTGGTTATGACCGTATTTATGATCGTGCCAATCCTGGCACCCGCTCTTGGCCAGGTCGTTATGAATGTCATGGGGTGGCAATGGACGTTTGGAGTATTGGGTCTGGGCGGTTTTATCATGTTGATATGGGTGCAATTTCGCCTTCCAGAAACACTCGCAGCCGACAATAAAGCCGAGTTAAATTTCAAAACCTCCTTTAAGGCCTATTGGCAAGTCGTAACGACCCGTATGACTATTGGCTATATGGCGGCTTCAGGGGTGATATTTGGGGCTTTATTCGCCTTTATCGGCGCTTCAGAACAGATATTTGATGACGTATTTGGTCAAGGAGAGCGTTTTGCCTTGTTATTTGCGGGTATAGCCGGGGCGCTCGCCATTTCAAACTTCATCAATGCCCGGATCGTCGAAAAAGTCGGGATGCGCCGGATCAGTCACACAATCCTGTTTGTATTTATTGCGCTATCCATTGCCAATGTTGCAGCCATGACAATTGGCGGCGAGAAACTGTCTTATTTTTTCCCGTTATTTGCTTTGACCTTTGGGTGTTTTGGTATGCTGGGGGCGAATTTTTCAGCCATTGCAATGGAACCCCAAGGCGAAAATGCCGGGACGGCCAGCGCAGCCTATGGATTTGCGACATCCACTGTGGCGTCATTGTTTGGCTGGGCCGTTGCCAGTCAGTTTAACGGTTCGGTTATCCCCATATTATGGGGATTTGTTGGACTGGGCGTGTTGTCACTACTGATCGTTATGATCACCGAAAAAGGTCAATTGTTTGAACCGGCTTTAAAGCGACGAAAGCAGGCTTAACAAATTGCAATGTCGGGGGTCTTGACGAGTCGGGATAAAATACCGACATTAGCTATGTTATGACAGGATCAAATTATATTTCCGGATCTCAGGGCTTTATGCAGAACTTCTTGCGATATCTGGTCGTTGCAACGGCCGCTATTGGCGGATTTTTCCTGTTTGTAGCCTCCGCCGCTGTGGCGCTTTTTGTCGTTAGCGGCATTGTTATTATGGGATTGATCGCCTTTTTGGTGTTCTGGGTCAGAGCCAAGCTCTTTGGCAAACCTTTTGGACCTCAGGCTCAGTTTGAGAAAGCGCGTGCCGATATGGAAGCCCATTTCAAACAACAGGCTGGTGATCAAGGTCCTATCATTGACGCGCACAGAACCCCTGATGGGTGGTCAGTTGACGACTAAATTCTGGACATTGCTCTGATCCTTGTTAAGCCCGCTAAATGCGGGCTTTTGATTTGATCATCCTCTTACTTTGCTGTGCCTTTTGGGGCGGTAATTTTGTGGTATCGGCCTGGGCGGTTGGAAATAATCCCGTGCCGCCATTTCTATTGGCGGCGACGCGGGCAGCGATTGTTCTGATCATCATGGGGCCTTTTCTGTTTAGGGCGCTTCCCGAAAGATTTGGACGTCTATTGATCGTTTGCGCCTGCGTCGGGCCCATACACCTTGGGTTTTTGTATACGGGCCTGCAAACCGCATCGGCCTCTGCCAGCTCAATTATTTCCCAACTCCTTATTCCTATGGCAGCAATATTGTCCGTATTGTTTCTAAAAGAACGTATTGGCTGGGTTCGTTTGAGCGGCATTATTGGGGCTCTATTCGGCACATTTGTCATGATTTATGAGCCAAAGTCGCTAAGCTTCGATATGGGGTTGATTTATATCCTGCTGGCCTATGTCGCCCTGGCCGTAGGCTCAATCGTCATGAAAACCGTTGGAGAGGTTGATTGGCGCCAATATGTGGTGTGGATGGCCGTCATGGTGTTTGTCACCATGACTATTGGGACTTTGTCATTTGAAACAGGTCAAAGCGATATTTGGGCCCGGTCAAAATGGCCTTTATTGATTGCAGCGGGTTACGCGGCTGTTGCTGTTACCATTTTCTCTCATGGACAATATTTCACGCTGATCCAGAAATATGACGTATCGCAAGTGGTGCCTATCACATTGATGACAACCGTGTTTGCAACCTTTTTTGGTGTTCTGTTCCTCAAAGACCAGATCACAACGCGCATGTTGATCGGGGCCGCCTTTATCCTGCCTTGTGTCTATGTTATTGCTAGGCGCCAAAATAAGGGCGCAATTTCGGAGAAATAGCATGGCCAAGGCTAAAAATAAGACCCAGAAAACGGATGTTTCGACCAAGGACTATATTGCTGCGATCGAAGATGACGGTCGCCGCGCCGATATCCAAAAGGTTCATGATATTATGTCTGCGTTGACCGGGTGGGAGCCAAAAATGTGGGGTCCGTCTATTGTTGGCTTCGGGGATTATCACTACAAATATGAAAGCGGTCGGGAAGGGGATTTTTTTCGAACGGGTTATTCGTCTCGCGCTCAAAACATCACGATTTATATTATGCCGGGCTATAAGGATTTCTCTGAAGAATTGTCACGACTAGGCAAACACAAGACTGGGAAATCCTGTCTTTACATCAAACGTATGTCGGATGTGAATGAAGATGTGTTGAAAGAAATTATTCAAAAAGGCCTGGACGATATGGCTGAAAAATACCCTTTGGATAGGTGATGGCCGTGGAATTTACCCCGCGCGAAAGCCCGAATTTTGATGAACGGAAGCTTCCAGTAACCGTACTGGTTTTGCATTATACAGGTATGGAAAGCGGACAGGTGGCCATAGATCGTCTTTGCGACCCGGATGCTAAAGTGAGCGCCCATTATGTCGTCGAAGAAAACGGACAAATATGGAAGCTCGTCGATGAAAAGGACAGGGCCTGGCATGCCGGTGTTTCACAATGGCGCGGGATTACAGACTTAAACTCAGCCAGTATCGGCATTGAAATTGTCAATGGTGGTCATGATTTTGGGTTGCCGGAATTCCCAAAGGGTCAAATCAATGCCGTGATCGAATTATCAAAAGCCATAATGGAGCGGCACGCCATTGAACATATTGTCGGACATTCTGATATCGCTCCGGAGCGAAAACAGGATCCGGGCGAAAAATTCCCATGGGCGCAGCTTGCCGAGGAAGGCATTGGCTCTTGGCCCGAAGGGATCAGTGATGATCGGCGGGTCCTGTTTGAAGCAGGTAGTCGCGACCGGGGCATGGCGATCATCCAGTCTGGCTTGGCTCATATTGGCTTTGAAGCTCATGTCAGTGGTGTACTGGATGAGAAAACCCGGCTCATCGTGGCGTCTTTGCAACGCCGTTATCGTCCTGATCAGATTGATGGGCAAGTTGACGTGCAAACCCTTGAGATCATTAAATGGCTGGCCGAGCGTTCCGGAAAAAATAATATAGCTTGATCGGGCTGGCTATTAAAAGTCTCGTATAAATGGTTCGGTAGGGACGACAAAGCCGTCGACATTTGGGTCGATCTTGAAGCGAACAATATCCGGTTCTCCGTCGCTCGACGTATACCCCATTTTGCGTAAGGCTACGCCTAGCCCAGATTTAAAAAACCGTTTGACGACACCGTCACTGTCATAATTTGGATTCGCGCCAAATTTGCTGCGTAAAGCGGCATTTGCAATCATATTGGCGTTTTTAATTCCGGATTCGCGGGTGGAATATTCAGTGGTTACTGATACGCAAAATGACTGATTGTCGACACGGTGCGGGGCGTTTAATTTCCAGCAAACAGCTTGCCCAGATTCAAGGTCTACCTGAACGGATTCTCGGTCAAATTCGGTTTGATAAGGAAGATCATCCATTAAAGCATTTGTGATAATTGCTTCATAATTTTCGTCAGAAATATATTTTTGTGTCAGCGGGTATATATAAATTCTCTTCTTTCCACGTATATGCCAAAGCAGGGTTTGGGTTTTGTCAAAGTGGTATGGAGTCTGAGAAATCGGAGAACTGATCAATATGCCGCCATTCGCATTAAAGGCCTTGTTTCCCGTTTTATCCGCAAGCTCTTTATACATTTGATTCAATACAGCTTTATATTCCGGATGAATATTCATCGCCTTTCGAACATTGATCCAAATGCGACCAGCCTTAGCGGCTGCCAATAATGTTTCACCCTTTATACCTCGAAAGTCGCCAGTCAAAAATCTATTCGGAAATTCCGGATCTGAGGCTTCATCCATGCTGCAAACGTCCAAGAACTGGCTGGGATGTTTGTCCAGAAGCGTAATTAGAGCATCGTCCGAAAAAAGGCCTGTACTTTCCAGGTCGTGATCAAACGTCATCACTTCTTTTTGAAATTTTTCACTATGGGCGTCTGTCCAATTGTTCAACAGGCTCATTTTGATCTCCACAAATTTGGAGAAATCATAGGGCTAAATGGTTGATAAGTGGTTTGTAAGCTACAGTTTTGTTGTTTTGGGGCAAGAACTTCGATGTCAAACCCCCTGACCATTCAGATTGGGGCACAAACTTTGCTATTTTGGCTAAACATCTGAGATAGCGATTTATAAAAACAAGAAAATCTTATTTGGCTGATTGGAAATTGTTTTTAATCCATCCAATTCGTATGACTAAAATACGAAGGATAACCTATGCGCTATTCTGGCTTAAAAATACTGAAAGAAGCTTTTAGTGGACATAAAGGCTGGGCTCCTGTTTGGCGTAACCCCGAGCCTAAAAGCAATTATGATTTTATTATAATAGGGGGGGGCGGACATGGTTTAGCGACGGCCTATTATCTGGCGTCTACCTTCAAGAAGGCTCAAATTGCCGTTTTGGAAAAAGGGTGGATTGGTGGCGGCAATGTAGGCCGGAATACAACAATTATCCGCTCGAACTATCTAATGCATGAGAATGAGGGATTTTACGAATTCGCATTGCAGTTATGGGAAAAACAAGAGCGAGATTTAAATTACAATACAATGGTTTCGCAACGCGGAATCATAAATCTATATCATACCGATGCGCAACGGGATGCGTTTGCCCGACGTGGAAATTCAATGATATTGAATGGAGCGGATGCGGTTTTGCTTGATGCAGAGGGCGTGAAATCTAAATATCCATTCTTAAATTTTGACAATGCAAGATTTCCTATTCGCGGCGGGTTATGGCAACCGAGGGGTGGTACTGTACGTCATGATGCTGTGGCTTGGGGCTATGCGAGAGCAGCTGATTTACGCGGCGTGGATATTATTCAGAATTGTGAAGTAACTGGCTTTGATATCAAAAACGGGAAATGCCTGGGCGTCCAAACAACCAAAGGGTCTATAAAAGCTAAAAAAGTAGGTGTTTCTGTAGCGGGCAGTTCGTCTCGGGTAATGGCCATGGCTGGAATGCGGTTGCCGATTGAAACTCACGTGCTTCAGGCCTTTGTTTCGGAAGGTCTGAAGCCTGTAATTCCCGGTGTCTTAACCTATGGGGCCGGGCACTTTTATGTGAGCCAATCCGATAAAGGCGGTCTCGTATTTGGCGGCGATATCGACGGGTATAATTCTTATGCTCAACGGGGGAATTTGCCGGTCGTAGAAGACGTTGCAGAAGGCGGCGTTTCACTTATGCCCATGATTGGTAAGGCCCGACTATTGCGAATGTGGGGCGGGCTGATCGACATGTCTATGGACGGGTCACCAATCATAGATAAAACCCAGATAGACGGATTATATTTTAATGGAGGCTGGTGTTATGGCGGGTTCAAAGCGACGCCAGCAGCCGGCTATTGTTTCGCGCAGCTTCTGGCTACGGATAGGCCTCATGAAACTGCCAAACATTTCCGATTTGACCGGTTTGAGCGTGGCCGGATGATCGATGAAAAAGGGCAGGGCGCGCAGCCCAATTTGCATTAGGTATTCGTCGTGAAAATTAATCATCCGCTCCTTGGCCCCCGTGATGCATCAGAGTTTGTCTATCTTGGTGATGCAAATCTGATTAACCGTCCAAACGCTAAGTCCGAAACCGCGGCTCAGGAGTTTTATGACTACCAATATTTGAGGACGAATAATCCCGGTGAGCATAAAGAGCTCTGGTTTCATGAACAGGGGGATCGTTCATGGCTGGTCGTTACCCGCAATACCCTTACCCATGAGATTAAAAACGTTGAGCTGGCGCGAAATATTGCGAGAGCAAGATCATGAGCTTAGTCGATCAATCTCGAGTTCTGAATTTCACTTTTGATGGTAAAAACTATCAAGGGTTTCATGGCGATACTCTGGCCTCTGCCTTGCTTCGAAATAAGGTTTCATTGGTGGGGCGTTCATTTAAGTATCATCGCCCGCGGGGCATAATGGGTGCGGGGAGCGAGGAACCCAATGGGCTTGTAGAAATTCATAAAGGCAAGGTATGCGAGCCAAATCGTCGAGCAACAACGGTTAAACTGTTTGATGGATTGGAAGCGAAAAGTCAAAATCGGTTCCCAAGTTTGAAATATGACCTTCTAAGCGTGAATGACTTGTTTTCACCGTTTTTTGCAGCCGGCTTTTACTACAAGACATTTATGTGGCCGCGTAGTTTTTGGGAAAAAGTATATGAACCCGCTATTCGCCGTGCCGCGGGATTAGGGCGCCTCAGTCACGCAGCTGATCCCGATCAATATGACAAAGGTTTCTTATTTTGCGATTTATTGGTGATCGGGGCCGGGCCCGCAGGTTTATGGGCGGCTCTGAATGCGGGTCGTGCGGGCAAACAGGTTATTCTTGCCGATGAAGACTTTCATATGGGGGGGCGAATTTTATCCGACAATCCCGAGATTGCGGCCTTGTCGGGACATGAATGGGTCGCACAAATTCTTGCTGAACTCTCGGCTTTAGCGAATGTGCGTTTAATGCCGCGAACAACCATTTATGGCGTATTTGATCATGGCATTTACGGGGCGCTGGAGACAAAGACTGATGAAATCGGTGGGGCAAATACAAGGCAGGTTCTTTGGAAGATAAACGCCGAACGGAGTATCCTCGCGGCAGGGGCGACTGAAAGGCCAATTGCATTTGCAAATAACGACCGGCCCGGTGTCATGCTTGCAAGTGCGGTTCGAACTTACGCCAACCGGTTTGGCGTTACTTGCGGATCTAATATTGCCGTTTTTACGAATAATAATAGTGGGCTGGAAACCAATGCCGCCCACATTATCGATACGCGCCAGGCGCATTATGTTTCCGATACTATGGGGCGGCACAGGATTAAGGCCTTACGTCTTGTTTCCGGTGAAAAAATACGGACAGACTGTTTGGCCGTTTCCGGCGGTTGGAATCCCAATTTACATTTGACCTGTCACAAGCGTGGAAGACCAGTATGGGATGATGCGTTGGCCTGTTTTAAGCCGGATCCCAAAAACCTGCCCGAAGGCATGAGCGTCATTGGTGCGGCAAATGGCAGTTTTTCAACAATCGGGGCGTTCAGAGATGCTCAGAACGTTCTGATGGATGATCAGATAAAATGTGAAAAACCACCGAATGTTGACCACATTGATTACGAAGTTTCGGCCTTTTGGCACGTGAAGTCAAAGAAAAGAGCGTGGGTGGATTTTCAAAACGACGTGACGGCTAAGGACATCGAGTTAGCTCATCAAGAGGGATTTTCATCTGTCGAGCATGTGAAACGCTATACAACTTTGGGGATGGCGACGGATCAGGGGCGAACCTCAAATGTTGTGGGATTGGCCGTTCTGGCCGAGGCGACCGGTCAGTCTATTCCGCAGACAGGGACAACTATTTTCAGGCCGCCCTACACGCCAATACCCCTCGGGGCGCTTGCCGGACGGCATAAAGGACAGGATTTTAAACCTGTCCGACAAACGCCAAGCCATGATTTCGCGCAAGAACAAGGCGCCACTTTTGTTGAAAGCGGATATTGGAAACGCGCGCAATGGATCGCACGAAAAGGCGAGAAGGGGTGGCGTGACAGCGTGGACCGCGAGGTATTAATGACCCGGAATTCGGTCGGGGTTTGTGATGTCTCGACCTTAGGGAAAATTGATGTTCAAGGACGAGATGCAGGTAAGTTTCTGAACAAGGTCTATGTCAATACATTTAGCACATTGAAAGTCGGCCGATGTCGCTATGGCTTGATGTTACGCGAAGACGGTATGGCAATGGATGATGGGACTTGTGCGCGGTTTTCTGACACTCATTTTGTGATGACAACAACAACGGCTAATGCTGGGCGTGTCTTCCGGCATTTGGAGTTTTGCCGTCAGTGCCTTTGGCCCGAAATGGACGTACACCTGATTTCGACAACCGAGCAATGGGCACAATATGCTGTGGCCGGGCCGAATTCGAGGAAGCTCTTGGAAAAAATCGTCGATCCGGCTTTCGATATTTCAAACGAAAACTTTCCATATATGGGCTGTCAGGAGCTCACGATTTGCGGCGGCGTACGTGCGCGGCTCTTCCGACTTTCCTTTTCTGGCGAGCTTGCTTATGAAATTGCCGTGCCGACACGATATGGCGACAGTTTAATCAGAACCTTGATGAAAGCCGGCGAGGAATTCGAAGTTGTCTTATATGGGCTTGAAGCCCTTGGGGTCATGCGGATTGAAAAAGGGCATCCTGCCGGCAATGAACTGAATGGCCAAACCACGGCGGCGAATTTGGGTTTAAGTGGTTTCGTATCAAAGAAAAAAGATTGTATCGGCAAAGTTTTATCCCAACGCGAAGGCTTGGCGGCTCAAGACGGGTTGGCTCTGGTCGGTTTTATTCCGGCGCATTCGGGTGGAAAAATCACGAACGGAGCACATTTTGTGGAAAAAGGTGCAAAGGCCATTCCTGAGAATGATCTCGGTTATATGACATCGGTTGCCTGGTCTCCCATGTTGAATTCATATATCGGTATTGGCTTTTTAAAAGATGGAAAAAATCGCTTAGGCCAGATTATAGAAGCCAAGGATTATGTCCGCAACAATCATTTGGAGGTAGAGGTTGTCAGCCCGCATTTCTTCGACCCAGAGGGAGGAAGATTGCGTGGATAATAGACTGGAACCGACTTCAATTCTCAAGGGTCACGCCTTAGAGAGTGACCGTGTCATGATATCCGAGATAACCGGATCGGAAATAATATCTGTGGCGATTGCCGAGCAATCCGAGAAAGAATTTAGAGCTATTTTCAAAAAAGAATTTGGAAAATTACCGCCCAAGCCGGGCAAATTTGTAAAGATTAAAGGCGGTATCGCATTATGGACAACACCAGACCAGATAATGCTGATCCTGGAGTCCCAAGATATACGTAGCGATGAAAAAATAGCCGCGATTTTTTCCGGCTATGCTTATACCACGTTGCAAACGGATGGGTGGCTTCAATTGACTGTTACAGGCCCAGATTTGCAAAATATGTGGGAACGATTTGTCCCGATCGATTTCAGCAAATTCAAGCCAGGTGATGCGATCAGAACACAAGCGCATCATATGGCGCTCATCGTGGTCAGGCTGGATGAAGACATCTATCGCTTTATATCGCCGCGCAGTACCTCCCAATCTTTTATCCGCGCGCTCGCCCATATTATTTAGGAAATTGTCGTCGTTCACCTAATGAATGCTGAAGACGGTAACAAACGGTTATCGATTTAATTGTGCTAAAGTGTTTGGTGGGGGCGAAGGGGACATTGAAGTTTGAACGCATAATGCTTCTTATTCCAGATGGCGGACGTAAGTGCTTTTGCAATTAATTGCCTTTATTGGATTTTAAAGGCCTTGGCATTTCTTCGAAAGCATATTGAATAGGGGTTGTGATTTCAAAATTACTATTTATACGCCCGCATTTGCCACCTATCCATTCAGGATGTTCATACGTACCCGGTCGATAATACTTATGAGGAATTTCTGAGCAGACATTGAATCCGAGCGCAAACTTATAGTTGGTTTGCTTAATGATTTTAAGATCTTCATTAAAGTAAGCTACATTTCCATCCACATATGTAACCGACATGCCCTCGTAAAAAGGTGAGCATGTATTGTCCCACATTGGGCTAAACCGACCTTTACCGTTTTCATTGAAATAAGCAATTCCACCTCTCCCTGTACCAGAAACAGCCGGCCATACATAGAGGCACATTAAATGACTTGGAAACATTGATTGGTCTTGAGCGCTTCTTTCTTTCACAGCCGATTTATAGGCGGGAAAATCCATAAGTTGGACAACGTCTTTATTGAGCTGAATCAAGCCAATGTTGTCAACCGTTCCACATTTGGTGTGTTGATAAAACTCTTCTTTTTCAATTCTTGAAGCAAAAAAACTGCAATCCACATAGCTCATAATTTCCTTTCCGGAAGATTGGTTTGATCCGCATCCACTGGTCAAAGCTAATACGAGGACTAATAATATGTTCATGAAAATTGCGTGCCGCAAAATAATGCCTCCAATTTATCGTATTATGAACATCGAAAAGTTCGGCTCAACCTATTCTGTGTAATTTATTTCCGTTTTACCGCCTATCGAGTCCAAATCGAGATTTATGCTAATGTTCGCAATGGGGATTCATCCAACCCTAAAAAAACTTCCGTCTTTTCCCGCGCGGTTTGGGCGTTTTATATTCCGGCGGCAGAGTGCAGATCCGTTCCATGCGGGTGATTGAGCCATCAGCATATTCCCAGACCATTTGTTCGCCGTCGCGATAGCGTCTGACCACAACCGGGCCCCAGCCAAAGGCGTTGAATTCGAGCTTACCATTGCGCCAGATGGCGCTGGCGGATGTGCGCATGCAATATTCCTTGCCGCCAATGATAAAAGGGACTGAGCCTTCTGTATCATTGGATGTCTCTACGCCCGTACTATTCGGACCGAGGTCGTGGATGATGCCGGCCGTGGTGATAACAGTTCGCGCGCCGCATTGCTCGACCCGTTCCACATGGCCGACTTTGCCGGAAACCGCTTTCCAGAGCCCGCGTATATCCTGGGCCCCTTCGACGAGGGGCTCGGTGCAATCGGCCAGAACGGGCAGTGGGAAATGTTCATAAGCGCAGCCTGGCGTATTGGCTTTGGGGATGTCAATCGACATCAATCCTGATCCGTCCAGCGCGGGCAAGGCGCAGTAATCGACCAGAGATCCATCACCGGCGAGAACAGCGGGATCGGTCATGTTTTCAGGGCGAGGTGAACAATAGGCCAGCCAGAACAGGCAGATAAACAAGAGAAACAGGACGCCCAAAATTCGCCGTCCCCATTTGAAAACCCGTTTCATTGCGCCTCGGCAACAAGTTTCATCATTTCATGGGCGGTCACATGGCCGGAATTCTGGTTCTGGCCTGTCACAAAGCGGCCTTCATCATCGACAACTACATGGGTTGCGAACAAATCACGTTTGGCCGTATTGGCTTCAAAGATGACGCCGGCTGCGCGCAGGGCACTTTCGGGATGGAGCGGCGTGTAATTAATTTTAAGCTCATCAATTTGTTTGTCGGTGACGCCTGTCATCTTTCGTCCAGCAATCAAAAGACCCCCATTTTCATCTTTGGCCTTCACCAGTCCCAGCGGCCCGTGACAGACCCCGCCAATAATGGCATCAGACCCGTAATAGGCTTCGCTGATCTTGGTGGCGAGTACATCCGATTGGCCGAGGTCATAAGCCGCGCCCCATCCGCCGGCCAGGAAGACAATATCATATTGCGTGAAGTCCACATCATCGATTTTCAATGAGTTCTGAACCTGCTCTTGAAATTTGTCGTCCTTGCGCGAGCGCTTGTCAGCATCGGTTATAATCATGAAGCGATATGACATGGGATCGATGGGGATGGCGCCGCCTTTGATACTGGCCACATCAACGCTCATCCCGGCATCTTGAAAATCATAATAGGGTACAGAAAGTTCGGAGCCGAAAACGCCGGTCTTTTTGCCTTTGGTTTCGCCCGGTTTGTTGAGAACGGCATGACTGGTCGTGATAATCAGAGCGCGCCCATTCGGCACTTCATAACTGGGACCGGTATAGTCAGGGTGTAGGCCTTGGGATTTCAATATGGAGGGCAGGGCAGCAGCGAAAATAACCGCGCCTAGAAGCAAGACAGCTAATAAAATAAACAGCTTCTTTTTCATGGTTAGACCCAATAGGTATAAAATGACACTTAAAGTGCCATAACATATCCACCAAGTCAATCGAAGGAAACGCCATCTACATCAAAATCGAAAGTTGAGCGTGATGAAACCATGGCCATCCTGACGATTGACGGGGCACCTTGCCATTAACGTTTGTTCTAATGCGAAAAGTGCCCCGTTGACACGGATCGCTTTGTTACGGAATATCCTTGATAATTGCTTCGACCATATGGGTCATAACCTCTTTTGTTTTAGCCAAAGAGAGTTTTCGCTCTTCACGCAATCGGCGAACGGTTGAGAAACATAAGACACTGTCGAGTGCTAGAAGTTTAATTTCGTATTCGGATATATCTGTCGGTAAAACAGCTTTAACCGCCGCTAATTCTTTCATACGCGAGCGTTTATAGTCATCCATCAAAATATCGGATTTGAAACGCCGGGCCTCAACGGTTGCGTGTGGAACCCGGAGGGGATCCCAAAGATCGACGGTTCTGGAGACAAGTTCTACGAGCTGACCTTTCCAATCCTGAGCTTTATAGGGCTGCATCAGCAAGGGCGTGACTTTTTCCTCGGCCAATAAGACCAACTCCCGATGAATTGCGTCCATATCTTCAAAATGTCGAAAGACTGAACGTAAACCCACGCCCGCCTTTTCAGCAATGTCCGCGGCGCTCGGATCCATGTCTCCATCAAGCATGAGCGCCCACATGGCTTCCAGGATTTTTTCACGGGAACGCTGGCTGCGTTGCCGACGCCCATCCGAAGACTTCTGGTTTTCGATGATTTTTAAATCCGGTTTCTTGGAAGACATGTGTTGATCCGAGTTATCCAGTCAGGGTTTTAGCAAAAATTGTCTCAGACAACTAGACATCAAATAATTTCTGCATGCCGATTGATTATCAGAAATTTCTTGATTTTCCAATTATGACACTGTTAGTGTCATAATGCATTTTAACGCTAAATGCAAAGGCCAAATTAGGACAGCTATTTAATGGGACAGGACTTCATATTATACGGCATGCAGGCCTCACTATATACCGGTAAAGCCCGCGCCTTTATGCGGCGCAATCGTATTCCGGTAACCGAGCGAGGCGCGGGTCATCCAGAATATATGACCCGCATTTATCCTCATATGCAGCGCTTTATCATGCCTGTGATTGAGACCCCGGAAGGGGAGATTATTCAGGATGGGACTGATATTCTCGATCATCTGGAATCCGCAGGTCTTGGGCGCGAACCTCTTTATCCCGATGACCCTGTCATCAAGGCGGTTGCATTACTCTTTCAACTATTCGGTAATGAGGGATTGTTGCGGCCGGCTATGCATTACCGTTGGAATTTTGATGAGGAAAATCTCGACTTTTTAAAGGTTAGCTTTCGAGATGTCATGCCGCTTGAATTCGGCGCCAAAGGCGATGACGCAGGATTTGAAAATGCGTCCGGGCGTATGCGCAAAGCCGCAAAGGCTTTTGGAGTTTTTGAGGCAACCTATGAACTTGTCGAACAAAGCTATGCGGAGTTTTTAAAGCTCTATAGCGCCCATTTGCAACGAAGTTACTTTCTGCTTGGCGATACACCGACGATTGGGGATTATGGGCTGTTTAATCCGCTTTACGCCCATCTGGCCCGGGACCCGAAACCGGCGTTTTTGATGAAAACAAGCGCGCCACTGGTTTGGAATTGGGTCGAGCGTATGAACCGACCCGAAGCAACCGAGGAACATACGCTCGTTGACCCGCAGGCTGGATTTTTTGCCAAGGACACAATTCCCGAAACACTGACCGCTTTGATGGCATATATTGGTGAAGAATATGCCGCTGAATTTTCCGCCCATGTGGATTTTACCGATAACTGGCTGGTCGAGCAGGGCGAAAACCCCGAAAAGGTCAAGGCGCCTCTCGGTCGCGGCATTGGTTTCGCCGCGTTTGAATGGCGCGGAACCGAAATTTCATCTGTTGTCATGCCTTACCGGTTTTATCTGGCGCAAAAGCTCTGGGATCATTTTGATGATTGCACTGAGGCCGACCAGACATCCATTCGTAATCTGTTTTCCCAAACGGGTCTTGCGGCATTCTTAGATAAACGTCCGTCTCGACGGGTGCTCCGAAAAGACTATCACGAAGTTTGGGGCGGTTAGACGTGGACTTCAATCGTACACCAGACTCTTGTTTTGATAATCTCGCTGATTATCCATTTGCGCCCAACTATGTGGAGGTTGATGATTTTGAAGGCGGCAAACTCCGTATGCATTATGTGGACGAGGGGCCAAAAAATGGAAAATCCGTGGTGATGATTCACGGTAATCCGACCTGGTCATATATGTGGCGCAAACTCATTCCAAGTCTGGCGGATAATGGTTATCGCGCGATTGCTATTGATCTAATTGGTGCGGGGCGTTCGGACAAACCAACGAAAATGAGCGACTACACCATTGCCCGGCACGAGGCCTGGGTGAAACAGGCTTTGTTTGAAAAAATAGGGATCAAGGACGCAAACTTCATTTTACACGACTGGGGCGGGATTATTGGCCTCCGCGCTATTGCGGATAATCAAAATGAGGTCGCTTCAATAATCATGTCCAATACAGGTCTGGCGAACAGGGATCCCAACAAACCTATCACAAAAATGGCGCGTAAGGGCGCGGGCTTCCTGCGGGCCTTTCAGCTTTGGATACGATTTAATAAGGGGTGGAAACATTGGAAGACGATTTCAAAGATCACGCTGGCCGACATGCCTCAAGAAGACATTGCGTCTTTCGCTGCTCCTTACCCCGACAAGTCATTTCTGACGGGCATTCGGCAATTCACGCAAATGCTGCCGACCCGAAATGACAATCCTATCCTTATAGAAAACTGGCGCGCCTTGCAGAAGCTCAAAAGCTTCGACAAACCGTTCTTGAACCTTTTTTCCGATAAGGACAAGATTGCGCCGAGAGGGTATAAGTCGGTCCGGCCTGCCATTCCGGGGACGCGGGATTATGAACCTATTATCCTCAAAAGCGGTTCTCATTTCCTACTCGAAGATATTCCGGATGATTACGCCAACGAAGTTCTTAAATTTTATGAGAGATTGAAAACATGATTTTGAAAGCTCTCAATTACGCACGATTTTTTAAACGCGTTAGCGCTGTCCTCAAGCTTACAGGCTATGTGGATGAAACACCCGGTGTGCTTGTCCCGGACGAAATCGAGGCGAGCGTCGATAAGTTTTCAGACAAACCCTGTATCATATTTGAAGACAAAATCTGGACTTTTGCAGATTTTGAAAAAAGAGCCAATCGACTGGCCCATTGGGCCCTGGCGCAAGGTTTAAAGCCGGGCGACACTGTTGCGCTCATACTGGAAAACTGTCCAGATTATCCGGCGGTCTGGTTTGGGCTGTCCAAAGTCGGTGTTGAAACCGCCCTGGTAAATTGCCATCTTGAGGGGCAGGGACTGGCCCATTGCATCAATATTGTGGGCGCCAATGCAATTATCGCCGGCGGCGCTCAGGCAAAAGCCGCCAATCAAATCCTCCATGACCTGGATAACCAAACTGAGCTCTGGGATTTTGATGGACAATTTGGACATAACCTTGAGGCTGCTTTGGCAAAAGAGTCTGCCAGTCGCCCTGATCGGAAACACCGCGAAGGTTTAAAGAATTCCGATGTTTGTGCCTATATTTATACATCCGGAACTACGGGTCTACCAAAGGCCGCGAAACTCATCCATAACCGCATGCGCCGTGCCTTTCGTTTACCGGTTTGCCTTGCGGATATGTCATCAGATGACCGGGTCTATATTGTATTGCCGCTCTATCATATTACTGGCGGCGGGCTTGCAATGGGTGGCGCCTTGTTCACCGGCGCGACAACCATCCTCAAACGAAAATTCTCTGCCTCTGATTTCTGGCGGGATGTGAGCGACCATGATGCTACGCTCTTTGTCTATATTGGCGAGTTATGCCGCTATCTGCTCAACACTAAACCTCATCCAGATGAAACGACTCACAAGCTCCGGGCCGGATTTGGAAATGGTTTGCGCGGTGACGTCTGGGCGGAGTTTGTCGACCGCTTTAACGTGCCGTCTATGCGCGAATTATATGGGTCGACAGAGGGCAATGTTACCTTTCTAAACCTTGATG
>JAHDDX010000060.1 GCA_020629135.1 Hellea sp.
AGCGCGAAGGCATTGTCACCCATGTGGTGGCGAACCGGATTGAGGATTTGTCTTATCTGCTGGACACGCTCGGCGATCCGGAAAGCTTTGGCGAGCGGATCGATCCCAGCGCTGACAGTGCCGATGAGGTCAAACGCCCCGTGCCCGAGCTCCGCCCGCCTGTGCCTTATCGGCCCCATGCGCCGAAACCGGCTGAACCGGAACCGGGCACGGTGACGAAATATTACGCCTCAAGCGGCGGCGCCCGCCATCCCCGCGAACAGGCGAAAAAGCTTTTCCCCAGCCGTGATTTTCATTGAGGGCGCGCGATATCGTCTATCCATTCGCAAGTTCACTTTTCCCTGCTATAAGTTCAACTTGGACAAAACCAAATTAAGGGGAGGCGGATATGCGCATGTATATCAAAAGCGTCATGGTTGACGATCAAAACAAGGCCCGCGAATTTTACACAAAGATTTTGGGGTTTAGAATCAAGCACGATATCGCCATGGGCGAGCATAGCTGGCTGACGCTGATTTCACTTGATGATAGTGGCGATGTCGAACTGGCCCTCGAGCCCAATGCCTATCCCCCCGCCAAGGCGCTTCAGACCAAGCTAATGGAAGACGGCATTCCCTGGACGGCGTTTTCGGTGACCGATCTGGACGCCGAACATGCCCGCCTCGCGGCGGCCGGTGTGGAGTTCACATCCCCACCCAAAAATATGGGGGATTTCAAACTGGCGGTTTTTAATGATACGTGCGGAAATCTGATTCAATTGATTGAGATGTGATGGAAAAGTGCAGCGGGCTTGAACTAATTGCTTGCTCGTTAAAAAAAGCCGCGACTGCAGAGATAACCGATATAAATCCGGATGCGTAACATGGGGGCTTAGCGGACATCACAAGTTACTTGCCTACTTGGGGTAAGATACTTAGCCTTCCCGGTATGTTGTTGAAAGCAATATACGTTCAAATCATTGTTTTGCTTCTCACGGCGCTATGGTTTGCTATTTCTAAGCGTAGGTCACCGCCTGATAGTTTCTTAAAAATATTTGCAATTTTGCTTCTAATTCTGGGGCTACGGTTTGGAGGGGTGTGGGTTTATCCACCAGTTCAAGGGCTATACATTGTTTGTTTGATTTTCTTGGGTCTTTTAGTAGTCCACCTTCGCAAGAGTATATCGAAAACTGCCCTGTGGCGTAGTGCCTTTTCTAATGTCCCATTACTCGTTTTATTTCCCCTTGGGGGCTTTTTGTTTTGGCAGGGTATTACCGGGCGTCTAACACCTAGCGGCGACGTTATTGCCCTCGAGGTGCCATTTAAAAATGAAGACGGCATTTGTGTATTATCTGGTGGAATAACGCCGCTTCTTAACTTTCATATATTTCCAAGCACAGAACCTAGAGATATCGCGCAAACTTATGGCCTCGACATTATTAAGACGCGTTCGAACGGATTTCGAACTAAGAAAGGACAAACGTTCGATCCCAAACCGAAAATGGTAGAGTATTACGCAATGTTTGGAGTCGCCGTTTATGCGCCATGTGACGGCAAAGTCGTTGAATACGAAAATGATATGCCCGATCAACCTATTGGAAGGTCGGATAAAACTAATACCAGCGGCAACGGAATTGTCCTACAATGTGGGAATTATCATGTTCACATGCACCATCTAAAACAGGGAAGCGTCCTGCCCCAACTGGAAGACAGTGTGAAAGTCGGTCAGCAAATTGGTGAAATTGGTAATTCAGGAAATACTATTGAACCGCATTTGCATCTCCATGCAGAGACAGTCGTTGAAAACGGAAACACTAACATACACGGCAAACCTGTTCATATGCAATTTAAAGGGCGTTTCATGGCTAGAGGTGATTGTTTCTAACGTCCGCAAAGGGGATAATGATAGCGTCACAATAGAAAATCTAATGTTTGCTTCAAAACCGAACCGGAGTCGCATTTTAATTCGCTTCAACGGATCATCCCCACTTTCCCCCATTCCCATCTTGCTAATCCGGCTCATGCTGTTAAATCCTCGCCATGGAAAAAATCTTTATAAGTGCTGAAGACTTGCTCGCGGATTCGTTTGAACTTGGCCTACGAATTTTTGAAAGCGATTTTCGTCCGACCTTTATCATCGGCGTCTGGCGCGGGGGTACGCCGGTCGGTATTGCCATTCAGGAAATTCTCGAGCGTTTGGGCTGTGAAACCAATCACTTTGCTATTCGCACATCGTCCTATGGGGCGGGAACGACACCGTCTAAAAATGTCAAAGTCTTTGGCCTGCGGCATCTGGTGGATATAATCGAGGCCGAGGACCGGCTCTTAATTATTGATGATGTGTTTGACAGTGGCCGCTCGATTGATGCGATCATCAAAGAGCTTCGTACGCTTAGCCGCCGCAACACGCCCGAAGATATCCGGGTCGCGACCGTTTATTATAAACCCAACAAGAATAAGACCGAACGGGTTCCGGATTTCTATATTCATGAGGCGGATGACTGGCTGGTTTTCCCGCATGAACTGGCCGGATGTTCGATCAAGGAACTCAGACAGAATAAAGCGTTGCCGGAGCGTTTGTTCTCGGGCGAATTTAAAACCGATCTGGATCATGGCTAAGTCGATCGAAAGCTTCATCGCGGGCCTGCCCAAAACCGAGCTGCATTTGCATATTGAAGGCAGTCTTGAGCCCGAACAAATGATGATGTTCGCCCGGCGCAACGGCGTTAATCTGCCATATGCTTCGGTTGAGGAAATCAAGGCGGCCTATTCATTTAAAGACCTGCAGGAATTTCTCGATATTTATTATCAGGGCATGTCGGTCTTGCAGACCCGTCAGGATTTTTATGATCTGACCGTGGCCTATTTGAAACGGGTCCATGCAGATAATGTCCGCCATGTCGAAATTTTCTTTGACCCTCAAGGACACACCGAACGCGGCGTGCCATTTGAGGATGTGATTGAAGGGATTTTGGACGGGCTCGCTTTTGGCGAGGCCGAATGGGGGATCAGCTCGCATCTGATCCTGTCGTTCCTCCGTCATCTTAGCGAAGACGCTGCCTTTGAAACCCTGGCGCAGGCGGAACCCTATCTTGACCGGATTTTAGGGGTCGGGCTCGATTCCTCAGAGCTGGGTCATCCGCCGAGCAAATTTGCGCGGGTCTTCGCGGCGGCGCGAGACAAGGGGTTGAAACTCTTCGCCCATGCCGGCGAAGAGGGTCCACCTGAATATGTCTGGGAAGCGCTGGACCTTTTAAACATTGACCGCATGGATCACGGCAACCGGTCCATGGAAGACCCGGATTTGATCAAACGCCTGGCAACGGATCAAATGGCGCTGACCGTTTGTCCATTGTCCAATCTTAAGCTCTGCGTTGTGGATGATATGCAAAACCATCCGTTGAAGCGCATGATGGATGCAGGCTTGAAAGTTACCGTCAACTCAGATGACCCGTCCTATTTTGGCGGTTATATGAATGACAATTACGGGGCGGTGACTGAAGCCTTGTCTCTTAGCAAAGACGATCTGGCGGTAATTGCGCGAAACGGTATTGAAGCGTCCTTTGTCAATGAGGACCGTCGGGCGGAATTGCTAGATGAACTCGACGCCTATCTGGCTATGGCATGACGAATGGCTAAAGATCCAATCCATCTTGAAAACCGGACGGAAACCGGTGCGCGTATTTATTCGCCATCGGCCGGACGAAATCAAAAACCGATTGCGGATATATTGCTGGACGTCTTGCCCCAAAATGCATCGGTTTTGGAAATCGCGGCCGGAACCGGGGAACACGCGGTCCATATGTGTCAAAGACGTCCGGATCTCATCTGGCAGCCAAGCGATCCGGATGAACGCTCAAGGGCCAGTCAAAATGCCTGGCGCGACGACATTGGCGAACAAATGCGTCCCTCGCTTTTCATCGACACGACCTTACCGAAATGGTGGCAAGACTTACCAAGATTTAATGCGATCTTTTGCGCCAATATGATTCACATTGCCCCGTGGGAGGCCGCTCTTGGGCTGGCCAAAGGGGCCGGGCAGATCATCGAAAAAGGCGGTAAAGTCTGTCTGTATGGGCCATTTAAAGAGGGGGATAAGACCGCCCCGTCTAATCTGGACTTCGACAAATCCTTGAAAAACCGTAATTCCGACTGGGGTGTGCGCGAGTTAGATTCTGTTAAGCATATATTTGCAGATCAAGGGTTTAATTTGACGGCCCGAGTCGTCATGCCGAAAGAGAACCGGATATTGATTTTCTCTCATATGTCGTAAGGGTGTTCGTATATTACGATTTTGTAATGTATTGGACAGAATTAGGATAGACGCCAATCTTCACATTGGCGCTTACGGAAGGAGAATCCAGTGTCATTGTCTCGCACACATCGACATATCGCGGCAGGTCTGTGTCTTGCACTCAGCAGCACAACCGCTTTAGCTCAAATCAGCCCGACACCTGCGGTCTTGAAAACACCTCAGGCCGCATCCGTTTCTGTGGCGGATCTGGTAGAACGGGTAAGTCCGGCGGTCGTGAACATTACGGTACGGGCTGAAAACGGCGAAACCACATCAGAAGGACAGGGTTCAGGATTTCTAATTTCCAAAAGCGGCGAAGTGGTCACAAATTATCACGTGATCGAAGGCGGGACGACAATAACAGTCGTGTTTAATAATGGTGAAGAATTTGACGCACAGATTCTGGGCACCGATGAAGAGACCGATCTGGCGCTTTTGAAAATCAGCGCGGCGCAGGATTTTCCAAGTTTAAAATTTTATAAGGGTGATCCGGTCCGCATTGGGGATTGGGTGATCGCCATCGGCAACCCGTTTGGCATTGGTCAATCAACCAGCCTCGGTATTATTTCGGCAATTGGTCGTGACCGGGTCGATAGCGGGGCCTATGTCGATTACATCCAGACGGATGCCACAATTAACCGGGGTAATTCCGGAGGTCCGCTGTTTAATCCCTATGGACAAGTCATTGGCGTAAATTCGGCTATTTTTTCTCCGACAGGTGCGAGTGTCGGGATCGCCTTTGCTATTCCTCATCAAACAGCGGAGGAAGTGATCGACGCGCTACGCCGGGATGGTCGTGTGCGTCGTGGCTGGCTCGGTGTTGGTCTTCGAACCGCGGAATATTCGGGCGGGCAGTCTGGCTCCGGCGCTCATATTAATAGTGTGGTTCCGGGGAGTGCCGCCCACCTCAACGGCATGCAGGTTGATGATGTGATCCAACGCATTAATGGGCAGGTCATTAGAAATTCGGTTGAGGCGACGCGACTAATTGGAAAAATTGGTCCGGACACCTATGTAGAATTTGATATTGAACGTAACGAACAACCGATTTCCCTTCGCTTTAAAATGGCTGAACGTCCCGGCAAAGACGCCGTCGAACGATCTATGAGCGGCGCGTCGACCGCTGCCCCGTCATATTCGCCGTCACCAGCCCCGTCCCCTTATGCGGGCACACCGTTACCCTATCCGGGCGCCTCAACAGGGATGTCGCTAGTGGATCTAAGTTCTGATTTTAGACGATCAATTGGTATGAGCTATAATCAGGTCGGTGTTTATGTGGAAAGCGTAACGCCCGGCAGCGCGGCGGCGCAAAAAGGAATTAGAGGTAATATGGTTCTGCTGGAAGCCAATCAGGAACCGATTGCCAGCGTAAATGCATTCCAACGAATGCTCGATAAGGCCAAAAGGGCCGGACAATCCGATATTCTTCTGCTCGTCAGACAGGAAAATGGTAGCGAAAACTATATATCGTTATCTCTGTGATGAGATGGTGAAAGTCGGGTCAAAATAAAAGGAGCGCAAGATGCGTATTTTGGTTGTTGAAGATGATGAGATTGCGGCGGAATATGTCCGCAAAGGCCTGATGGAAGCGGGCCATGTCGTGGACCTTGCGCCAGACGGAGATCTGGGTCTGGAAATGGCCCGGGCCGCTGATTACGACGCCCTGATACTGGATCGCATGATGCCGAAAATGGACGGGATTGAAGTCCTGGAATCCCTGCGTGGTGACGGAGATAATACGCCGGTTCTGATTTTGTCAGCCCTCGGTGAAGTTGACCAAAAGGTCGAAGGTCTACGGGCCGGTGGCGATGACTATCTTGCCAAGCCCTATTCATTCACAGAACTTTTAGCTCGCGTCGAAGCGATAGGCCGACGCAGCGACCCAACTGCGGCAGTGACAAAATTAAAGGTGGGCGAACTTGAAATGGATCTTCTCGCGCGAACTGTGAAGCGGGATGAACAATCGATTTTATTACAGCCGCGCGAGTTTCGACTGCTGGAATGTCTGATGCGCAATGCCAATCAAGTGGTAACACGGACCATGCTTCTGGAAAAAGTCTGGGATTATCACTTTGACCCCCAGACCAATGTTATTGATGTTCATATTTCCCGCCTGCGCGGAAAGATCGACAAGGATTTTGACGTCCCGATGCTGCACACAGTTCGTGGTGCCGGCTATCGACTGCAAGCCTAGATTTGGTTAGCGTGATCTGATGCTGGGACAGATCAAGAAACTATATAAAAACACTTTGTTTCGCCTCAGCCTGCTTGGGGCGTTACTGTTTGTTGTGTCCATGTTTGTCAGCCTGGGCTATATTTATTTTGCGACGATTTCCTCAGAACTTCGCCGCGTCGATAAATCTATAATTGCTGAAATCCAGGGCCTGCAGGACATTTACGACAGTGAAGGTCTTCTTGCGGTCAATCGTGAAGTCATTTTACGCATGGCATCCAATGAAGGGCTTTATTATCTTAAAAGTCGAACTGGACTTTCTGGAAATCTTGAGCCCGCTGATGTCGATCAATCTGGTATCGAATTATTTGGCATTGTCCCGGACGAAGGCGGTACGCCGTTTCGATTGATCCGTTTTACCTATAGTGTTCCAGATAGTGAGGCCATAGACCTTCGCGATCGCCGCGTTCGGGCCTTGGCGGGCTTTCTGAAATATGATGAAAAGGACAAAATCGAAATCCTGGTCGGTCGGGACGTGGAGGCGACGATGCGGACGTCTGACCGCATTATGAGCGCGATTATTACCTCTTCAATTTTTGCCTTGATATTGGGTTTGATTTCGAGTTGGTTTGTGTCCCGACGATTTACGAGCCGGATTGAAGATTTTAACCGTCTCGCAACTGATGTTCGGTCCGGACATTTGGATCGCCGCGCTCCGCGCAATTTCAGTGAGGATGAGCTCGACCTCCTGGCGGAGCATCTAAACGCCATGTTGGACCATATTAATCGGTTGATGAGCGCCATGCGCTATGCGGGCGATAGTATTGCTCATGATCTCCGTTCACCGCTGACGCGTCTCAGGACACGATTGGAAAGCGCGGCGGTCGATGTTAAAAATGAACAGGCCTCAGATGCCCTGTTCTCTGCGGCTGAAGATGCAGGTCAACTCTTAAAAACCTTTGACTCTGTTTTACGGATTGCCCGGCTTGAGGCGGGGGAACGCCGCGAAATGCTGGTTGAACTTGATCCAAAACCAATTTTGGATGATCTGGTTGAACTTTATGAACCAGCCTGTGAGGATGTTGGATTGACGTTCTCATCGGAGTTAAAGAAAAAAACCGCTGTGCGTGCTGATCGGGGCTTGGTATCACAGGCTGTGTCGAATCTGGTTGAAAACGCAATCAAATATACACCGGAGGGTGGCCATATCCATTTGAGATTAGAACTAAACAAATCCGGACGGGTCGAAATTGCGATTACTGACAATGGACCGGGTATTCCTAAAGCGGAACGTCAGCGAGTGAAAGAACGGTTTGTACGATTGGACAAGAGCCGATCTGCGCCGGGAAGTGGATTAGGCCTGGCCTTGGTGGATGCGGTTGCTGATTTACATCGGGCTCAATTTGTTCTTGATGACGGCATGGCATCAGAGTTTGGCCCGGGTCTTTCTGCGCGTTTGGTGTTTCCAAAACTGCGTCAGGGGCAATCTAAAAACAAAGCCAAGCTCATCCCGGCACAATGATACCCATTGAAACCGCGATAGAGCGAGCCAAAAGACACGCTCCCTATCTTGCGGAAAGCTTGCAGAAATTTCCGGATCTTTCCGTGGAAATACTAAGGCATTCTCCTGAAGAAATTTGCGCAAGATTAATCAGCGAAATGCCCATTGAATTGGGATCGCTTGAAGAAGAAATGTCCCGACTAAGGGGTTTGAAGCGAAAAATTCATCTTGTAACAGCGATTGCTGATTTGTCTCAAACCTGGTCTTGGGTTGAGGTGACGGCGGGACTTTCCAAGCTTGCCGACTTCGCAATGAGCCGACTTCTTTATGCAGCTGTTGCCGGTCAAGATATTGAACCTCACTCGATTGAAAACCCGCTGCCGGGGTTCTTTGTGCTCGCCGTTGGAAAATACGGGGCAAACGAACTCAATTATTCAAGCGATATTGATTTCAATATTTTCTATGACCCGGATGTGGTCGTATTACCGAACCCTGACCGGGCTGAACGGACAATGGTGCGTTTGGTTAAATCGCTTATCCGCGGATTTGAAGCCATAACAGAGGATGGCTATATTTTTCGGACGGATCTGAGATTGCGGCCGGATCCACGGTCAAATGCAATAGCGGTTTCGACAAAAACGGCTGAACGCTATTACGTTTCAATCGGCCAAAACTGGGAGCGCGCCGCAATGATCAAGGCTCGGATTTGCGGCGGAGATCAACACGTCGGGAACGAATTTATCACCAGCGTTTTGTCGCCGTTTATCTGGCGCAAAAATCTGGATTACGCAGCGATTGAAGATATTCTGGCAATGAAACGGCAAATCCACCGCCTCAAAAATGTTGATAATTTTACGGTCTCAGGACATGACATCAAGATCGGATGGGGCGGCATTCGCGAGATTGAATTTTACGCTCAGGTCCAACAATTAATTTTGGGTGGCCGCGATCCCGATTTACAAGTTTCAAGAACCGTTGATGCCTTAGCAGAACTCAGTACGAAAGGTTATGTGGATAACGAAACCGCGGCTCGGTTGACCTTTTATTATGGAACTTTGCGTCGATATGAGCATTGCGCCCAAATGATAAAAGACGAGCAAACCCATAAAATTCCATCTGAAAAAGACGCGAAATATGATTTTTATGCTCTACTTGGATTTGAAAACGAACAGGATTTTGATGTTCAAAGTCAAAGAATGTTTGTCGAGGTGAATCAAATATTTGCCGATTTATTTCCAGAAATTGATGGCTTGTCATCGCGAGAGGGAAACCTGGTGTTTACCGGGGTGGAAGCGGGGCCTCAAACCTTGAAAACCCTCAATAAGCTCGGGTATAAACGCAGTAACGAAGTTTGGGTCCAAATGGCTGATTGGCTGGGAGGACGTATTCCGGCAACTCGTTCTGAACGGGCGCGGGAATTGCTGACCAAACTCGCACCTTTGATTATCGAAGATTGCGCAGATACCGGGCGTCCGGATCAGGCGTTTTTTTTGTTTGCGGAATTTTTCACAAGGCTGCGAGTTGGCGTCAATCTGCTATCCATGTTTGTGAGGCAGCCGGAACGGCTTAACTTCTTGATCAAAATTTTGGCAGCGTCTCCCTATATCGGTCAAACGCTTTCATCCCGTCCGCAGATACTTGATGCTTTAGCGGACCCAAATTTTCTCGATCTCGCCGGTCAGAATCCGGGCGCAGAATATTCTGACTTCTTTGCAAAAAGTGATGATTTTGAATTGGCTATGAATATGGCGCGTCGAGTCGTTCGCGAAGACCTGTTTCGTGTTTGCGCCTCAGTATTGTCTAAGAAAACTGATATCAAAGAAATGGGGCCTATTCTAAGCGAAATTGCTGAGCAATCGATTGTGGGATTACTACCTGTTGCCATCCGCGAAGTAGAACGACGGTCCGGACCAATCGAGGGCAGCGTCGGCGTTCTTGGCATGGGAAAGCTGGGTGGAAAGGAACTGAGCTTAATTTCAGACCTCGACATTATGCTGATTTATCAACCCGCGCCAAATGAAGCGAATGCGCAACAAAAATATACAAAGATAGCGCAACGACTGGTGAGTGCATTGTCATCGCAGACAGAAGAAGGGCGCCTATATGAAGTTGACCTGGCTTTGCGTCCGTCTGGAAAATCCGGTCCCGTTGCCGTGAGTGTCGACGCCTTCACGTCTTATTACCAATCCCAAGCTTGGACCTGGGAGTTTATGGCACTGTCGAAGGCCCGAGTCATCGGGGCGTCAAATTCTCAGTTCTATGAATTGTTAAAAAGCAGAGTTGAAGAAGCCTTTTTATTGGAACGAAAAGATCTCCATCAGAAGGCAGATATTGCCGATATGTTACTGCGTCTAAGGCGGGAAAAAAAGCCACGCGGTGCATTGGATGTTAAGAACGCCATAGGTGGTCTTCGCGACATTGAATTTATTGCACAGTCTCAAATATTAGATTTACGCGATCATTGGATAGAAAACCGATCTCGCGCAACCCATTCTATGATTAACATGGCTCGACATCACAAATTTCTAAAGTCGAATGAAAGCACCATTTTGAAATCAGCACTTAGTTTTTATGATATGATCAGGCAGGCTTCCGCTATTACTTCCGGCCAATCGTCTTCGAAGGCGGATGAGGCTGATACTTTAGTAATCGGTCAACTGCTTGAAAAATCGGGCAAACAAATTTTGAAACAAATGTCAGATCACCAGACAAAGGTCGAAAATTTAGTCGGAAAATATATTTTGAATTAAACTCGCCTACGCTGCGTAAGGATTGGGCATTGGCGGTGGCGTATTTGATCCGCTGGGCGAGGGAGACTGCGACGGTGAAACGGGTGTTGCCGCCGGTAGCGGAGGCAGCGCATTGTCAGGTTTATATTCGACAGCTTCCGCGTCTTCCAGATAGCTCGGCGTTTCGCTAATGTGTTCAGGCATTGGCATTTCCGTAGGTTCAGCTTCATCAGCGTTAAACCCGTCTTCTGACAAGACGTCCGCAATGTCTTGTGCCAGTTTGGAAATCTCGTCTGCAACTTCTGAATCTGTATCGGCTTCGACTTTTTCAACAGGAGTATTTGGTAATGTAAATATGACGGTTGTGCCTTCGCCGACCACGGATTCCATGCGGAAATTCCCGCCATGTAATTCGACCAGAGATTTTGATAAAGCCAAGCCTAGGCCAGTGCCTTCTTTCTGGCGAGTTTCTTTATTTTCGACTTGCTCAAAAGGCTGCGCCAGGCGTTCCAGGTCTTCTTGCGATATTCCTATCCCTGTGTCAGCGACACTAATTATCAGGCCCGCAGATTTTGGTGTCACGTCAACAGTCACAACGCCGCCTTCAGGTGTGAATTTGATCGCATTGGTAATCAAATTTAGAAGTACTTGTTTGACAGCACGGGGATCGGCTTCAATTTCCGGGAGTTCTCTCGGCTGATAAACCAGTTTCAGTCTTTTATCATCGGCGCGCCCACGAACGATACGAATAACTTGTTGGATCATATCACTCATCGTCAATGCTTCGGGCATAAGCTTCATCTTACCCGCTTCAATCTTGGACATATCCAAAATGTCATTGATCAGGGATAAAAGGTGCTGTCCGGAGAATAATATATCATTGACATATTCTTTATATCGCAAATCACCCAGCGGTCCGAACATTTCTTTCTGCATAATATCGGAAAATCCATTGATAGCATTCAGTGGCGTCCGCAGTTCGTGAGACATGTTGGCCAAAAATTCACTCTTTGACTGGTTCGCTTCTTCCGCACGAATTTTCTCTTGCTCATAGCTTTCAGCTAATTCCACAATTCGTGTTTGAGATTTCCGAAGGACATTAATCGTTTTTTGCAGGGCCTGCTCATTTTCGCGTAATTGATGTTCGCGAGTACGGATCGCCGTAACGTCAGTTCCGATACTGACCCGTCCGCCGTCAACCGTAGAGGTCTCAAGGTATCGAACCCAACGGCCATCTTTAAGCAAGATCTCATAACCCTGGCCATCCCCGGTTTCAAATCGATCCTGAATGGCGTTGTTAGCATGAAATTCAATGGTTGCGTGATCCAGTCCGGGTCTCAGATTGCCGGGTTCAAACCCGAAATAGTTTTCAAATCGGCTGTTCCACAATGTAATTTGATCGCGTTGATCCCAGATTACGAAAGAGTCGTTCATTGATCGTAAGGCGTCAAATAATCGGGCCTCAGCGGCTTGTAATCTGGCCTGAGCACCGCGCTGCTCGGTAATGTCCAGAGCCATGCCGACTATAACACGCGCATTATCTACGCCCCGGGTAGACGGCCGGCCGTTACAGGACAAAACGATTGGAAGACGGGCGACAGCCAGGTCGATGCTGAATTCTCCGGCAAAATGGGCCCGCTTGATTGTATGAAGTAAGCGTTCGCGGTCCGCGTCGTGAAATAGGTTCAGAAACTGTTGGACAGACATATATTGTTCTTGCGGCGGCATGCCGAGAAGCTCTGAAAGAGACCGACTTAGATAGGCTTCGTTCTGCGCTAGATCGATTTCCCAGACGCCGCCTCGGCTACCTTCAAGCGCAGCCTGATATCGTTGTTGCGAAACTTCGGTGTGTGTATTCGTAACCTCAACATTTTTCATCTGTCGAATGACATTCCGGGCAAAAGAAAAAATAATAAAACATGATCCAAGGAAAAGTAATCCTAGGAGCATCGCTGTACTCATCCAACCATTCCCGGATGATTTTGGACGGATTGTCGTAACGGCTAGGGTTGAATTGGGAACTTGCTGTGCGGCCAACCATACTTTACCACCGCCAACCTTTTGGGTGATTGTATTCAGAGACTGGCTTTTTATCAAATTTCCCAAACGGTCAGTTGGCAGATTGTAAAACTCAGCGGGGCCGACTTTCCCCATTTGTTTCGGTCCGTCAATAATGCGTCCGTTTTGATCGATTAAAGCATAATTACCTGCACCGAAATTAGTCAGAGACCCCGGTGTCAGGGCAACAACCAAGAACGAATTTCCGACTTGTCGAACAATGGTTGGTGTGACTGTTCCATCTGCCGCGATGAGCGAATTGATCATAACGCCGGATTGGGGGAAGCCATTTAAGTTCATCCCGGCAATAGGTTCAGCGTTGGGTGTCCCTTGGATAATGTTACCATCTCCATCCAGAACCGCAGCGGCAACGATGTTTTGCCCTCTGGCTACCATGTTGATAAGTTGGCTAGGTTTTGTACTGACGTTCGCCGCGTTGTTAATCCAACTCAGTTGGCCATCCAATTCATTGGCTACATCTGAAAGTTGATGCTGAACATTGGATGATAATATGGATCGAGCCGATTTTTGCTCCGCTGCCTGATTAGACCGAACAATTAGTGTCGATAAAATCAGGAAAAAAAGAAGAAATATCGCGATCGAGATCAGCGTTCGGTTTGTGGATTGCTCATCTAAAAAGCCGCCAAAAGAGAAACCTTTTTTGCGCGGTTTATCTTCGCGCCGGTCTTCAACGTGAACGACCGGAACCTGATGAGACTGGGGCGCATTATCGACCTCAGATCTTGGAATAGGAGGAGGGCCAGACGGTGCGGCATAGGCCGGATTGCCTCCCATATTTCCTGTCCCGTGTTGCTGCACCACTGTCCTCGTTCGCGAATCACTTACAAGATTACGCGCGCAATTGTTAAAAAGTCGAATTTTTACTGCCCTGAAAGGCTTTAATTTTCGTATATTTCTCTAACAATGTCGCAATTCGGGGCTTGGTTTACCGATTTCATATCCTTGAGCCGCGTCAAACCCGATTTCTTTGACGAATTTGAGAATTTCGGCATTTTCAACCCCCTCCGCGACATATCTGAAACCAAGCGGCTCTTTCAGAGATAATACAGCTTTCAAAATAGCGAGTTCACGCGCCGATTCCATTGCAGAAACAACGAAGTCCCCGTCGATCTTGAGCCAATCAGCGGGGAGAGCACGGAGGTACCGAATAGAGGCGGCACCTGCACCGACATCATCCAGGCAAATAGGATGCCCGCGGCGTTTGAGTTTTCCCAACGTAACTCGGGCTTTGTCGACGTCCGCCAGATCCCAGGTTTCCGTGAGTTCGATGATCAGTTTTTCTGGGGGACCGCTATAGGCTGATAGACAGGCCATTAAGGCGTGTTCAAAACCCGGTTCTTCGACCGAAGCGCCCGACAAATTTATGGCAATTCCAGGGCCAGTGGCATCATTATTTAAGACCAATATAGCTCGCGCCAACATGGACAGATCCAGATCTTTGATTGCACCGCTTAATTCCGCTGGTCTTAATACTCCTGCAAGGCCCGCTTCGTGGTCAAATCGGACTAACCATTCGTGGTGGCAGATTTCGCCGTCTGCAAGATGCATGATGGGTTGCTTATAGACTTCGAACAATTGTTCGGAGACATGCTCACGGAACCCATGAAATGTACGTGGATCATTCATCCCAGACCCGTATCAAACGGGTCTAAAGAAAATCCTTATTTTTGGGAAAAAGAAGTTTAGAGTTAACCAAGGGTTTTTATTGCGATTTCCTGCACATTTTTGGACGGATTAGAGGATATGACCTGCATGAGTTCGGCTTGAATCAGATCCTGGCGATGTCGATCGAGCTTGCGCCAGATTTCATAAATACCCAAGAGGCGCGCAGCCACTTGCGGATTGCGTCCATCCATATCCAACACTTGAGCGGTAAAGAACCGATATCCAGCCCCGCTAAAATGGTGAAAACAGTTAGGGTTGCTCATAGCGTATCCGCCTAAAAGAGATCTTACACGGTTCGGATTTCGCGGATCAAAGTCTTTATGCGAAATAAGGGCTTCAACATGGTTCGTCGGATGGGTATGCGGACGGCTGGCAGCGATCATGAACCATTTGTCGATAACGAGCGGGTTTGATTGCCATTTTTCATAAAAATCCTGCAAGGATTGATCCACACGTCGACCGCCAAGCTGGATCAAAGCCAACAATGCCGCAATTTCATCGGTCATATTTTGCGCGCTATTGAACTGTGCCATAGCCAATGGCGCTGCCACGGCGTCCTGTCTTTCAGCGAGCAATGATAAACACCGGTTTCGCAACGCCCGTCGCCCAGCCGCTTCAGGGGACGGTGAAAATCCTCCCGCGTCCTCTAAGGCATGGTAAGTTGATAGCAATCGATCCCGAAGCTTATCTGATACGGCGCGTTGGATCCATCCGCGGGCCAGGTGCACGGCAATTGGATCGCTCTGCTTAAGGCTTTGAGTGATTTCAGACTCAGATGGCGGCGTTAAAGCTAAGGCTTTGAAAGCATTGTTAAAATTAGAATTTTCAAGTGTACTGGCAAGGGCGGAACTATACTGGTTCAATGCCCTATCTGTCTCCGCCATGCGGCCGCTTTCGATGGCTTTACTCATGGTTCCCATAAGGTCCCGGGCGATTGTTTGTCCTGACTCCCAGCGGTTAAAGGCATTGGGGTCATTGCCCATCAGGCGGATATGATCATTTGTGTCGAGATTAGAGTTTAGGACGACCGGGGCTGAAAAATCCTGCAAAATTGACGGCGTAAATGCCTCTGGATTTTCTGCATTTAAGGTAAGCTCAATAGATTTGCTTTTAAGAAGCGTGAGTTTGGGTTCCGAAGCCTTGCCCGATTGGTGCACGACCTGCCATCGAATAGGAATAACTTTGTTATCTTTCTTGGATTGACCCGGCGTTGGCGCATTGGACTGATGAATATTCAATTTCATCTTGTCATCAAAACGTGTCATTTCGACTGACAAATGGGGCGTGCCCGCCTGATTATACCAGACCATGAAATCCGAAAGGTCCTGCCCGGAAACATGTTCGAAACAAGCAATAAACTCTTCGACTGTTGCGGCGGTGCCGTCTAATCTGTCAAAATAATAATCACAGCCTTTTCGGAACATATTCTCGCCAAGGATCATCTGAATCATACGAATAAGCTCTGCGCCTTTTTCGTAAATGGTGGCGGTATAAAAATTGTCGATTTTCATATATTCCGTGGGACGGACTGGATGAGCGAGTGGCCCAGCATCTTCGGGGAATTGGCGTGACCGCAAAGCTTTTACGTCCTTGATCCGCTGCACAGCCGCGCCGCGCTGGCTGGCTGAAAATTCCTGATCACGGAAAACCGTAAAACCTTCTTTTAAACAGAGCTGAAACCAGTCTCGGCAGGTGATGCGATTGCCGGTCCAGTTATGAAAATACTCATGGGCAACCACGCTTTCTATGCGCTCAAAATTGAGATCTGTCGCGGTTTTCGCGTCCGCCAAAAGCAGAACCGAATTGAAAATGTTCAAGCCTTTATTTTCCATCGCTCCGAAATTGAAATCCCGAACGGCGACGATCATAAACCGGTCAAGATCATATTCGCGGCCAAAGGCCTCTTCGTCCCATTTCATCGACCGTTTCAGGGCGTCCATGGCATAAAGTGCGCGCGGCGCATCACCCGGATCGACATAGATCGTCAAAGGAATATTTCGTCCGCTCATGGTCAGGAAATTATCTTCTATTGTATCAAACTCACCAGCGACCAAGGCAAATAAATAACAAGGCTTTGGAAATGGATCATGCCAGATCGCAAAATGTCGTCCTTTGGCCAGATCGCCTTGCTCTGTCATATTCCCATTGGCCAGCAGAAAAGGGTATTTTTCTTTATCTGCTTCAATGCGGACTGTAAAAACGGACAAAACATCCGGGCGATCCGGATAAAATGTGATGCGGCGAAAGCCTTCGGCTTCGCATTGTGTGCAAAACCGTCCGCCAGAAACATAAAGCCCCATTAGGGTGGAATTTGCGGATGGATCGCATTCGGTTTCAATCTCAAGAGTGAAATTATCTGGCAAATCATCCAGAACGAGTTGCGATTGGGTCAGTTGGTATTCTGTGCGTTTGAGGCCGCGGTCATCCACCTTTACAGATTTCAGGACAATGTCTTCGCCGTCCAGAACAAGCGGGCCTGGGGCGCGACGCGAAAACTCTAATTTAGACCGAATCCGGGTCTTTTTGGGGGCAAGATCAAAGTCCAGAAACACGGACTCTATCCTAAAATTGGGCGGGGTATAATCGCTAAGACGGGTCGGCGCAGGCGCGGCATCGGTACGCATAAGATCTCCTTTGCGGGTTTATGAGACCAAATACGGCTAAAACGCAAGTCATCTGCGATTTAGGACATTGAATTTTATGAAAGTTTGGCTTGGACAAATGCTCTAAAGGGACTAAAGCGGCGCGCAAGACGTCACAGGACTCATTTCATCATGTCAGACTCAATTGAATATTTGCGCAATGTCGCGATCGTGGCTCACGTTGACCACGGCAAAACCACACTGGTTGACCAGCTCTTACGTCAGTCCGGAACGCTGGAAGAACGCGGCGAACAGGCAGAGCGGGTCATGGATTCGGGCGATATCGAGAAAGAGCGCGGTATTACCATTCTAGCCAAAAATACTGCTATCCGTTGGGACGACCCAAAAGGCCAAAGCTGGCGAATTAATATTGTCGACACCCCGGGTCACGCGGATTTCGGCGGCGAGGTTGAACGTGTCTTATCTATGGTCGATAGTGTTGTGCTATTGGTTGACGCAGTAGAAGGCCCGATGCCGCAAACCACTTTCGTTACGCGGAAAGCCTTGGCGCAGGGGCTAAAGCCGATTGTCGTTGTCAACAAGGTTGACCGACAGGGTGCGCGTCCAGACTGGGTTGTGGATCAGACATTTGATTTATTTGATCGATTGGGAGCTACTGATGAACAGCTCGACTTCCCAACTGTTTTCGCATCTGGGCTTAACGGATGGGCGGCCATGGAAAGCGGAGAGACCGGTCAGGATATGACCCCTTTATTTTCCACGATTGTCGAACACGCCCCTATACCGGATGTTGACCCTGATGGACCTCTTCAAATGCAGGTCAGCGCGCTCGATTATAATTCCTATCAAGGCGTCATTGGTGTGGGTCGTGTAGTACGTGGTCAAATGAAACGAAATCAGGCCGTTGTCATTGCGGCGCCTGACGGATCGACCCGTAAGGGGAAAATCATGCAGTGCTACGGGTTTATGGGCTTGGAACGCGTTGAGATGGATGCGGTTTCGGCTGGCGATATCGTCGCATTTACAGGCATTGAAGGCCTGGGCATTTCCGATACAATTTGTAATCCTGACCATGTTGATTTGTTGCCAGCATTAACGGTCGATGAGCCGACACTCTCTATGACCTTTCAGGTCAATGACAGCCCGTTTGCTGGGCGGGAAGGTAAATATGTTACCTCTCGTAACATAAAAGACCGTCTCGATCGGGAATTAATCCACAATGTGGCCTTGCGGGTCGAGCAGTTGGATGACGCTGATAAATTCCGCGTTTCAGGCCGCGGCGAATTACATCTGTCTATCTTAATCGAAAATATGCGTCGTGAAGGCTATGAGCTTGCCATTTCCAGACCACAAGTGATCAACAAAGACATAGACGGCACGCTTTGCGAACCTTGGGAGACGTTGACCGTTGATGTCGAAACGGACCATCAAGGTTCAGTTATGGAGAAGCTGGGCGAGCGCAAAGGGCAGCTTAAAGATATGGTGCCGGACGGGCAGGGGCGCGTGCGTCTGGACTATGAAATTCCGACTCGGGGCCTGATCGGTTTCCGTTCTGAATTTCTGACCCTGACTTCAGGAACAGGGCTGCTTTATCATGTCTTTGATAAATATGCACCGCGCACCAAGGCCGGTATTGGCCGCCGTCAAAAAGGTGTTCTGATTTCTAAGGAAACCGGTAAGGCGCTGGCCTATGCGCTTTGGAACCTGCAGGAGCGCGGAAAACTGTTTATTGGCCACGCGACCGAGGTTTACGAGGGCATGGTCATCGGCATTCACGCCCGAGACAATGACCTGACAGTGAACCCGCTCAAAGGGAAACAGCTGACCAATGTCCGTGCCGCAGGGTCGGATGAGGCCGTTGTTTTGACCCCACCGATTGAAACAACGCTGGAATATGCGCTTGAATTTATCAATGATGATGAACTGGTCGAAGTGACGCCGGAAAATATCCGCGTGCGCAAGCGATACCTGCTTGAGCATGAGCGCAAAAAAGACCAGCGGGCCCGCGAAGCCATGGACGCCGAATAATTTTTTTCCAATCTTTGCATCCAAAACGCTTTCTCGTATCGTCTTAAGGGTAAGGCGCACTATTTGGAGAGAGTAAAATGGATGATGCTATTGGAATTATTG
>JAHDDX010000061.1 GCA_020629135.1 Hellea sp.
CCGCTCATGATTTTGCTCCGATTATCGCTCTGGCCCGTTCAAGGTCTTCCGGCGTATCCACGCCTTCCGGCGCATTGTCGATCATTTCTACAAAAAAATTCATATCGTTTTCGAGCGCCCGCAATTGTTCCAGCCGTTCCCTATATTCCAGATAAGACGGTTCCAGGTCACAAAACCGATCCAATGCGGCGCGTCGAAAGGCATATATTCCGACGTGATGCCAGACCGGCCCCTTCCCGGTTGGGGCCGTCGCCCGGGTAAAATAAAGCGCCCGGTTATTTTTGCCTATAATCGCTTTGACCACGTTGGGATCTTCCATTTCCCGCGGGTCCGAGGTTTCTATCACGGCGGTGGAAATTTCGCATTCCGGCACACGTTCAAATACAGACAAAACATCCGTGATCGCCGCCGGATCAAGCGTTGGCGTGTCCCCTTGTACATTGACCACTATATCATATGTTTTATCCGGGTCGATAATATCAGCGGCCGCACGCACGCGATCCGTTCCCGACGGCATGTCTATTTTGGTCATAACCGCCCGACCACCATGGGCCTCAACGGCGTCCTGCACCTCGGTTTCGCAACAAGCCACATAAACGGGCCCACAATTTGAAGCTTTTGCCCGTTCCATAACATGGGCGATCATAGGCTTGCCGCATATGTCCGCCAGTGGCTTCCCAGGCAATCGGGTCGAGGCCATGCGAGCCGGTATGATGATTAAAGGCTTCATACCCGCCTTAAAGCCTTTGCGACTGTTCGCCGCAAGATGTTTTGGCTCAATTGCAGAATTTCGGTTGGCGAATGGGCAATATTTTTATAGTAAGGCCCCACTTTCAACCCGTTTAACACTGGGACCGGACATCATGGATGAATTAGGTTTTAACAAAATTGCCGCGGCTGTACTCGCAACGGCCCTGGGCTTTATGCTGATTAAGGAAGTTTCGCACTCCGCCATGCATGTTTCTAAGCCGGAAAAACCGGCTTATGCTCTGGAAATTCCAGAAGTTGGCGGTGGCGACGTCGCCGAGATTGACCTGCCCTTCCCGCAGCCGGAATGGATTGCCGGTATGGATGTCGAACGCGGCGCCAAAGTCTTCAAGAAATGCACATCTTGTCACAATGCGGATGACGGCGGCAATAACGGTACGGGTCCAAATCTTTGGAATATTGTCGGCGCGCCAGCAGCCCAAAAAGACGGCTTTGGTTATTCTGCAGCTTTGACCAATTCCGGGATTGTCTGGGATTATGAAGCGCTTGATGGATTCATCAAAAAACCTGGCAAATATTTGTCCGGCACAGCTATGAATTTTGTGGGCGTTAAAAAAGACACGGACCGCGCAGCTGTAATCGCTTATTTACGCGCAGCTTCTAATGCGCCTATTCCAATGCCAATACCCGCCGCCTCCCCAGCCGATGAGATGGTTGAAGATATTGCGCAAGACATTACCGATACGGGTGAAACCGTTGTTGAGAATGCGACCGATATTGTCGACGACGTTGTCGAAGGCGCTGGTGATCTGGTTGAAGATGCGGGTGAGGTTCTGGAAGATGCCGGCGAAGCTGTCGCGGATACTGCCGAAGACGTGGTAGACGGCGCCAAAGACCTGCTGGAAAAAGCCAAGGACGCGGTTTCTGACGACCAGTAATTCTTATAATCGCCGGATTGCCGTTATCGGCCCGGCCGATTTCTCAATTCTGGAAACAGCCTTCGTAAGGGGCTCAGACGCAACGGCCATGTGAAACGCATTGGCGTGAAGTAATTGGTTTTGGGATTGCATTATCCCAACATGACCTTTCCAAAACACCAGATCCCCACGCTGCAATCCTGAAAGCTCAGGCTTTATTTCAACGTAAGCGCCCATTTTCGCCTGCATGTCGGAATCTCTTGGTGCATCTTTATTCGTAGCCCGTAAGGCGGTAAGGACCAGACCTGAACAATCCAAACCGCGTGAGCTTATGCCGCCCCAGATATAAGGCTGCCCCAAAAGACTTTCGGCGACCGCAACAAAATCCGAGGGCGCGGCACCTTTGTCCAATTCGCGGACATGTTCTGCATGAACATAGCCCGTATCAATTTTCAAAAAGCCGTCCTGGTCTGAGCCTTCAAGCATAGAATTTAACGGCAAAGTCCAAATGATTTTTGATTTTATATTCGGTTTTGAAAATATCGGCGCGCCTAAGGCGCTGACCTGATGAGTTGGATCTTCGAGCGTGTTGGAAAGATCGCGTTGAAGCACATAGCCGACATAACCCGGCTCTTCCGATCCGGGCACGGGGCTGATGGCCTGCCCCCAGGCCCATCCACGCCTCAGCTTATGGACCTGAAACTGCTCTCCATACAATAGTTCGGTCTGGCGCGGACTGCTCGGACGCGGGGATTTGTGGACCCCAGCAACCGGAACACCTATCCGGAACGCGCCAAATATGCCGCGTTTTTCCGGCGGGATATGTATGCGCGAGTCCATTTGAGAGTTCAGGCGGCCAGTGTGCCTGGCTTGTTTTTCATTGCCGCGCAAATTTCTTCGGCAAATTGGCTAAGATAGGCAGAGCCCGGCCCGGTTCGTTGAATGATGACGGATCGTTTATCGCGTGGGTCTGCTTTGCGGGTGACGAATTTATAGCGTCCCAAAGTATCCAAGGCGCGCGTAATGACAGCTTTAGTGACATTTAATCTATTCGCCAAAGACCGAACCGTATGCGGCCCCGGTTCGAGATAGATCGTGGTTAAGATCGCCAGCTGCCTTGTTGTCAAATCTGGGCCGGAAGCCAATACCGTGCCTAACGTCACCCGATGCCAAAGCGACAAGGCATCTCGACGGTTAAACTTTCCTGGCCTGATCGCGGCGCGCATCTCATTTGTCCTCTAAATTCAGCAAATCAAATCACTGATTTGGATTAGGATTCGCACAGTCACGATTCTTTGGTCAAGGGCCCCACGCTAAATAGTTAACACATTTAAAAAAATGGCCCCAAAATTGCAGTATTTCTTAAGTTTTTTGCGGTAGTTTGGGCCAAAATTCAGGTGAATGCATGCAAATTCTTGGTCCAGAGACCCGAAATGATACGGAGTTTCCGCTTTCGCGGCTCAATTTCGTTCGCTTTTTGATCGTGCTTGCGATCGGGTTTGGCTATGCCTCAACCATGCCTCTGGGGCCTGAATATCAGGAAACCTGGTCACATTTGGGATATGATCCCAGCTGGATCGGCATTCAAATCCTGTTTTTCTTTTCCGGCTTCCTGGCCTTACGCAGCCTGCGTCGACATGGGTCCAGCTTTGAATATTTACGGTCTCGCTTTGCGCGAAACATGCCGCTTTTGGTGATTTTTACCCTTATGACAGTTTTGTTGATATACCCGCTTCTGGGTGTTCCAGCAGACAGCCTCGGAGACTTAGTTAAAAAGCTGACCGCATATTTCTTTGAAACCGTAACCTGCTTAAACCCCGGCCAGCCCTTACCGGGCTTGCTCGATAATGCTCGCTATATGTGCCTGATCCAAGGCGCAATCTGGACATTTCGCTGGGGATTAATCGCTCATATCGGCACGGCAATCGGCAACAAAATCGGCCTATTTAAATCAAACCGGTTAATCCTGGGCCTGACTATTTTGGCGACACTGGCATATTTCGCCATGTCGCGAATGATGGCCTGGAATACGCTGAATGTACCCAATACAGTCTTTACAGCCATCCACCTTAGCTTTCCGTTCTTATGGGGCATGAGCGCCTATGCTTACCGCGATAAATTCCCAAAAACATCGCGCGGCCAAATCACCTTATTGCTTGGCCTCAGCGGGACTGCCGCATTTTGGTATATGTTCCTGAAGTGGTCCCCAGCGATTGAGCTATTATTGACCGGTTTCTGGACCTATGTCTGCTGGTTGCTGCTGACAACGCAAACCGGGTTTGACCGGATTACAAAATCCATGCCGGACATCACATTAAGCTTTTACCTGATCATGTGGCCCGCGGCGCAATTGTTATTGCTGGCACTCCCGGATCTGGGATCCTGGGAACTGATTGCGCTTAGCCTGCCATTAACAACGCTTTTGGCTTTTCTGACAGCCAGCCTCTTAAACCGGCGATTGGTTAAATGGGTTGGAAAATTTTCATTCCGAAAAGTCGCCGTTCAGCCCACCTGATTTAAGCCAGGCATACAGCCCACGCAGCGCAAAGATCTCACCGCCTGCCGGATGACCCGGCGCAGCAGTCGGGTTCCAGCCATAAACATCAAAATGCATCCAGGGACTGTCATTGACAAACCGCTCAAGAAAAAGAGCTGCGGTTATACATCCGGCAAAGCCGCCACCTGAGTTTTTCATATCCGCGATGGGTGACTTTAGCATGCTCATATAGGGCTGCCAAAGCGGCATCGGCCAGACCGGGTCGCTGACCCGGTTGCCCTGCTCGACCACCTGTTCGACAGGTGCCCGACGGTTAGAGAAATAAGGCGGCAGTGTCGGGCCCAGGGCTACGCGCGCAGCGCCCGTTAGTGTTGCGAAATCCATAATCAGAACCGGATCATCTTCACTAGCCCGGGTCAAGGCGTCCCCCATGACTAGACGCCCTTCCGCATCGGTATTGTCAATTTCGACCGTCTGGCCGGACCGGGATGCTAAAATATCCCCGGGCCGGTAAGCACCCGCAGACACAGCGTTTTCGGCGATCGAAACCAGGACATGTAGATTAATCGGCAAATTGTTCGCCATGATCATATGCGCCAAGGCCAAAGCATGGGCCGCGCCGCCCATATCTTTTTTCATCAGGCGGGCGCTGGACGCAGATTTTATATTCACCCCACCTGTATCAAAAGTGATGCCCTTGCCAATAATTGCGAGGCGCGGGTGATCCGGATTACCCCATTCAAATTGCACCAGGCGCGGAGCTTCATGCGCTGCCCGACCAACGGCATGGATCATCGGATAATTTTCTTTCAACAGATCATCGCCAATGATCGATGAAGATCGGGCGTCAAAGCGCTCTGCCAGATCCGTTGTCGCCTTTGCCAGAGCCACCGGTCCCATATCATTTGACGGCGTATTAATAAGATCCCGCCCAAAATTAGTCGCCTCGACAAGCGAAGTAATTTCAAGACTATTTTGGCCCGCCTCCAAAACAAGTATGGGTGGCACCCGGTTTGAGCCCAGATAATCATCAAATTTATAGGCCCCCATACCCCAACCTATGGCGGCCAGATCTGCATCCCAGTCTTGAGGCAGACTCGCAAAACGGTAGTGCTTTTCCGGTAGCGACCGCGACAGACCGCCCGCCCGTATACCGCCCATGACATCGCCCTGAGCCGAGCCCGCCCCGAAAAGAACAGAAACAATTTCACCGCTTTCACCCGGCAATTGCACGCGTTGCCCGGCCTCGCCTATAAATCCTCTGGCCGAAGCAAAGGTTTTTTGCGCGTCGGTCAGGCCCTTTTTGACATCATTCCATTCATCCGGCCGGCAGACATATACCGGCACGGGCGTGATATCTGATCCGAGTTCGGAGGCGGAAACTAAAGGAGATGACATATATGGCCTTTCAAATGGGGAAAGTAACGTCTCGTTAACGACATTTGTTTACGTTTGTTAACCAAATCCTAACTCGACGCAACCACCTAATCTGTTTTGCGTTGTGTTTCGTTTCTGTGGAGACTTTATGGCCTTCGATCCTGTTAAAATCGCCTTTTCCGGCTTTTGTGCTTTGTCCCTTTCCGCCTGTATGGTGGCCGGCGGATATACCGAAAAAGAACAGGATATTGTCGACAATATGGCTCCGGCTCAGTACCAGCCGGCGACCCGGGAAATGCGCCAAAACATCAAGACCCAGGATACACTGGCGCAAGCGGCGTTCTGGTCACGGGAATATCAGCTTAACCCTGCCGACCTTGAGGCCGCGGTTAATCTGGCCGCGGCTGTTCGAAAAATGGGAAATCCAGGCAAAGCGGTCGAGATCACACAGACAACCCGCGCGCTTTATCCAACCGATCCTTATCTAACCGCTGAATTTGCGGCTGCGCTGATTGCATCGGAACGCGGCAGCGAAGCCATTCAACCCCTGGATACAGCCCTGGGAACAACGCCGGGATATGCGCGGCTTTGGTCGTTAAAAGGCGCGGCGCTTGACCAGATGGAAAAATATGATTTCGCCCGTCAACATTATATGCGTGCCCTGAAAATCACACCAAATGATCCCAATGTCATGGCCAATCTGGGCCTGAGCTATGCTTTGTCAGGCGACCCCAGAACGGCCGAACAATGGCTTCGCCGGGCGGCCTCCCAACCCAATGCCAATGCCGGAATTCAGCAAAATCTGGATCTTGTTTTACAGCTCCAGGGCAAGCAGGCTCAAGCGGCACCGCGACCTCAGCTTCGCCAACAACAAGGCTACCCAACCCAGCCGCGGGCTCAACAACCCGTCGCCTCGAAAATGTCCACGCCGCCGCTGCGCAGTCGCGCGCCGGTTTTGACCCAGTCTACACAGGCCCCGGCCAATCAGTTTGGATATTCAACTCAGGTCTATTCAGGGTCGAATGCGCCTAAATCCGCATCAGAAGCCGCCATGGCCGCGTCCAAGGCCATGCAGCAACGTCAGACTATGACCGCCCCACTTCAAACCCAACCCGCACCGCAAACTCAACAGCTCGCAGGGGCCATGCCGCAATATCCGCAGGCCAGCTACCCGCAAACCGTGCCGACGCAAATGCAGGCTCAGCCCCAATATCAGCCATCCAGCACCCCGCCTCGCCGCCCACCTGCCAGACGGCGGTAAAATTAATTCGCAAATTTAGATCTTAGTCCACTTTGGCGCGGGCATTAAACTGGCCGTTGTTTCGGAAAGCTCAAAGCCATCAACTTTCTCCGTGCATGTTGGCGCCGGCATGATTAAAAGAGCGAATGATTTTCGCCTTTGCCATATCGCTTTGTCTTGGACTGGCTTTGCTGGCTTTTATTGACGCTTATACCTTTCGATTGCCGAATGAAGTTTCTCTGACCCTGATCATCATTGGATTGTTGTGGGTCTATCTCTGCGGGGATCTGCGCGCCGGACTGATCGGCGCAGTTGCGGGCTATTTGATTTTGGTTGGGGTTGAGCTTTCTTATCGCGCCTTGCGCGGTCAAGACGGGATTGGGCGCGGCGACGCCAAACTCCTTGCCGTGGGCGGTGCCTGGTGTGGATGGATGGGCCTGCCTTTTATAATTTTAATCGCCAGCGGTAGCGCATTAGTCGCTTTGCTTATGCCCGGCTTTCGCAATTATGCCGCGTCCGGGCGCTTGCCATTTGGGCCGTTTCTGGCTCTAGCGATTATAATAGTCTGGGCGTCAACTCAGTTCGCGGCCGTTTGACAGGCGGCCAAAGCCGTCACTGGTATGACCTTGTTCCAGCCTTCTTCGGTTGAAAGCTTGAGCGTACCGCGAGGAAAGCGTGTCCCTGCATCCACCTCTTCACCCGCAACCAGGGTCAAATCCAATGTCCGGCCATCGGGTAATGTGAAATTCTGCTCGGGAAATTGTCCTAAAGCGGGCTCGCCGCCGCGCTCGGTAATAATCAATTGCATCTCGCCTTGGCCTTCGGTCCAAGCCGCACGATTGTCAATATTGTCTGAAAACAGGATCAGGCGCGGATCCTGATCAATCGAAAACACAAATAAACCGCAATCACCAGGGTTTAATGTTCGCGGCGCGAGGCGATCAGCCGCGTTATCCGATAAGGGTGAAGGCTCGATGTCTTTGTCAACACTGGCGCAGGCTGACAGTCCGATTAACGCCGTTCCGACCAGGATTGATCTGCTTACCATTGTCCCTGCTCCGTTAACGTAAATCGATCACCATTTTTCTGAAAGCCATAAAGCGGTAATAACGCGGCGGCTTCCGGATCGCGGCTACTAACCGAGGTTTCAAGCCGATAATTCCCCGACAGATTTATGCGGGCGACGGCCTCTATGTAAGTGCGATTATCGCGACCAGACAATGTTGCAATGATTTCGCCGTATTCACAATTGATCGGACCCGAAAGTTCCGGACCCTGCCACTGAAATCGGGCGCTGTTTCGTTGCAGCACATCCGTCCGGATATGCCCCGAAGCCGTCTCGCAGTTTTCCGCAAATTTCATTTCATTAATCGTTAAGTCAATCATACCGGACAAGCCAACCAGACGACCATCCGTAATTGGCAGCGCGTCAAATTCTGCACGGTAAATCAGGTTTTCAATGCGTTGCAGGCCGGCGTCACCTGATAGAGATATTCCGGGCGCGTGACTTTTAAAAGAAACAGGGGCCCCTGAGCCCATAAGTTTAGAGGCCTGAGTATTAATTTCGAGAGGGCCCGTCAGCGGCAAACCCAGGACCTGGCCCTTCCAGACCGTTCCCGTAAACCGCAACGGGTTCGCCAAATTGTCTTGTGGAAAAAAGTTCCCAACCCAGGACAGCGGAAAATTGGCGACCATTCCCGCGAGTGCCCCAATCACCGCGACGCCGATAAATCTTTTCTTGATCACGAATGCGGCCGCAGCGTAATTTGCGCGCTGACCCGCTCGCCAGGTCGGCGGCTCATCTGTACCTGAGCAATCTGAGCATTATAGGATCCGGTCAGGGCCTGAAGGAAACTATAAATCTTGTCTGACGAGCTATCCTCAAACCAGATTTTCAGATCTCCATCATTTTCCGGCTGCACGCGGGTGATCGGGATATCGACCTGACGGGCGGTTGAGATAACGGCGTTGCGGTCAAATGGCTGTAAGTCAGCCCGAACCTGATTGAGGAAAGGCAGGCCCTGCTGGACAATTTGATAATCACGCACGGCCCGGTCCTGATTTTGTACGGCCGAATTGTGCATATTTGTCAGCGGGCGAATGATCAGCATCCATCCGAGCACAAAGGCCGCAAGCCCCAACATTACATATATCAATATGCGTTCACGCGGCGATCTGTCGGCCAGGAAGCTCATGACCGGCCTCCAGCGCGGAGCACGGCTTCACCGATCAGATCCTGTCCACGCTCACGAACAGCCCCCGATTGAAACACAAAGCCCATATTGCCAAAAGTGGCCTCAAGCTCGGACGCGGTTTCAAAGCGCGGATATATCAGGCGTAAAACCAATTCGTTTTTGGCCTGGTCATAGCGGAGAGTATCGACCATGACGCCGTCATTGGGGGCCAGACCACTATACAGCGCGCCAGACAGCTCCATAAATCCGATTTGAGTATTTTTGCCTTGGGCGCGGGCCCGATTGACCACACTCGCCACGTTTTTGGGCGCGGCCTCACCTGTTGTATTGGTATAAAGCGTGGCCATTTCCGACTTCAGGCCTTCGGCCTGACTATTCATGGCCCGTATTTTTGAGCCCTGCCACACCAACCAGGACAGGCCCGCAGCCGCCAGAAGCGCTGCGATCCGTTTCAAGCCGCCCATGTCAAAGCCGAAGCTGCGCCGGGCCTGAAATTCACCTTGTAAAAAGTTGAGGGCGTCTGAAAAGTTCAAACTATCTCCGGGCGGCAGGGGCGTATCGGGGCTAAACTGGGTGTCCAGCGCATAGCCGAATTTTCCTGGATGCACCTCACGATCAAGCAGTTCGCGAGGCTCATCGCCCCCTATGACATCAAAGTCTGCCACAAAACGAGACGGCGTAATCCCGGCTTCGTCCAACATATCCAGGGCTGCTTTGAGTTTGGCGCGGGAAAGAACGCCGACACGGCCATCATCTCCGGCCCCCAAGACAATATGTTGATCTGTCAAGGGCGCCGCGAGTTGATCTTCAATCGCATAGCCGGCCGCTTGAAGTTTTTCTTTGGCCCGCATTTCCGGCAGCTCATGGGCATATATCCGGATCCACTGTCCTGGGCAGATTATCGATATGGCGCTTGCCTCTTTTTGAGAAAGCGCCTGCCGGTCGGCAAGCGTTTCCGCCCATCCAGATTGTGATCCGTGGGTCCAGGCCCAAGGCAGTTCCGCTTGATCCGGCAACCATATGATCAGATTATCGCTCATTCGTCGTCTTGTTGTTTCGGGCGGGGACGCCGCGCCTCAGTCGTATGGCGCCGATATGTGCGTTTCGCGCGCCCTCTGTCAATCTCAAACTCAAATACGCTGGCCCGGTAAGCCTCAAAAAATTCAATGTCCGCTTCGATCCAAATGCGTTTAGGCGCATATATAAAATTATCGCCCAAGGACACATTACTATTTGGGTCTTGCGTGACACAGGTTTTGAAACTTGTTTCGTCAAAACCGCCAGAAGGACGCGTGGTCAGGCACTGTTCGGCAATGGCCGGCCCATCTTCGCCTAACACTGCGGCCAGTAATGGCAGATGATAGGGTTCCATCGTATTAATATTTAATTGGGTTTTTCGCCCCTCTGCGCCCGCGCAGACATAAGGCCTTAGGGCTTGATATGCGTCTTCATTTAATCCTTGCAGGGCCCTAAGCTCAGCGACACTGGCAAAAGGTACATTGGCGGTTCGGTAAGGCTGAGCCAGACCCAGATAAACAAAATCCTCTGCTCCGCCGGGGGAGGTGGTTGAATCAGCATCTTGCCAATCCTTGGCAATATTGGTCAGGTTTTGAGCATCAGTCGGCGACCAGCCGAGATTTTTCAATAGGCGACGGAATTGATCCTGGCCGCCGGGGTCTGCCAGGCTCGACAAGGCAAAACAATTGGTTCCGTCCCGAAAGTCAAAGGCCATCATCCCGCCTTCAATCGGGAAGACAACCGGCTCGCCGGTCAGGAGCGCCGAGTTGAGACCATTATCATCAAGTTGCCGGGCAACCTCTTCAATATAATTAGCGGCAAAGTCTTCTGCCGCCCTGGCATACCAGTCGATTTGGGCATAGGCTTGCATATTCGCCGAACGCTTCACCGCAAAGCGGATGTCATCCATAATCGCAACTGCGAGCGCGGCCATCAGGCTCATAACCAATAGCGTGGTCAATAAAACCGCGCCCTGCTCTTTGTCGTTACGGCTCATGGGGCCAACTCAAATATCTGGGTCAGCCGGTCACCTTTATCGGTCACCAGGTTAAACTCGACCCGATCATAGGGAAGCCGGGGCTCATTCACAGGCAGAAAAAGCTGGGTATATTCCAGTTCCTGAGTAAAAAATGTAACCTCTGCCCGGGTAAGGCCTGAAATCAGCACTCGGTCGACGGGCTCCGCCTGCGGCGGCGGGTTCATCGCCGTCAAAGTGCGTCGGATAAAATCGCCATTTTCAAAGACGTAGGACACACGTTGCAAGTCACCGCGTTTTTCCAACCCGCCCGGATTATCTCGGCCAGCACGGGTAAAGGTCAGGAGGGCGTCAACGCCGCCAGAAATAAGGTATAGATCCGTATTGCCATAACCATCCCGGGTCGGACGCAAAATGAGATTGGACAAATCAGACTTTATCAGTGCCCGGGCCGTTTCAATCTCAGCCACCCGATCGCCTGCCTCTTTAAGCTGGGCCTTGCCCCGTAAGGCACTTGTCATGGCCGACATAGTCCCCAAGGAGATCAAGGAGAAAATAAACAGGGCGACCAGCATTTCCACCAAAGTGAACCCTATTTCTTGCCGGCGCCTATTCATCGGGCACACCTTCATCCGGCGGCGTGTTGTTGGGCGCGGGGACTTGATTGGTCAGCGCCGAACTTGACGGCCTGCGGAAATAGGCATCGCGCTCAATCAAAACCTGGTTTTGATTCTGTTGAGAGACTTTAACAATAAATCGGTAAAAGCCCGCGGCCTCCGTTTCCTGGGTTTCCAAATCCCAATCGAAATTGCGTCCCAACTGCTCTTCTTCGCCGCGACGCGCACCGACCTGTAGGCGCTCATAACGGGCATTGGTCAAAACATTATCCGCAACAATTCCAGCGAGCATTTTTTGCTCTATTGCGGATACGGAGCGGGCGCTCTCCGTTCCGGCGGCTGTCAGACCAATGATCGCCACGCTGAAAATCAGCAAGGCTGCCAGTACCTCAATCAGAGTAAACCCGGCTTCGCTCCGCCGGCTCATGATTCACTGGCCAAAATAGTTACTTTGCCATCACCTGAGCTGACCAGGATTTCCTCGCGCTCAAAATCCGACAGAACAAGCTTGAACGGTGTCGCCAGCCCCGTCGGCTCAAAAACCGCCACCGGAACAAGGTCGTCTGTTAGTTTGATAACAAGGTCGTTTTTCTTGAGCTCTGCTTTCACGTCCTCAGGCCGAGACAGGTTCTTAACCTCGAGCCATTCGCCGTCTTGAAAATCGTAAATGGCAAAGGCCGTTTTTGACATAGCCAGAGCATGCGGACGACCGGTTATCAGGCTGTTCTGCGCGGCGCCGTTCATGACTGTAACCAAGGCCTCAGACTGCGCATATATGGCCGGTTTCTCGCGCGGTAGAGTCATCACGACCGCGCTGGCCATGAGTCCAATAATCACCAAAACGGTGAGGATTTCAACGAGTGTAAACCCGGCTTGTTTATCACGCGATGTCAAACCGAAGCGTCCGAGTTATTGTTCCCAGCTTACAATGTCCGCGGCCAGACCCTCACCGCCTGGTTCCCCGTCAGAGCCATAGGATAAAATATCAATGACACCGTTTTCGCCCGGATAACGATAGACATAAGGACGACCCCATGGATCGTCGGGTAGAAACTTCACATATCCACCGGGTCGGTAACGATCCGCATTATCGGATCCTGGTGGGAGTTCCTGCAGGGCGGACAGGCCCGTATTTTCATCGGGATAATCCAGCATATCAAGTCGGTACATTTCAGAAGCCTGTTCTAATATCCGGATGTCGGTTTTCGCCTTTTGCACCATAGCCTTGTCCTGACTGGGCAGAACATTAATTACGACAAAAGTTGCCAATAGTCCGATTATGACCATGACCACCATGACCTCAACCAAAGTGAAGCCGTCATCATTGCGTTTATGTTTTGTCTTCATATTGGCCTCCTTAAAACGCCAATGTGTTCAATCTGAGAATAGGCAGGAATATAGCGCCAATAATTAATAATACCACAAGTGACATCAGAATAATAATCAGCGGCTCCAAAAGGTTAAGGAAAATCGAGGTGGCCGCCTCAAACTCGCCTTCCAGATAGTCCGCCGATTTTCCAAACATTTTTCCGATATCACCGCTGGCCTCTCCGCCGGCCACCATTTGCGTGACCAATAGTGGGAAAACTTCGGTCTGGCGCAAACTGGCGCTGACAGCCGCCCCCTCCCGCACTTTGACCGCGGCTGATGTTACCGCATTTCGCATAACTCGGTTTCGTAATGTGTGCCGAGCCGTTTCCATGGCTGAAAGCGCCGGTGTTCCGCTATCAATTAAGCCCGCCATTGTCCGGGCAAATCTCGCCGCATTGAGATTTCGGATTAAGCGCCCGATTAAAGGCAGGCTGAGTAAAAACTCATGCCATCGCAATTGAATAGCGGGGCGTTTAAGCGCTTGGCGAAACAAAAATATCGATACACCGATTATCAGCAAGGCAATCCAGCCAAAATTCTGCATCCATTTTGAAACGCCTATGACGAACCGGGTTAAGGCCGGGAGGTCTTGGCCAAAGCTTTCAAACTGTTCAACCACGCGCGGCACGACAAAGACCATTAGAATAACGACAACAATCATGGCAACAACAGACAACACCATAGGATAGGCCGTTGCCGCCAGAATTTTTCGACGGACTTTTTGAGCGGCTTCCAGGTCAATCGCCAAGCGGTCTAACACTTCGGCGAGGCGACCTGAGGCTTCGCCTGACGCGACCATGCTGGCGTAAAGGTCGGTAAACGTCTTCGGATGCGCCCTTATCGCATCTGAAAATTTGGCGCCTTCAAGGACCTGGGCCCGAATAGATAATAAGATCTGTCGCATGGGCGAACGCTCAAATTGGACCGCTACAATTTTGATGGCCTCTTCCACAGGCGTGGCGGCATCTATCAAAATTGCGAGTTGGCGCGTGGCCTGTGTTATATCCTTATGGCTGGCCTTTCGTTCGCCGGTCAGGCGTGAAGCGGATTTTGTTCGGGCTCGGTTTAGATCAATCGGCGTGAGCTGACGCGCCCGCAACATATCGCGGGCTTCGCGGGCATTATTGGCGGGTATTGATCCCGTTAGGCGGTTCCCTTCCCGGTCCAGCGCTGCATAATCAAATGTCTCCATTTAATCGTCCGAATTGGCTTTGGCCCGGCACACCCGCAAAACCTCTTCAACGGAGGTATTGCCATTAATAACATGCTGGGCCCCACTTTGCAGGAGGGTTCGACGGGATTTAAAGGCGTGCGCCGCCATATCCACTTCACGCGCACCGTCATGGATCATGCCGCGTAAGGTGTCATCCATTATCACGATTTCATAAAGCGCAAGCCGTCCCGTATATCCAATGTGATGGCAGGCCGCACATCCGACAGGCTTATAAACGGTCGCGCGGTTTCGGGCCGAAAGTCCAAGATCGGAAAGCTCTGCTGCGCTGGGCTTATGGGGTTCACGACATTCTGTGCAAAGACGCCGGACCAGACGCTGCGCCGCAATTGACGTCACTGTTGAAGCCAGCAAGAAAGGCTCAATGCCCATATCTCGCATACGCGTAATCGCAGCAACAGCGGAGTTAGTGTGAACCGTCGAAAGTACAAGGTGACCCGTCAATGCCGCTTGGACCGCTATTTCTGCGGTTTCAGGATCGCGAATTTCGCCAACCATGACGACATCCGGGTCCTGGCGCAAAATTGCCCGTAACCCAGCCGCAAAGCTCATGCCGACCTGATTATTGACCTGTGTCTGACCAATGCCGTCCAGAGCATATTCAACTGGATCTTCGACCGTCAAAATATTGCGCGAGCCATCATTAAGTTTTGTCAAAGACGCATAAAGCGTTGTGGTTTTACCTGATCCGGTTGGTCCGGTCACAAGAATAATTCCGTTCGGACGTTTCAAGGCACCCGCAAAATCGGCCAATTCATCCGGCTCCATGCCCAGATCGGCGAGGTTTAAAAGCGAACTGGTTTTTTCCAGAATACGCATGACGACGCGTTCGCCATGCTGTGACGGCAGGGTCGACACCCGCACATCGACGGCGCGCTCCCCCAAATTAAGCGAAAACCGTCCGTCCTGCGGGACACGTTTTTTGGCGATGTCCAGCTTGGCCATAACCTTAACCCGGCTGACAAGGACCGGCGCCAAACGCGCCGATAGTGACAGCGTATCGCGTAAGGCGCCGTCAATTCTAAAACGAACAGCCAGGCGCTTTTCATAAGGCTCAATATGAATATCTGAGGCCCGCGTTTTAATGGCTTCTTGTAAGATGCCGTTTATGAGTTTGATGACAGGCGCATCATCGTCACTATCGAGCAGGTCCGATGTTCTAGGCAGATTATCCGCAAGTGCATGCAGGTCTGCATCATCGCCCAAGGCAGTTTGCGCCGTTTCAGAAAGATCACCCTGCGCGTAAATTTGGGCCATCAGGCTTTCAAATTCCGTACCGCTGACTTCTTTCAAACTGAGCGGGCGATCAACGACTCTACGGGCTTCAAGCACAGCTTCGATTGGGACGCCACCGCGTCGGGCCAATATTGGCAGGCCGTCCTGTTCGGTTGCGACAATCCCGAATTTGCGGGCAAAGCTATAAGATAAGCGGGGTAAAGGAGACTCGCTCATATCAGGGTCGTTCCAGATAATTATCCAGTTTTGAAACCGTACGTCCGGACTGATTAATATCTTCCTGACGAATATGATTAAGCCGACTTTGCGTTAGGGGGCGAGCATCGCTTTGGTCACGAATAATCCGGGGGCGCAAAAACACCATCAAATTTTGACGCACACGGGAATTACTTTTTGAGCGAAAGAGATTTCCAATCACCGGCGCATCGCCCAGAAGCGGAACTTTCTCTATATTAATCTGCTCATCATCTTGAATGAGCCCTCCCAGAACAATGATCTCGCCGTCATTGGCCAGTACGGTGGTTTCGATTTCGCGCTTATTCGTAATAAAGTCCGAGCTAATGGTTGAGACTGCTCCTGAAATCGAAGAGACTTCTTGTTTTATTTCAAGGCGGATAACGTCTCCCTGAGAGATCTGGGGCAGTACATCGAGTTTAATTCCAACCTCTTTGCGTTCAAACGTCCGAAACGGGTTGATATTATTTGAGCCCAGACTTTCGCCGGTGGTGATGGGAATTTCCTGACCGACCACAAAGCGGGCGGGTTTATTGTCCAAGGTAGTGACAAAAGGCGTCGATAAAATATTTGAATCTTTATCTGATTCAAGGGCCGTAACGATCGCTGAGAACAATGTATCATTTTCAATGCCGCCGCCGCCAGCTACGACGCCATTGGTGCCAAGAATTGAACTGATCGCGGAAGAACGTAAGGCACTTGAATCCGCATCCGAAAACCCTAATTGCGGCCCGGCGATTGCGCCCGCCAGGTTTAAAACATTGGGGGCTTGTTGCGAATAATTTGTACCGATAAACGGAATAAAGCTGCCGTCCAGTCCGCCCAGGGCGAATTGCACGCCCAGATCCCGCGCCGCCGTATCACTGATCTCAACGATAATAGCTTCGACCAGAACTTGCGGGCGGCGAGAATCCAGGCTGCGAATAATTTGTTCCAGTGCCGACTGGGTTTCAGGGGATGCGCTAATAACGATGGTATTGCTGCCCACCTCATGTGCGACCGTGGGAACCGGTTCCCCTTCACGGGTGTAATTTGGCAGGAGTGTATTCAAGAGCCCAAGAATTTCTTCACCATTTGCATAGCGCAACGGCGTCACGGATACCGCGCCCCGGGGGGCAAATCCTGCCGAATCCATTTGATTAATGATCGGGCGCAATTTGGCGATTTCACCTGGAGCGCCTTCTATGATCAAACTATTCGTGCCCGGAATAGAAACGACCTGATAGCTTGCCCGCGGACCCGCCAGTGTTTTCAAGGCATCTTCTACGTCTCGCGGCGCTAGATTTGTCAATTGAAACGTCTCAATTTGCTTGCCGTTAGAGTCCAGCGCCGCCACAATTTCACGGGCCTTTCTCAGGTTTTCGGGAAAGTCGGTTACGACAATAATTTTGCCGCCTTGATTGGCCGTGACAATGCCCTGGGAGTGTAAAACCGGTTTAATCAGCTTTGCGGCTTCTGCGGCATCGCCATTTATGAGCTTTAGTACGGTAGTCGCAAACTGACCGTTTGCGCCGGAATTTGAAACAAAGGGCGCATCTTGTGCGGAGCCCTGCAGCAAGGTGATCCGATATTCGCCGCCATTTGTGCGCACAACCGTATAGCCATGAACCCGCATTACATCTTTGAACACGTTAAACACTTCGCGGGGGTTAAGTGACTGCTCGGAAGAAATCGTCACTTTGCCCTGAATGCGCGGATCAACCAGAAAGGTCTTGCCGGTCACAACCGAGACGTCGTCAATAAATGCGCGAATATCGGCCTGTTGCATAGTGATCAAATGATCGCCGGCCGCGATGGCATCCGGAATATTTGTTGTCGCAAAAGCGAGGGCCGCTGTCGCAGTCAGAAGCAGGCGTTTGATCATAGTTTAATCTCAACCGTCATCGGTTGTCCGTTTCTCAAAAGTTTTATTTTCGCTGAAGTTGAATTGCGAAGCTCTTGCTGCATATCTCTAAAGTTTGGCCGTCCGGAGCGAAGGTCCATCGTGCCTATATGGGTCAGAATATCGCCCGATTGCAAGCCGAAATCCTCGAGCTTAACTTTGCCGTCCAGCGCCGAAATTCTCATCCCGCGCGGTTCGCCATCATCGGTCATAACCGGCGATAAAGACACTGAACGCAAGAGCGTCTTTGCGTCTATTTTTTGCGCGTCAATATTCGCCTGCAGCCCTGTTGACATGGCCTCGCCAAATGTCAGTCGCTCCAGCTTGCCGTTCTGAGAAATAACCACATAGTCAGGATGCACCGATTCCAATGTTACGCCATTGAGGATTTCTTCCCCGATTTGATAGGACTTTTGAGACCCATCCGGAATTTCTAAAGTTGCCGTAGCCGGCTCGCCGGTTATTCGACCAACAAGCGTAAGATCCAGGCTGGTTTCAGGCGCGTCAGAGCCCAAATCCTGAGGCAGCTCAACCACAATTGACTGGGTTCGATGAAAGGGGTCAAAGCTCAGGTCTAAATTTGCGGCTCTGGCACTGTTTTGTGAAGGTACAGCGCCATTGGCGGCGCTTACGGGCTGCCAATTGCTTTCGGGGTTGGTAAATCCGATTACAGCCCGAATAAGAAAATAGGCGATTAGCCCAACAAGTAAAAGCTGGAACGCCAAAACACCCCATTCAATATACGATTTGCGGCTTCGCATCTTTCTTTATCAGGTCCCTTTACTGCCTGGGTTGCAGTTTCGTTTTATTCGTGTTGTGGCGCTTCATTCACGCCATTGGTTTGCACCACAGTTTAATGTCAGCCTATTGAATAAAATGCAATGGGAGAATGCCGCACATGACCGCGCTTTAATTTGCACGGTCCGGTCATCCATGAAAAAACCGGACCAAATGGCCCGGTTCTTAAAGTGGTAATAAAATCTTGTTGGTTTAGAGCGTGCTGAAAACAGCAATCAGGGAAACCAGACCAGCGGCCAATCCTGCCACGAGCGCTGTGTTTCTATCTTCACCGTCATGCTTATTAAAGACGCCGGTGTTTCTGGTTGCTTTTTCGCCGCGAAATAAAACGCGTTGAGAGATATACATAGCC
>JAHDDX010000005.1 GCA_020629135.1 Hellea sp.
TTCATCGGAATAAATAGACATAGTAAAACCAAAAAATGACACAAAATAATACCGGTATTTTTATCGCTTTGGGGGCGAACCTGTCCAACCCAAAAGATAGTTTTTCTCAGGCTTTGGCAATGATGGAAAAGCAAAACATCGCGGTTGAGAGAAAGTCGGGCCTCTGGCAGTCCCCGGCCTGGCCACCGGGTAGTGATGCACCTGATTATTTGAACGCCGTGATCGGCGTTAAATATGAAGGTTCGCCCCAGGCGCTCTTGGCAACCCTGCATGAGATCGAGGCGGCGCTCGGACGGGTCAGGACGGTTCGCAACGCGCCGCGTACTTTGGATCTCGATATTCTGGATTTTTCGGGTCAGATCATCGATAGCGCTGACTTGATCCTGCCGCATCCGCGTATGCTGAGCCGTGGCTTTGTATTGTTTCCCTTGGAAGAAATTGAGCCCAAATGGATTGACCCGGTCCACAGACAATCACTTAGCGATCATATTGCCAGGCTGCCTATGGCCGATGTTGATGCCATGCACAGGGTAGGCCCTCTATGATGTCCCTATGATTTCCCAGGCCGATATCGATCAATATCATGAACTCGGCTATTGTGTTTTGCCGAACTTTAAGTCTCTGGATGATATTGCAACACTCAAAACCCGCGCGCTTGAAATCGTCCAGGCGCATGATCTTAGCGAGCAAAAAACGATCTTTACGACGGATCGCTCTGAAGCGGATATATTGATGCGGTCCAACAATTATTTCTTGGATAGCGACAACTCGGTACGATGTTTTTTTGAAGAAGAAGCCTTTGATGCGAACGGTGACCTCAACCAGGACCTGGCTCTGAGCATCAACAAAATTGGCCATGCCATGCACGATCTTGATCCGGTATTTCGAAAATTCACCTCCGGCGAAGATCTGCATCAGGTCGCAACGGGCCTCGGTCAGCAAAGTCCCGAGCTTCGCCAATCCATGTATATTTTCAAACAGCCCCGAATAGGGGGCAAAGTGGGATGGCATCAGGACGCAACATTTTTCTATACGGAGCCGATTTCGGTGATCACTTTCTGGTTTGCTTTGGAGGATGCAACGCTTGAGAATGGCTGCCTTTGGGTGGAACCGGGTGGCCATCGCTCTGATCTCAGAGAGCGTTTTGAGCGCGAAGGGCGTCAGATTAAAATGCGACAAATCAGTGATCAAGTCTGGCCAGAAAACGAGACTGCAATACCGCTGGAGGTCAAGACGGGAACCCTGATTTGTTTCCACGGTGTGTTGCCCCACTACAGCGCTGAAAATCGGTCCGAAAATGCGAGGCACGCGCTGACCTTACATGTGACAGACGGGGCAAGTGTCTATGCAGCTGAAAACTGGATACAACGCAGCGCAGATTTCCCCGTTCGTGGTTTCATTTGACGAATTGCAAACAGTTTTCTCTTAAACGGGCGTTGCCAGAATCACTCCTCTCGGCCTAGACCTGTGTCAGATCGTCTTTTTATCCTTAAGGTCATCAATTTTGGCAAAGCTCTATTTCAATTTCGGCGCCATGAATGCAGGTAAGTCGACCATATTATTGCAGGCGGCCTATAATTATACTGAGCGCGGTATGGAGACGGTATTGCTAAAACCCGCGCTGGATGACCGTGCAGGCAGTTCGCAAGAAATCTCTTCTCGTATTGGGTTAAAGCGCGAAGCCCATACCTTTCGCGACGGGACCAATCTATTTGACTTTGTAAGCGACATGAAGGCTGCGCAGCGGATTGACTGTGTCCTGGTGGACGAGGCCCAATTTTTGACCCGTGATCAGGTTTGGCAATTGTCCCAGGTCGCGGATGACCTTCGGATACCCGTCATGTGCTATGGGCTCAGGACCGATTTCAAAGGCGATTTGTTTTCCGGTAGCGCCGCCTTGTTGGCGGCGGCCGACAATCTTAAGGAAATCAAGACTTTGTGCTGGTGTGGGCGGAAAGCCACTATGAATTTGCGTTTTGATCAGGGCGGCGCGGCTGTCTCTGAAGGGACGCAGATAGAGATCGGCGGCAATGAAAGATATGTCAGCCTGTGCCGCAAACACTGGGTCGCCAAACAAAGCGAACGACCCAGTTCGGAATAAATTGCCTGGCTGGGTGATCAAAGTGTTTTACTTTGACCCGAATAGGTGAAAAGTCAAAAAGACAACAACCAAATGGAAGCAAGGTCTATGACGCTGGATTGTGATCTCTTTGTCATTGGAGGCGGGATTAATGGAACTGCCGTGGCGCGGGACGCTGCGGGAAGGGGCCTTAAGATCGTTCTGGCTGAAAAGGACGATCTGGCGCAGCATACTTCGTCGTCCAGCACCAAGCTTATTCATGGCGGCCTGCGATATCTTGAGCAATATGAGTTTCGTCTGGTACGTGAGGCGCTTAAAGAAAGAGATGTTCTTTTGCGAGCAGCGCCGCACATAATTTCGCCGATGCGCTTTGTCCTGCCACATGAGAAAGGTCTGCGCCCGAAATGGATTTTGAAGGCGGGGCTCTTTCTATATGACAGCCTGGCCGGAAAAAGCGTTTTACCCGATTCAGAGCAGATTAAATTAACCGGGTCCGCGCGCCACCGGGCACTGAAATCAGAGTTTACAGACGGCTTTGAATATTCCGATTGCTGGGTTGAAGATGCACGATTAGTGGTCCTCAATGCCGTGGCGGCGCGGGAAAAAGGGGCAGATATTCGCACGCACACGCGGGTTGAAAGCATTGAAGTTGCCCAGGGACATTACCTTGTCACCATGAAAAATATGGACGGTTCCGTCGAGACATTGAGCGCCAAAGGTGTGGTCAATGCAGCCGGTCCCTGGGTCGACCAGATTATGGACAAGGTCAATGACACGCCGGATGACGACCATTTGCGATTGGTCAAAGGCAGTCACATTGTTGTCGATCAACTTTTCGAAGGGGACCACGCTTATATTTTTCAGAACAAAGATGGACGGGTTGTGTTCGCGATCCCCTATGAGCAGGCTTATACGCTGATTGGGACGACCGATGTGCCGTTTAAATTTGAAGATGGTAAACCAAAAGCTTCATCCGAGGAAATTTCCTATCTTTGTACGGCCGCAAGCGAGTATTTTAAAAGTCCAGTGACACCAGAAGATGTCCGTTGGACATATTCCGGTGTTCGTCCGCTTTATGATGATAAAAGCGACAACGCGTCCGAAGTCACCCGGGACTATGTTTTGGATGTGGATGTGCTGACGGATAACGCGCCGTTTTTGTCCGTTTATGGCGGCAAGATCACAACGTCACGAAAGCTGGCGGCCCATGCGCTAAAAGCCCTTTCGGAGTATTTTCCGGATATGGGTGAAAAATGGACGGCGACAACGAGCTTGCCAGGCGGGGATATCCCAAATGGCGATTTTGACGCCTTTTATCAGAGCAAGTTGGGAGAACTGCCTAAGCTGGCGTCAAAAACGATCCTGCGTCTTTGTCGTTATTATGGATCGCGCCTAAACCAGATTATGGCGGACTCGACAGGATTTTCGGAAATGATCTGCGGTGATATCAGCGCGGCGGAGGTCGATTACCTAGTAGAACATGAATGGGCACGGTCGGCAGATGATATTCTTTGGCGGCGAACCAAAACGGGGCTTCATATTGACGGTGTTGGGGTCAAAGCACTTGAGGATTATCTTGCGAGTTAAGCACTTGCGCTAACACCCCACTTTTTCTCAAGTTTTGCCTCAGCGCGCGGACAAATATTGACCTTACTCAAATCGCCTTCTGCCCATTCCATTACCCGTTTATCCATGACCGAAAACCAGATTGGCGGCACAAAGGCCATGGCAAAACAGCCGCCATATCCGGTTGGTAAGCTTGGTACGTCATTGTAATCCCGCAAAACCTGATAGGGGCGTTGTGGGAAGGCATGATGATCAGAATGTCTCTGCAAATTGAAAGACACCAGATTGGAGTAGGTATGGTTGGTATTCCAGCTATGTTTGGGCTGACAGCGTTCATATTTGCCGTTCGCCAGCATTTCCCGTTTCAGACCGTAATGCTCGACATAATTGGCTTGGGTGAGGGCAAGCCAGGCTAGAAAATGGTGCGGGATAAGAAAGATCAGGATCGACCAGCCAAACAGAGCAACAAATAAAGCGCTCGCTGCGAGGGTAACAGCATAGACCTGCAAAACATCATTGTGGATTGACCAAAAGCGGTGTCCTTTTTTGGCGAGGCGGGCTTTCTCATAGGAAATACCGCGCACAAATGTGCCGGATAACTCCCGGACCATAAAGGCGTAAAAGTTTTCTCCCATACGCGAGCTGGCCGGGTCCTCCGGGGTCGCGACCCAGGTATGATGCCCCTTATTATGTTCGATATTAAAATGCCCATAGCCCATGATCATATTCCCGATCTTGGCTGAAAGACGATCAAGCTTATTCGCTTTATGCCCAAGTTCATGGGTCAGCGCCATAACGCCGCCACTGTTAATACCAACGCCAAATATCAGGGCCAAAATAGCCCACCATGGCAGGTTTTGCGTGCCGACAAACACGACAAATGCGATAAATAATGCGATCGCGATATAAATCTGGGAATGAATGACGAAGCGATAATAATTGTCCTCTGCCATGGCATTGACGACTTCTTCTGGGGGATTGTGTTCATCTTCGCCCAGAAGGAAATCCATCAAAGGCGTGAAAGCATAGAAAAACAACATGGGTATCAAAGTTACAATCGGATTTTTCCCGAGAGCAAAATAAAGCCAGATCGTGCTGAAGGACGCGAATACGGGGATCAGGATCAGCCACCAATAATACCGCTTTCCATCTTTATAAATGATGGTGTCGCCATTTTCCGTACGGCCTGTGAATTGTCCGGTTGCCGTTGTCATGATCTTTGGCTTTCTAAGGTTGCGGCCCCGTCCCAACCTTCAAAGGGCCGGCAGAGGTCTGCCATGGGGTGAAGCGTGTTTAGAATTTTCGTGACTTTTTCCACGATATAGGGGCCGTCCAAATCATAAAGGACCCGTCGCCCGTCTTTTCGCGAGACCGTGATGCCGGCTTGTTCCAACTGCGCCAGATGTCGGGATATCACGGAGCGGTCCTGGGATAATCCTCGGGCAATTGTGGACACATCACTGACGCCGATTGAGATGATTTTCTTTAAAATTTCGATCCGTGTGGGATCACATAAAGCTTTTAAGAAACGTGTGTCCAATACGCCGATAAGGGCCTCGGATAGAGCTTTGTGTTCTTCGGTAAGGGGGTGATTGTCATTCTTCATGCGCGTATATGTGCACACATATGCACATAAGTCAACGGCTTTAAAAATCTACAAATATCTTATTCCTCAAGAAGCTACTTAATCGAAAGGCTTGGACGCTTTTTTGAAATCTAAAAATGAGCAAAGCGACTATGAGGCGAAATAAAATTCTCAAAAATAAAAATTTTCCACAGGCTAAGTTGTTTAGGCGTTAATAGTCCCTAGACAGCTTAAAAAATTGTGCGAAAGTGAAACAATCTTGACAAAAGAACAAATAACGAACATATAGCGAAAAACTAGGTGATATTATGGCCGGATCTGTAAACAAAGTAATCCTTGTCGGAAATGTTGGAAAAGACCCTGAAACCCGTACGTTTAACAATGGTGGAAAGGTCTGTAACTTTTCTCTGGCCACGTCAGAGACATGGCGCGACAAACAATCTGGTGAACGGCGCGAAAATACGCAGTGGCACAATATTGCAATATTCAACGAAAACCTTGTTAAGGTCGTTGAGAATTACGTTAAAAAAGGCAGCAAATTATATATTGAAGGTCAACTTCAAACCCGTAAGTGGCAGGATCGTGATGGCAATGACCGGTACACGACCGAAGTTGTTCTGCAGCGTTTCCGGGGTGAACTCGTCCTCCTGGATAGCCGTAATGGCGGCGGCGGAGGTGGCGGTGGCTACAATATGGACCAAGGCGGCGGGTCTCGTTCTGCCTCTACCATGGAAGGTCCTAAGGAAGACTTTGACCTGGATGATGAAATTCCGTTTTAGGATAAACTTTCGAATTCAAAATAAAAAAGCCCCGTCAACCTATATGGCTGCGGGGCTTTGCTATATCTAATTACTGTAAATTAGCTGGCGAGTTCTTCGGCCAGCATTTTTCTAAGCTTTAAGGTGTCAGCCCCGGAAAGATATTGATCATTGATCATGAAGAATGGCGTTCCGGTTAATGGAGTCAGGCGGTTTCCGAGAACCATCGTATCTTCGATGAGTTTGCTGATTTCCGGGTCTTTCATGTCACCTTCAAGGCGGGCTGTATTCAATCCGATTTTTTCAGCGATTTTCATAATGCGGTCCTGGTTGAGACTTCGCTCAGCCATCAGAGCCAGATGCATGTCAAAATATTTGTCCTGACGGTGAGCGGCAAGCGCGGCTTTGGCGGCGATACGGGATGTCTTGGTTCGACCGTCCAAGATCGGCATTTCCTTGAAAATTACACGGACATCTTTTGGGTGCTCTTCCATTGCGGATTGGAGCCAATCCGTTGAGCGCTTACAATAACCGCAATTATAATCAAAAAACTCTACAATCGTAACTTTAGCATCGTCTGGACCTATAACAACATCACGAGGATCGTTCAGGATTTGATCTTTGACGGCTGTGATTGACGCCATTTCTTCTTTTTTCTGAAGTTCGATCAGCGCTTCGCGGACGATTTCTGGATTCTCCAAAAGATATTCGCGTACAATTTCTTTGACATCATCTTTTGACATAGCTCCGGCTTGGCCGGCTTGAGCGCAGCTTGATAGAGCGATCGTGCTTGTCATAAGAAGAAGGGTGGCTAGGCGTCTCATTTTTTTATCTCCAAATTTCGCGAGAATTTACAGGAAAAACCTTAATAAATTAGGGCTTGGGTTTATATCTTTTACTTTTTTTCTGTGCGAGTTGCGTGTCGGCAATCACGATAATATCACTGGCCCGTCGCCATTGTGGAATGTTGCGGGGCAGGTCTTCCTGAGCCCGCCGGGCAAATGAACTGGCGCGTTGCAAATCACCCATATTATAGGCCTGTTCGGCTATCGCATATTTCGCCAAGGCTTCTTGATTTATCCGTCCGTAGCCCTGCGACAGGTAATACCATCCATAACTGTTCTCTGGCTCATTGGTCAGGGCTAGTTTTAACAGGTCGATAGCTTCCTGTACCGATTCATTGCTATCCTGTTCGATCAATGCCTGGGCTAACATAATCTGGAACAAAGGTGCATTGGGTCTAAGTTCTAACGCTTTCCGAATTGGACCGATCGCTTGTTCACCTTGTCCGCTTTCATATAAAATTTGCCCCTTAAGCTCATGAAAATAGGCGTTGTCCGGCTCCAGTTTAATTAACTCATCAATTTCAAAAATGGCGTTTTTCAAACTGGCTGAACGAAAATAAGCAACGGCTCGGGCATATCGCGCTTCACGAGAGGAATCTGTTTCAGGGTATCGAGAGAAAACGAGTTGCGGGGCGTCCAGGAAACCTCGAAGCTTGGCTTTCGTCATTTCGAGGCGCGTTGAATCCAGCTCTGAATCCGGCGTGTCAGTGTATGGGCTTTCTTCGACGACTTCGCGAAGCGCATCGATACGGGAACTGGAAAGGGGATGGCTTCTGAAGTAAGGATAGCGCTTCGCCTGAGACAGAACTTCCTGATAACGAAACTTATCAAAAAAGTCGATCAGCCCTTGTCCTGATTGTCCGCTTCTTTCCATATATTGAGCCGCATATTGATCTGCGGCTGACTCATTTGTTCGAGTGTAAGCCAGGAATTCCAATGCGCCGAACTGAGTAGACCCGCCTAAAATCAGCGCGCCAGCTTGGCCTTCTCCAGCTAATATTGCGGCTAAGCCAACGCCTGCAGCCAGAAGCATAGCGCCATAGGCACTTCGCGTGCCGTAATCACTCCGTGCAAGGTGACCCCCAGCTATATGACCGGCTTCGTGTGCGATAACGCCCTTCAGCTGATTGGGGGTTTCGCTTTCCAGGATCAAGCCGGTGTGCAGGAAGATATTTTGACCTCGGGTCACAAACGCATTTAGCGAGTTGTCATTGACGATATATAAATCAACACTATCGTCATTAAGCCCGGCTGCTCGAAAAATAGGAGTCGAGTAATCTCTAAGGGTTTCCTCTATCTCCGTATCGCGAAGCAGAGACTGCGCCATGGCAGAAACAGTAATCGAGCCAATAAGACAGCTCGCCAAAAGTCCGCGAAAAAACAATGACAGTGATGTGCGTCGAAAATTCATTTTAATCAATTACTTCCCTGACACCAAAATCGCCCTTACTTAAGGCCGCGTCAAGTGACGGGACTGTAACATTACAGTGAATTTACAGGTCACTTTTTACGCTTGCGTTGCCACCATCCCCGGCGTGATGATTTACCATCATCGTCGGAACTCTCGGGTTTTGCCGGTTCCTCAGCCGTTTTTTTCTTGGGCTCAGCCTTCTTTCGCGTGGTTTTTGCCGGCTTTTCAACTGTCTCTGCCGTCTCGGTTGCGGTCTTTGATGGGGCTTTTTTACGGGCCGTGCTACGGCTTTTCTTTGGCTTGGCTACTTCCTCGGTATCGCTGTCTTTCGCCTTATCCGCATTTGACTCAGCGGCGTCTTTAGCAGGCGCTTTTTTGCGCGTGGTGCTGCGTTTACTCTTTGGTTTTGCAGTTTCTTTTTTGTCGGCTTTTTCCTCAGCTTTCGCTTTGTTTGGTGCCTTCTTACGACGAGTAGAGGTTTTTTTCTTGGGTTTTACCTCTTCATCATCAGCAGGAATTTCCGCCGTTTCAGGTTTTTTGTCCTTGGTCGGTGCTTTGCGACGGGTTGTAGAGCGACGCTTGGGCTTGGTTTCAACATCCTCGCTGGCAGTATCCTTACTCTCTGTTTTGTCTGTTTCACTTTCATTCGTGTCAGACGTAGCATTGTCATTTGTCGCACTGTCTTCTGCGGTGCTGTCGGATTTTCGTCCGCGTCCGCCCCGTCGACCACGACGTCGCCGACGCTTTTTTGGTTCATCCTCAGACTTTTCTTCGGTGTCTGGCTTGTTCTGATCTTCCTCAGATTCGTCTTCGTCCTTTTTCTTGGGCTTGGACTTTTTGGATGACTTCGCTTTTTTCTTATCCGACTCAGCCTGTTCCTTGGCATTTTGCTTTTCAATCTCAGCCAGCGGATCTTTGGCTTTTTTATCGCCGGCCTCAACTACGGTCATTTCGAAGCTTGGACGAAGGAGTGATTCCGCTGGTAAGATCTCGCAGAACAATCCGAATTCAGTTTCCATTGCGGCCAGAACATCACGTTTATGATTAAACAAATAGGTGGCAACGTCCGGGGCGACCTTAATAGAGATACGCTTAGCTTTGCCACGGGCGGCTGTTTCTTCGGCCGCTCTGAGGGCGTGAAGCGCGGCTGATTCAATCGTGCGCTGACGGCCAACGCCTTGACAATGTGGGCAATTCGTCGTCGACCCATCCAATAAGCTTCGGCGACGTCTTTGTCTGGAAATTTCCATCAAGCCAAATTGAGAAATACGACCGGCCTGTACGCGAGCCCGGTCACGCGACAAGGCTTCCTTCATGCGCTTTTCAACGGCCCGGTTATTACGGTGTTCATCCATATCGATAAAATCGATCACAATCAGTCCCGCAAGATCGCGAAGCCGCATTTGGCGGGCGATCTCGTCGGCGGCCTCAAGGTTGGTTTTTAACGCAGTCCGTTCAACATTGCGTTCCCGCGTGGAGCGCCCTGAGTTAATATCAATGGATACCAGGGCTTCGGTTGGGTGGATGACCAGATAACCACCGGATTTGAGTTGGACGACAGAATCTAGACTGTCTTCGATTTGTTTCTCAACCTGATATCGCAAAAATAGCGGGATTGAATCCTTATAGGCTTTCACGTTTTTCGCATGGCTTGGCATCAGCATTTTGATGAAAGACTTGGCGGTCTTATAGGCATCATCGCCTTCAACCAGAATTTCGCTGATTTCCTTGTTGTATAGGTCGCGAATTGACCGTTTGACGAGATTGCCTTCCTCATGGATGAGAGCAGGGGCGATTGATTCCAACGTTGTATCGCGAATGGTTTCCCACAACCGGGATAAATAATCATAGTCGCGTTTGATTTCCGTTTTCGTGCGCTTTGCCCCGGCCGTCCGGACGATTACGCCCATACCGGCGGGCACTTCCATTTCACCGACAATTGATTTTAAGCGTTTCCGGTCAGACCCGTTGGCGATTTTGCGCGAAATTCCGCCGCCTCGGGGGGTGTTGGGCATGAGAACACAATATCGACCAGCCAGAGACAGGTAAGTTGTCATCGCGGCACCTTTATTGCCACGCTCTTCTTTGACGACCTGAATTAGCAGAATCTGACCACGTTTGATAACTTCCTGAATTTTGTAACGGCGTCTTTGCGTGCGTTTCTTTCGGTTGCTGGCGGTTTTTTCTTGTTCATCGGCGACATCTTCGTCTTCGACATCGTCTTCATCCGTTTCGTCTGCGTTATCCTCAGAATCGGATTCTGCCATTTCATCTTCGGCGGTGTCTTCCGCCATATCTTCATTTTCGTCGTCAGCGTCTTCGGCTAAGTTTTCCGCTTCTTCGGCTTCAAGCAAGGCCATCCGGTCTTCATATGGAATTTGGTAATAGTCCGGGTGGATTTCGCTGAATGCCAGGAAGCCGTGACGGTTTCCACCATATTCAACGAAAGCGGCCTGAAGCGACGGCTCAACCCGTGTGACTCTGGCTAGATATAAATTTCCACGGAGCTGGCGCTTTTGCGCGCTCTCAAAGTCAAGTTCTTCGATCCGTGTTCCATTGACGATCACAACCCGGGTTTCTTCCGGGTGGGATGCGTCGATAAGCATTCTTTTTGTCATGTAATTCTCCAAGTCGACCCATTAATCGTCTCGGACGCGCCCATTTGGCTGCGAATTTCCTGAGACCGGGTCGAATAATTGTCAATAAATCGTGTGTATTAGAATGCGCGTCGCAAAACGTCCGAAGATCGGCTCTATTCATATGTGAAAACGCGAAGCGCATAGTTATAACCTGTTTTGGCTTATCGCCATTAAGTGGTGATGTAGGGACTTAATCGAACCGATCAAGTCTAAAAGAGTCACCAACTGCTAATCTCTGCCTTATTTTTTCGACAGACGCAAAGTATTTTATTACAATTGATCTAAGTATATATTTGGTAACAAAATCTAAATTTTTTCGGGTTTATTCACGATTGGTTTACCTTAAGGATGGGGCCAAGGTTGAGACTTATTGTTTTACTCATAACGCTGTGCCTTTGTATTCAGGCAACGTCTGCTGGGACGATTGAAAGCCTGTCTTTCGAAACCGGGCAGACAACCACGGTTGTCATTTCCGGTAAAAACTTAGGTGAGCCTTCCATCTATGAAATGTCAGAGGGCGGGCACCGCGTCGTCATCGATTTTTTGTCCGACACATCAAATTTAGAAATGAGCCCGCACACGCAGGGGCAAAAGAAATCTGAAGGAAAGGAACGGGTGAAACTTATCCGTCAGGCGGTGCGCGGCGAGCAGGGGACAAGACTGGTTCTCGACTTGGTAGATGGCGCGTCACTATCTTCGCAAAGTGTAAGCGAAGACCAGGTTCGCATTTCGATTGCCGGACAAATGCCAAAGGTCGTGCGCCCAATCCAGACCTCGCCGCGATATTTCAAGGGCAAAATTCCTTATCCGATCGCGAAACCGGCCATGCTTTATAAGCCAAGCCCACCTCCGGTGATTGTCATTGATCCTGGCCATGGCGGTAAGGATCCAGGCTCGGTAGGACAAAGAAAAACATTTGAAAAATCGGTAACGATGAAATCCGCAAAAGAGCTAAAAGCGTTACTGGAAGCATCCGGTCGTTATAAAGTGTATTTAACTCGGTCAGGCGATCGCTATGTGGATCACGATGACCGGATAAAAATTGCACGCCAAAAAAACGCGGATCTTTTCATTTCCATCCATGCGGACTCGATAAAAACACCTTCGACACGCGGGGCCTCGGTTTACACATTGGCAGACCGTGCGGTCGGACGCTCAAAGAATATAGTCAACTCACAGAATTGGATCATGGATGTCGATTTATCGACCCAATCAGATCCAGTCGGTGATATTTTGGTGGATCTGGCACAAAGGAAAACATTCTCGCAATCTGCAGACTTCGCCGATCATTTATTATCAGAACTCTCTAAATCGACTCATCTCCTCAGAAATAGTCACCGTCGGGCGGGTTATTATGTCTTGTTGGCGCCTGACGTGCCGGCGGTGCTTTTGGAACTCGGATTTATTTCCAATAAACAGGACGAGAAGTTGTTGAATTCCGCACGGCACCGAAAAAAAGTACTGCGAAGTGTAAAGACTGCGATTGATAAGTATTTTGACGATCAAAATCCGTGACGTCGCGCTGACAATCCTTATAAAGAACAGATGAATCACAATGCGGCCCAATTCATGCCCTAATCGGGATGTAGCGAGCCGCAGGAATAAAAAACGATGATGACAGCCATACGCAAATATGTTCGGTGGAAGTATATAAAATGGGTCCTTTTAGCGGGCCTGTTAATGACGATTGCGATTGTCATATTTTCGGTAATCTATTTTGTTCGTGCAACCAAGGATTTGCCGAGCATTGAAGTGCTGGCAGAATATAAACCTGCCATCATGACCCGTGTTCACGCAGGCGACGGTAAATTGATTGCGGAATACGCCAAAGAACATCGGGTGTTTGTCCCAATTGAATCTATACCCGTCGAATTACAACATGCCTTCGTCGCCGCAGAAGACCAGCGGTTTTATCAACATGATGGCTTTGATGAACGTGGTTTTGCCCGCGCAATGGTCGCTAATATTGGTCACAAATTGAGGGGAGAGCGGCTGGAAGGTGGCTCAACTTTGACACAGCAGGTCGCCAAAAACTTTCTCGTCGGCAATCAGCGTACAATAGACCGCAAACTGCGTGAGATTGTTATCGCCCGCCGTATTGAAAAAGCCATGGATAAGGATCACATTCTGGAGCTATACCTAAATGAGATTTATTTTGGTCGTCGGGCTTATGGTATTGCCGCCGCTTCGTTGAACTATTTTGGTAAACCACTCAAAGATTTGGATCTCGCCGAAATGGCTTATCTGGCGGTCCTTCCAAAAGCGCCGAATAATTATAATCCCGAAACCAAGAAAGAACGCGCCCTGGCCAGACGTAATTACGTGCTGAACCGCATGGTTGACGATGGTTACGTGGATCAAGAGGCCGCCAATAGGGCACGGGAACAAGATCTTGTGGTAGTAGACCGCTTAACCGGTGAAGAATATCTGGCTGCCGAATATTTTGTCGAAGAGGCCCGTAAAGTGATCTTCTCAATGTATGGAGAAGATGAACTCTATAGCGGCGGTTTATCCATTCGCACAACCCTCGATACGGACCTTCAACTCGCGGGCCGGCGGGCGCTTCGAAATGGTCTGGAAGCCTATGATCAGCGTCACGGTTACCGCGGACCGATCGCAAAATTCGATGGGTTTGATGACTGGAAAAAGCGCCTTGATGAATTCGAGACCCCAAGAGATATTGATAATTGGCGGGTTGCTTTGGTTTTAGAAGCAGATGCGAAAAAAGCCAAGCTGGGCTTTGCCTTATTGGATGAAGAGGAAATTCGACCGGAAAACGGGACGCTTTCGCTCGAGCATTTACTCTGGGCGGTTAACGACCGAGAGAATGCCGAAAAAGCCAAGGAAAACCTGAAGGTTACAGATATTTTGTCACCTGGCGATATTGTCCTTGTGGAGCGCATAGGGGAAGACGAAGGAAATTTTTACACTTTAAAACAAATACCCGAAGCCAATGGCGGATTAATCGCTATGGATCCGCATACGGGTCGAGTTCTGGCCCTTGTAGGGGGATATAGCTTCTCGCAAAGTCAGTTCAACCGGGCATCTCAGGCTTACCGCCAGCCCGGATCCTCATTCAAACCATTTGTTTACGCCGCAGCCTTGGACAATGGGTTTACGCCTGCCAGCCAGGTTTTGGACGCCCCATTCGTGATTGAACGCAGCGATATAGATTGTGAAGAAAACGAAGAAGGGGTGTTAGAGCTTCGCGGAACCAGCGAAGATGGCCAAATTGATGACGGAAATGATGCGGAAGAAGATGAGTGCGAAAGATTTTATAAGCCCAGCAATTATGCGGAAGGTCGATTTTATGGTCTAAGTACATTACGCCTTGGCATAGAAAAGTCGCGAAATGCTATGACGGTTCGTCTGGCTAATGATATCGGCATGGCCCCAATCATGGATTATGGAACCCGGTTTGGAATTTACGATGAGGTAAAACCCGAACTTGCCTGGGCATTAGGGGCAGGGGAAACAACCCTGATCCGAATGGCATCTGCTTATTCTATGCTGGTCAATGGCGGTAAGAGTGTCTCGCCGCGTATTTTGGATCGTGTGCAAGACGGGGCAGGTAAAACCATCTATGTTCAAGATGATTTCGTCTGTGAAGAATGTCAGGTCGAAGAATGGAGCGGTGGTTCGCCTCCCGAATTGCCCGATGATCGAGAGGATGTGATTGATCCGGTTACGGCCTATCAGGTTGTTTACATGCTTCAGGGAGTTGTCGAAAATGGAACAGGTCGAACGATCAGTACTCTAGGTCGACCGCTTGGGGGAAAGACCGGCACAACTAATGACTATCTCGATGCCTGGTTTATGGGCTTTTCGCCCGATTTGGTCGCTGGCGTCTATATTGGCTATGATACCCCGAAATCTCTCAATAATGAGGCGGGCGGTACCGCGGCAGCCCCAATTTTTAAAGCCTTTATGAAAGATGCGCTTGCCAATGAACCGATTGTTCCATTCCGGATTCCAGAAGGCGTCACCTTGGTGCCTGTGAACCGTAATTCGGGTGAACCGTCCTATATTGGTGCACAAGATTTTATCCTCGAAGCCTTTAAACCGGGCAGTGAACCCAGGCTAGGTGATTTGTCCTCAACTATCCGAGTGGGCAGCGGGTCTGACACGTTTATCAGTCGCGGTTATGAAGATTATGACAATCTCGAAGATAACTTGGAAGTTGCGGTAGAAAACTTAGACGAGACCGATACGGAACAGCTTGACACAGAAGTTGATAATACCGACATACCGACGCCGGAACCTGTTTCCGTGCCTCAGCCCCAAAATGAGGAAGAGGACGAGTTGGAAGACGGGCTTTACTAAAGAGAGTCGGTAAAATGCGTGCAGAAATAGAAGCTCAGAAAGCTGAGATTGAGCAATCGATTGAATTGCTAAGGAGGCGTCTTTGACTGGGATGTTGCAGAACGCCGCTTGGCCGAACTAAACGCCCTGGCCGAAGATCCTGCCTTCTGGGACGACCCGCAAAAGGCACAGAAGCTTATGGCCGAACGGAGTGCCCTGGAAAACGGGTTCGATAATATTTCATCACTGACGTCTGATCTTGATAATGCGCTTGAATATCTTGAGCTGGCAGAGATGGAAGGCGAAGACGAGCTTGTAGAAGAAGCCGAAAAAGCTCTACAGGCTATTAAATCAAGAGCAGCTAAGGCCGAGTTGGAAGCCCTTTTGAGTGGGGAGGCGGACTCCAATGACTGCTACGTAGAGATACACCCCGGGGCTGGGGGTACTGAGGCGCAGGACTGGGCTGAAATGCTTCTGCGCATGTATTCCCGCTGGGCCAACGCTCGGGGAATGAAGGTTGAAGTGCTGGAAGAGCAATCTGGCGATGAGGCAGGGATAAAATCAGCGACGATCAAGGTGAAAGGCCATAACGCCTTTGGATGGCTCAAAACCGAGTCGGGGGTACATCGTCTTGTCAGAATTTCGCCTTTTGATTCCAATGCGAAGCGTCACACGAGTTTTTCCAGCGTCTGGGTATATCCCGAAATCGATGATACAATCGAGATCGATATCAATGAATCAGATTGTCGAATTGATACCTATCGGGCTTCGGGCGCGGGCGGACAACATGTCAATAAGACCGATAGCGCTGTGCGTATTACCCATTTACCAACGGGTATTGTTGTCCAATGTCAAAACGACCGATCACAGCATAAGAACCGGGCGCAGGCCTGGGATATGCTCAGAGCGCGCCTGTATGAACAAGAATTGCAGGCACGTGAAGCAGAGGCTCAGGCAGCCGCCGATTCAAAATCGGAAATAGGGTGGGGACATCAAATCAGATCCTATGTCCTGCAACCTTATCAAATGGTCAAAGATTTGCGTACAGGAGTCGAAACGTCTGACACAAAAGGCGTCTTAGACGGCGACCTCGATGACTTCATGGCCGCCGCTTTGTCTCAAAAACTTGATAAAGATTAAGGACTTAGGCTGACTTCTTTGTGCTCGCTATTGCGGCGCCGGGATTGCTGGCGGCAATAGACGGTTTTTTACGTCGTGAACATTTGCCATCAAAGAAAGCGCCATTTGCGATCGTTAACTGGTCTTGAATGATATCAGCCTGAACATTGGCTGTATCGGCAAGTTCCACGAGGCTTGCCTCAATCATGCCTGTGACTTTGCCTCTAACATAAACCGCCTTGGCCGTAATTTTACCGTTAATCGCCCCTTGTTCGCCAACCGTCAACGTTGCCGCAGAAACATTACCCTCGTGTCGTCCATCTATCTGAACATCGCCATCGGTTTTAATGTCACCGGTTATAACAAGGTCGCGACCTAATATAGATGGAGCTGACATAGATGGTTTATTGGGTGCTTTTCTTACAGGTTGTTCCGGTGAGGAGGTGGGGGATTGCGAATTTGTTTTACTGAACATGTCGCCCTGCTCTTAAGAATGTGTCCGGGTCATAAACCCGTCCTTGGAAACGTACTTCATAATGCAAATGCGTTGAAGTACTGCGCCCGGTCGACCCCATGCCGCCGAGCTTGTCCCCCTTCTTTACCTGCTGACCGCGCTTAACGAAAGTTTTTTCTAAGTGGGCGTAGCGGGTCACGAAACCGTGGCCGTGATCAATCTCAATCATTTTACCGTAGCTGCCATTCCGGCCAGCCTTAACAACGACACCATCGGCCGTCGCAACAATTGGTGCACCGCGATAAGACGCAAAGTCCAACGCCTCATGCATAGCGGGGCGTTTGGTGAACGGGTCTTTACGAACACCGAAGGAACTTGTGCGGTAGTGGTCGGCATCAACAGGGTGGGCAAGCGGCATTGATTTCAAAGCTTCGTCCAGTTGACGGGCTTCGTAAGCGCGTGCCTTGATATTTGTGATGCGGGATTCTGAGTCCATCTCGGTATTAACATTGTCAACGTCGAGCAGCGGTCCACCGGCACCCATGCTACCGAGGCTGAGCACGGTTTCAAGGTCTAGGTCCGTTGAATTAATAATGGCGCGCATGCGCTCAATGCTTTCGAGCGTTTGATCTTCGGCGGTTTGAAGGATCTGGTTTTGGTTCTTATCGAGATTCTCAAGCGGAAGATCGAGTGTGTTATCGATATTCAGCTCTGCAACCTTTTTAAAGTCTTTGCGGGCTCGGCGATCTGCTACGTCACGGATATTTGGGGTTACCAGGATTTTACCACTGGCATAATTAGAATAGGTGAGGGTGGGCTGCTCGGCCTGGATGCCTGTATGAGAACTGAATTGAGCGATTGCAGCGTGCTTTTCCTGGAAGCTCTTGGCGGCAACTTCAAATGTTTTTTGCTGTTCTTGAAGCTGAACCTGAGCATTGGCGTATTTTGCCTGCGCATCTTCCAGAAGGCGCTGATACTCGGCTTCTTTAAGTTTGATTTTCTGGGCAGGAGAAGTGAACGGGTTGACGCCCCAAAGCAGATTGAAAATCGTGAATAGGCACCAGAGTGCAACGAACACAACTCCAGTCGCCGCAGCTACCTGGGTACGGGTGTGCAGAACGAAGTAACTGACTTCGCCACCTGAACGCAAATATATCTGACGTTCCGGGAAATTCCTTAAAATAAAGGCCCGGCCGTCCTCAAAAATGTTGCTAAACATGTTTCCCCAAAAACGGTTTTTACCCATACACAAAACTTTGAACCATTTATCAAGCAAAAACATGACTTTTTTGATAACTTTACAAGAATTTCATAGTATTCTTGGAGATTTATCAATCAGGAGGCGTAAAATGCGCCCGGCATACCCGCTAAAGTTCGGGCCTCAACATTAAAAGGCGGTTTAAGCTGTCCTTTAAAGTGGGTTTTAACGAGTGTTTTGAAAAAGTCGGTTGGGTCTTGATTTAGACTCTTGGCAACAACATTAAACCATCGAATGCCAATAGCGACGTGGTTCACTTCCTCCCTGTAAATCGTTTTTAGAATCACTACACTATCACAGTCGTTAACATTGGTTAATTTCTTTATAATGGCCGGGGTCACATCCAGGCCACGGGCCTCAAGCACAAGAGGGGCGATCGCTAATCGGGCCGCCACGTCCGAATTCGTTGTTTCCGCCGCTTCCCATAAACCGTTATGGGCTGGAAAATCACCATAGCTATAACCAAGCTCGTTTAGGCGGTTTTGTAACATCTCAAAATGGCGGGCTTCGTCACTGGCCACGCTGATCCAGTCGGAAACGAATTGTTCTTTTTTATCTGAAGGGACTTCATCAGCATGAGTAAAGCGCGCAATCATATCGCAGGCCAGGTCAATCGCATTTAGTTCGATATGCGCGATGGCATGCAACATGGCCGCGCGACCTTCGGTCGAACCCAGGCGACGACGCGGGACCTTATTGGGATCGACTAAATCTGGTTTTTTGGGTCGGGCAGGGGTTTCGGGTATCTCACTTCGCTCAATTTTACCAATAGATTTCTTTTGGTCCCATAACCGTTTTAGCGATTTAACCTGTTCGACTTTGCCCAACGGATCCGATGTGAGCAATACTCGAAGGGCCTGCTTCAAAGCGGATGGAATTACTCGGGTCAAAGGGATTGCGCCTGTTCGAGAACTTGTTCCGCGTGACCTTTCACGCGCACTTTTCGCCATATTTGGACAATTTTGCCGTTTTTATCGATTAGAAATGTCGCGCGCTCTATCCCCATATATTCGCGGCCATACAATTTCTTTTGTACCCAAACACCATAGCGCTCAATCATATCAGAGTCCTGATCAGATATTAGACGAACTTTTAAATCATGCTTGGCGATAAAATTGTCGTGCTTTTTAACCGAGTCTTTTGAAACGCCTAAAATAGCCGTGTTCGCTGCGTCAAATTTCGGTGTGTGTGCTGTGAAATCCAAAGCTTCAGTGGTACATCCCGGCGTATTATCCTTGGGATAAAAATATATCACCAGATTTTTTCCTGTGTAATCATTCAAAGCAATCTGCCCGCCGCCATCTGCCGGCAGTGTGAAGTCAGGGGCTTTATCGCCAATCTTTAGTTCGGTCATCGCAAATGCCTTGAGAAAATTGAGTGAAATTTAATGTCAATGGGTGCATAACCTATGTTGGATTTTTAACCAAGTCTGCCTATGACGGTGGGAATCTATGCCGCATAACTCTGCAGATATCAAAGAACCAGCCCCCGACCAGTCGGCCCCAAGCGATAAAGGTGGCGTTTCCAAGGCCAGTTCGGGGTTCCGATTAGCACAGCGAATTGGATACAGGGCTTTCCGCTTAACCGGTGAACTGATTGCGATCGTGTTAGGTATAGCGTTTATTTGGTTTTCGAGCCTCAACATAGTCGCCGCAAAGCGAACGGTAGATATCTCCCATTTTTCCGAAAATCTGGGTTTGTGGTTTGCCGAAGCCTATGACGGCAATTCAGCCGACATTGAACGTATTCAATTGTCCTGGGTTGCGTCAGAAAACCTAATCGAAGTTCACTCAAAAAATATCGAAATTAAAGATGCGGATCAATTGACGGTCCAATTTTTGGAGAATTCAAAAATCGCCTTTGATTTTAATCGATTGCTTGGCGGTAAGTTTGAAACCAAACGTGCTGAATTAACGGGGGGTGTATTAACTTGGTATCGTGACGCAAAGGGCGTCATCACTTTGGGAATTGGCGGTCCGGATAGTTTTCGGACATTTGCCCCCATTCTTGTCAGCGATCCGGAAAAGAAACAGGCCGGAACTCCCGGGTTCGGTCAACTGAACAAATTGCGGTTCAACAATGGGACTGTGTACGTCATCGATGATCTTTGGGAAAGCAATTTAACTTTGAACCAGGCGACCGTTACGGTTTCACGTGCGGATAACGTTATCGACTTCAGTTTTGAGGCCGGGGTCAATGGCCATACCGAGGAACATGACCAAGGAACCTTTAAAGGCGCATTTCTGATTTCAGAAGACTTGGCGGACATTTCCGGCGAGCTTGCTTTAGAAAACATCAGGCCAGAACAGGTCGCACCAAAGAAAGGCGCCTATTCGGCCCTAAGATCCATTCATGCCCAAACCGATTTTGGATTAAGTGTTATCCGCAATTCGCAAACGGATGAACGCGTTTTTGACATAGAAATGCGATCTGGATCACTGGAAACTGAAGGTTTTAAGGAAGCCTTCGAACTTGTTCATTTGAATTTTTCACAAGATGCAATGGCTCAGGCCTTTCAAGTGAATGAGCTATTATTTGACGGTCCGCGAATTTTCGCGGACGCAACAGCGGATATTCAACCACTAGAGGGAGGGTCGTGGTCAGTCACCGCGAATGCGGGGCAATTAAAACTCGATTTGACCCACATTTTTGACAATCCATTTGAACTTGAAGATATCGACTTTCAAGGTCATCTCGACCCAGCTAAGCGGACATTACAGGCTGAAAAGTTGGACATAGGTTTCGGCCCCTATCGATTATTATCCAGCGCTGACATCGGATTGAATGAGAAAGGTGGTCCAACCCATATCAAATCATCTGGGCGTATTGAGGGGGCGTTTACGCAAAAGGAGTTGCTGGATTTATGGCCTTCCGAATTTGCGTTAGGGGCTAGAGATTGGATCGAACGCGCGATTATTTCGGGCAATCTTTCCAATATGTCATTTGATGTGGATATTCCTGAGTCAGCAATTCAGGCTAAAATGCTGTTAGACGAACATGTTCGGTTTGAGTTCGATGCAACCGATGCTCTTGTAAAATATATATCAACAATGATCCCGTTAGAAAATGCATCCGGCCACGGCGTGTTGCAGGGTAATCGGCTCGACTTCGATCTGACCAAGGGCACTGTCGGAACTATGGTTGTGGAAACAGGCCGCGTGGAAATTCCGCGATTAAATCCCAAAGGCGGAGACTTCACAATCGATGTCAAAGGCCACGGGGCCGTCAAAGACATGATGAAATTGATCGATCAAAAACCGTTCGAATTTGCATCGCGCTATGGTGTTGATCCAGAAAAGTTTGATGGAACCGGCGCAATAGATATGCGTATTACACGGCCGCTACTCGTAAATTTTGATCCATCACGTATCACCTATGACGTAACCGGCAAGTTTGATGAGGTTAAGGCCCCATTTGGGTTTGCAGGTAAAACGATTGAAAATGGAAGTGTTGAGCTGATCGCGGACCGATACGGAATGACCCTAAGTGGGCCCGTAGTGTTGGGAAATTGGAAGGCGGGTTTAGACTGGAAAGAAAGTTTTTCGGAAAACCGTGGACCAACGCAAATCCGCTTAGAAGGCTTGGTCGACCGAGATGTTTTGGACGGTTTCGGAATTGGACTGCGTGGAAACCTTGGCGGCAAGGCAAGCATTAGGATTGATGCGGAAGGGCAAGGGACCGAGATCAAAAATGCCGAAATAACAGGCGATTTAACCGACGCCGAACTGACCCTTGGCGAATATTGGAGTAAAGCGCCAGGCGTAGCTGCGCAACTCAGCGCTCAAATCAACCAAGATGTTAAAGACCTGATCCAGATTTCAGGCGTTTCGCTTGAAGCGCCGGGCCTTAATTTTGTTGGTGGGTTGGATCTAAATGATGACCTGCAATTTCTTGCGCTGGACCTGCCTGACATCCATATTGATGGCCTTGTTTCAGGGGGGTTAACCGCAAAGCCAACCTCGGCCCGTGATCGCATCCTCATTGACCTAAAAGGCGATAAACTTGATTTATCATCTGCCGTATCGCGCGCTATGCGGGCAGAGCGGAATGAGCTCTTTTTACCGATAACTTTGAGTGCCGAACTGAATACTTTGTCCTTAAATCCCGGCTATCATTTATCGCCCGCTCGTATTCGAATGGAACATAATGGGGTCGGCGTTGAAAGCTTTGATTTAAGTGGGAGTTCCGAAGGCCAAACCATGTCCGCCCGGCTCACCCCGCATGATGAAAGCTCAGAGCGCAATCTGTTAGTGCATATACCCGACGCGGCAAAAGCTGCGACCGCATTTACAGGAACCACTAATGTTCAAAGCGGACAAGTTCTATTGACCGGAATATTGCCGCCCGTTGGGGAGGAGGGTCGTTTAACCGGAACCTTCGAAATCAATGACTTTAAACTCGTCAATGCGCCGGTATTTGCCCGAATGCTGTCTATGGCGTCGTTAAAAGGACTGACCGACCTGATGGGCGGTGATGGCGTACATTTCAGAGAACTTACCATTCCCTATGGATATGAAAATGGCCGTCTGGACATTGACAAAGCGAAGGCCGCTGGTGCAGCGCTTGGCATGACCGGCGAGGGATATATCGACCTGAATCATCAGATCGTCGATTTAAACGGCGTTTTGGTCCCAGCCTATACGGCCAATTCCGCGCTTGAATCTATTCCGGTGATCGGCGATATTTTTGTGGGTAAAAAAGGTGAGGGCATTTTTGCCCTAAGCTACGCCGTCAAAGGGCCATTTAAGCAAACCCAAATCGCCGTCAATCCATTTTCAGCTTTAACGCCAGGTTTCCTACGCCAAATTTTTGAGCCCAGTCGTGCTGAGCAAAAGACGGAAAAGGTTACTTCAGACGAATAAGGGCGTGCCGTTTCTTTCCGACAGAAATCTTGATAACGCCGTCCACAATATCAGCTTGCGACATTTGATGGGTTTCATCCGTGATTTTAGTGTCATTAATTTTCAAAGCGCCACCTTTGATGTGACGTCGTGCTTCGCCTTTCGATGAGGCTAATCCCGAAAAAATGGCCGCTTCTATGGCGAGCATATCGGAATAATCGATCGCTGAAATTTCGAATGTTGGAAGGCCGATTGCTGTGCCCCCTTGTTCAAAAGTGGTTTTAGCCGTTTCCTCAGCTTTTCTCGTAGCCTCTGCGCCGTGTAGAAGAGAAGTCGCTTCATTTGCCAAGCGGATTTTTGCCTGATTAATGTCCGCGCCTTCCAATCCTTCAAGTTCTGAGATTTCCTGGAGCGACACATCGGTAAACAGGCGCAAAAATTTTCCGACATCGGCATCTTCTGTGTTTCGCCAAAACTGCCAATAATCATAAGGGCTTTTAGTGAATTGCTCACCCAGTCGGGCATCAGAATTTAACCACATGGCGCCCTCGGCCGTTTTCCCCATTTTTCCGCCAGACGCCGTCGTGATAAGTGGTGTTGTGAAGCCGTATACTTCACCGCCATCAAGGCGCCTTGTCAGATCGGCGCCGCCGACAATGTTTCCCCACTGGTCAGAGCCGCCGAGTTGCAAAGTGCAGCCATATCGCCGGTAAAGTTCCAGAAAATCATAGGATTGCAAAAGCGTGTAATTGAATTCGAGGAAAGTCATGGGTTGTTCGCGGTCTAAGCGTCGCTTCACAGATTCCAAGGTGACCATTCGGTTTATCGTAAAATGTTTACCGATATCGCGCAGGAACTCGATATAGCCAAGCTTGTCCAGCCAGTCCGCATTGTCGACCATAATAGCCGCATTAGGGCCTTCAAAGTCAATAAATTTGGAGAAGACTTGCTTGATACCGTTTTTGTTTCGCTCAATCACATCCGGTGTTAAAATTGGTCGGGACTTGTCTTTATCTGAAGGATCGCCAATTTTTGTGGTTCCACCCCCTAAAAGCACAATAGGGCGACCGCCAGATTTCTGAAGATGCCGCAGCATCATAATCTGCACAAGGGAGCCGACATGCAGGCTAGGGGCCGTGCAATCAAACCCGATATAACCCGTGACGACGCCGTCAGCAGCCGCTTTATCTAAGCCGGTTTCGTCGGTGCATTGATAAAGATATCCGCGCTCGGTCAGGCGTTTCATCAATTCTGATTGATAAGTGCTCATGAATCGGGCCTTATATTAATCGAAGCACGGCTTCTAGCAATCTGGATAAGGAAGTCAAAGGATAACGATTGGACCATAAAATTTATACGGCCTTGGGACTGATGAGCGGCACTTCTCTGGACGGTGTAGATGCGGCCTTCCTTGAAACAGATGGACACAATATCATTCGGTTTGGGCCGAGCCTTTCGCTGCCATATTCAAAGCGCGAGCGTTCTATATTGGAAGCGGCAACTAAAGCAGCATTAAAGTGGAGGTTTAACGGAAACCCTCCGGACAACCTTATGGCTGCAGAACATGTCATTCATCTTTCGCATATAAACATAGTAGAACAATTACTGGAAACGTTTCCAGGGTGGGCAGAGCGGCTGGAACTAATAGGGTTTCACGGACAAACTGTTCTGCATATTCCCGGTAAAAGCAGAAAAATCGGTCAAACCCTTCAGCTGGGTGCGGGACAGATATTGGCGGATAAATTTCAAATACCCTGTGTCTATGACTTTCGAACTGAAGATGTCAAAGCCGGCGGCCAAGGCGCCCCGCTAGCCCCAATCTATCATCAGGCGCTGATCAATTGGAGCCAGAACAAAATCCGGACAATTGTTCTAAATTTGGGAGGGGTGGGCAATCTGACCTATGTGTCGGATGATTGTTTTTTAGCCACAGATACGGGACCGTCTAATGGCCCATTGGACAGTTGGATGAATGGTCATGGCCATAAGTATGATGAAAATGGACAGATAAGCGCAAAAGGTGTCGTCAGATTTGATTTGATCGACAAATGGCTGGCCCAAGACTTCTTTCAAAGACCACTGCCAAGATCTGCAGACCGATATGATTTTGATGTGTCTGCCGATTTGGTTGGATTAAGCCTTGAAGACGGAGCGGCAACGCTAGCCGCTTTCGCAGCATTATCGGTTAAGAAAACTGTTTCAGCCTTGCAAGGCAAGGTAAGCAAAATGGTTATTTGTGGCGGCGGACGTCACAACCGGACGATTATGAATATGTTGAAATCCGAGTTTCCATTTTCTGTCATCGCTGCCGAACACATGGGCTGGGATTCAGATATGATCGAAGCTCAAGCCTTTGCTTTTCTCGCCGTTCGCAGCTTTGAGAATTTGCCAATATCATTCCCCGAAACAACGGGTGTGCCCCGGTCAATGACCGGTGGCGTTATAGCTTACCCCAAAGACTAAACCCGGGGTTCGCGGGGTGGGCAATATTTTTCCTCGAAATTTTCATCCAGATAGTCGTCAATGACGTCCATGGTTTCTTCGAGGTGGTTGGTATAGAAATGATCAGCCCCATCGATACGGTGGGTAGAAATCACTTTGCCTTTTTGAACACGGATTTTTTCGATCACGAGATCAACATCATCGGCTGGAACAATTGGATCTTCGCTGCCATAGGTGACAAGACCGGAGGCCGGGCAGGGCGCGAGAAATGCGAAATCATAGGTGTTGGTTGGCAATGACATGGAAATAAAGCCTGAAATCTCCGGTCGACGCATCAATAGCTGCATGCCGATCCAGGCGCCAAAGGAATAGCCGGACACCCAGGAAAATGGCGCGTTTTGATTAAAGCTTTGCATCCAGTCAAGCGCATAGGCTGCGTCCTGCAATTCGCCTTGGCCATTGTCATATGTACCGACAGATCTGCCGACACCGCGGAAGTTGAAGCGCAAGACCGCGAAGCCACGGGCTTTGTATTGCTCAAACATCGCGACTGGAATTCGGTGATCCATATGGCCACCCGCTTTGGGATGCGGTGACAGGATCAGGGCGCAAGGTGCGGCAGGGTCATCAGCGGGGTGATAGCGTCCTTCAAGACGTCCTTCCGGACCGGCAAAAATCACTTCTGGCATTAAATACTCTTTTTGTTTCTTTTAATCTTGACTAAAAAGGTCGGGATTACTACGTCCCGATCCTGGAAAATTGTTTGCGCCCTTTAACAAGGTCGTTTGCAAAAAGCGAGAAAAACCTGTGAAATTAACGGCAAAAGGACGATATGCGGTCATGGCCATGGCGGATTTAGCCGCTCAGGGCACAGGTTCGGTTGTTTCTTTGTCAGAAATCGCCGCCCGCCAGGGCATTTCTTTGTCTTTTCTGGAGCAGCTATTTGCTAAATTACGTCGCGCAGGTCTGGTTAAAAGCCAGCGCGGAGTAACCGGTGGCTATAAATTGATCAATTCTCCGACCGCGATCACACTTGATCAGGTCATTCACGCGGTTGATGTTGATATCAAAGCTCATGGCTGTACACCTGAAACCAAGATTGCTTGTACAGGACGCTCTGATCGTTGTCTGACCCATAATCTGTGGGGCGCACTTGAAAACCATATAGAGGCCTTTCTGGCCCAAATTACGATAGATGATGTGATCAAAGAAAAATTCCCAGTCGCGGAGTTGGCTGAATGACCCGCATTTATCTGGATCACAATTCGACGTCGCCTGCGCGGCCATCAGTTATTGATGCTGTAGCCGACGCCATGCGCACGATTGGCAATGCCTCCGCGCAGCATGGTGACGGCCGCCGCGCCAGCAAACTGGTTGAAGATTGTCGCGAGGCACTCGGGCTCGCCATGGGCGTTTGCGCCCAAGACATCATTTTTACCGCCAGCGGCACTGAAGGTGACAACACAGCCATACATTCTGCGGTCGCAGGCGGATCAAAACGACTATTAATTTCCGCTATGGATCACCCAGCGACCTTGCTTGCGGCAGAAGGAACTGGAGCGGGTGTGGAAATTATCCCCGTTGATGATCAGGGCCGGACGGATATGGAGTGGCTTAAAGCCCGACTTGCAAACTGGGACGCCGAAGATGGGCGCCCCTTTGTCAGTATCGTCGCCGCCAATAGCGAAACAGGCGTGTTGCAGGATATCGAGACGGCAACCGACCTGGTGCATGACGCCGGCGGATTGATCCTTGTGGATGCTGTTCAGGCCCTTGGAAAGATCGAGATGGCTTTCATCCCGGATTATATGGCGGTTTCGGCCCACAAAATCGGCGGCCCTATGGGCGTGGGCGCGCTCTATGTGTCGCCTGACGCGCCGTTTGAGGCCTATTTGAAGGGCGGTGGGCAGGAACGTCGTAAGCGGGCTGGAACCTTAAATGTCGCCGGCCTCGCGGGGTTTCATGCGGCCCTTAAAGAAATTTCGGGCCTTAGTCATTTAGCGTCACTTCGCGATCGGTTGGAAATCGGATTGAAATCCATGGAGCCGGAATCGTATATTTTCGGGACCAAGGCCAAACGCCTGCCCAATACATCCTTTTTTGCCGTGCCTGATACCCCGTCATCAACCTTGCTGATGGGCCTTGATCTGGCTGGCATTTCCGTCAGTACGGGCATGGCGTGTTCCTCGGGTAAGGCACAGGTCAGCAAATCGATCCAGGCCATGGGTGTGGCCGATAAGGCCCCAAAGGGCGCCATGCGCGTCAGTATGGGATATTCGACGGTGGCCAGCGATATCGACGCATTTCTAACGGCCTGGGCGAAAATCCGGCGTCGTGAATTTAAAGGAGCCGCATAATGAGCGGAGAAACACGGGTCAAAGACGGTATCGAACGCGAAACCGTAGAAGGCGTGCGCGCGCTTGAGGCCGAAAAATATAAATATGGATTTGATTCTGATATCGAGCAGGAATTCGCGCCCAAGGGCCTGAACGAAGATATCGTCCGCTTTATCTCTGCTAAAAAGGAAGAGCCAGAATGGCTCCTGGAATGGCGTCTTGAAGCCTATCGCCGATGGTTAACCCTTGAAGAGCCATCATGGGCCAAAGTCGACTACCCTGAAATAGACTTTCAGGATATGTATTACTACGCGTCTCCGGTCAAAAAAGAGGGGCCGAAATCTCTTGACGAAGTCGATCCAGAGATCCTCGAAGTCTATAATAAGCTTGGCATCTCTCTAAAAGAACAGGAAGTCCTGGCCGGTGTCGAAGGCGCACCAAAGGTTGCCGTGGACGCCGTATTTGACAGCGTATCTGTCGTCACAACCTTCAAGGAAGAACTCGCCAAACATGGTGTGATTTTCTGTTCTTTCTCTGAGGCCGTAAAAGATCACCCGGAATTGGTACGAAAATATATGGGCTCGGTTGTGCCAGTCACGGATAATTACTACGCAACGCTCAATAATGCCGTGTTTTCAGACGGATCTTTTGTTTACATCCCACCGGGTGTTCGCTGTCCGATGGAGCTCTCGACCTATTTCCGCATGAACGCCCAAGGCACGGGCCAGTTTGAGCGCACGCTGATCATTGCGGATAAAGGTTCCTATGTGTCCTATCTTGAGGGTTGTACGGCCCCGATGCGGGACGAGAACCAGCTCCATGCGGCCATAGTTGAAATTATCGTTCATGATGATGCCGAAGTGAAATATTCGACGGTTCAAAATTGGTGGCCGGGAGACAGTGAAGGCAAGGGTGGGGTTTATAACTTTGTGACCAAGCGTGCCGATTGCCGGGGCAAAAATGCCAAGGTCAGCTGGACACAAGTTGAAACCGGATCTGCGGTGACCTGGAAATATCCGAGCTGTATTTTGCGCGGGGATAACTCTCAGGGTGAGTTTTATTCGATCGCGATTACCAACGGATTTCAGCAGGCCGATACCGGAACGAAAATGGTGCACTTAGGCAAAAATACGCGCTCCCGTGTTATCTCAAAAGGGATTAGCGCCGGAAGGTCTAACTCCACCTATCGCGGTCTGGTATCCGCTCACCGTAAAGCAGAAGGGGCCCGGAATTTCACACAATGTGACAGCCTTCTAATCGGAGATCTGTGTGGGGCTCATACCGTGCCTTATATCGAAAGCGATACGCCGACCGCTCAGTTTGAGCATGAGGCAACAACCTCAAAACTATCGGACGATCAGCTGTTTTACTGCCGACAACGCGGCCTGTCCGAAGAAGAGTCTGTGGCACTTCTGGTCAACGGATTTTGCCGGGATGTGCTGCAGGAACTGCCTATGGAATTCGCCGTGGAAGCCCAAAAGCTTGTGGCCATAAGCCTCGAGGGGAGTGTGGGATAATGCGTATTATTTTACCCATCCTTTTGGCGGGCGCCGTAACAGCTTGCAGCCCCAAAGAGGTTGCTGAGGACACGCAAGCAACGACCAACGAATTTGAGCTGAACATGGATGATTACAGCCGCGAATTCGCGGACCATATTGGCCTCTCTGTCGGGCAGGATGGGTATGAGGCCGAAGATATTATCCGTTTGTATGCGTCAACTGTGGGAACCGGAGAAGGGGCTCGATACGATATCAGTTCGGTTCAAGAGGGCGGTGACAAAATTTTATTTGGACGTGCCTTTGATTTGGCTGACGACAGCGTGAGATCACAAGAAGTTGTTGCCGTTATTTCGGTAACCGGAACGAAACGCACACTGACCGATTACGGCATGAGAATTCAGTGCTGGCGCGCGACGGACCCAGACGAATGGACGACGGAATTATGCCCTTAAATCTGGGCTAGTGGATAAAGGAAAATAGCAATGACCAAGAAAAAGACAGAACCCAAACGCAAGCTGATTTCGATGGGGTCAAATGGTGAGAAAGAATTCAGCTTCTCTCGCGCCGTCATCCAAGGCGACTGGTGCTTTGTCGCTGGAACGGTTGGGGATGACTACAATACGGGTGAAATTCCGGATGGCGTTGTGCAACAGGCTCACAATGCATTTGCCAATGTCATGGCCGCTATGAAAGCGGGTGGATTTGAACTCGGTCATACGGTTCGTGTTCAATATACTGTGTCAAATCGTAAATATATCAAAGAAATAACGCCAGTTCTTAAACAATATTTTGGAGAAATTCGACCCGCCGCGACCTGTGTTGTCGCCGATCTGGTCAATCCAAAAATGAAATTCGAAGTCGAAGTAACCGGATTTAAGGGGTGACATGGAACTGGATTTCACAAAATTGTCGACAAAACCTAAAAGCAGGCTAGCAAACGTATTCAAATGGCTGGCCTTACTGTTCTTAGTGGCATCGACTATTTGTTTCATTGGGTCGATCGTTTTTGCCTATCTCGATCAGATTGCTTTAACGCCGGAAAACACTCCAAATGACGAAAGCGTATATCTCAATCTATCTTATATGCTTGATGAGTTGATTTGGGGCGTTATCGGATTGGGTTTCTATAGTGCTGTCCTGTGGTTTCTCTCTCAGGTGTTAGAGAAGGTTGATCAAATCGTTTGGCTCAATGCATCAATTGATGACCGCAGGTGGATTCTTGAACAAAGAAGTAAGAAGATTAAAAATGCTAAAAATCAATGATTTAACCGTCGCTGTTAATGATGGCGAGACAGAAATTCTCAAAGGGCTGACCCTGGAAATCCCGGCCGGCGAGGTCCATGCGATCATGGGACCGAATGGTGCCGGCAAATCGACCCTGTCCTATGCGCTGACGGGGCGTGACGGCTATGACATTTCAGGCGGGTCCATAGATTATCTTGGGAATGATCTGACCGAAATGGAGCCAGAAGAACGGGCAGCCGCTGGACTGTTTTTGTCATTCCAATATCCATTGGAAATCCCGGGTGTGCCGACCATGACATTTTTGAAAACCGCTCTGAACGCGCAGCGCAAAGCGCGCGGTGAGGATGAGTTAACCGCACCCGAGTTTCTCAAGAAAGCCCGCGCCATCGCGGCGGACCTCAAGATCAAACCGGACATGCTCAAACGCCCGCTCAATGTCGGGTTTTCCGGCGGTGAAAAGAAGCGCATGGAAATTTTTCAAATGCTCATGCTTGAGCCGAAATTTCTGGTTATGGATGAAACCGATAGCGGTCTGGATGTTGATGCCCTACGGATCGTCGCGGACGGCGTGAACCGCCTGCGTAACCCGGAGCGCGGTATGCTCGTCATCACCCATTATCAGCGCCTGCTCGACTATATCGTCCCGGACAAAGTGCATGTGCTCGTTGACGGTAAAATCGCCGCCACTGGCGACGCGGATTTTGCCAAAACTCTGGAATCTGAGGGCTATGATAAATATGCCGCTTAGTCGAATATCGTCATTGCCGGACTTGTCCCGGCAACCCATGGATTACCGCCACGAGGGCGGTAATGACGGATTAAAAAAATGACGTCCGTAATAGAAAAACTCCCGCACCGGCGTCTTGAAGCCTGGAAGTGGACCGATTTGCGTGGACAGGTTTCTGACGCGCGGACGGGATTGTCTCAGGTCATGCGCCCGCAATTTTACCTGCCTGATGGCATTTCGATTTCCGAGGGCGAGGGGGCGTCGTCTGATTCCGCCATGGGCAATCTTGCGGCGCAATTTTGCAGTATGTCCTGGAATGTCTATGTACCTGCGAACACCCAACTGGATGCGCCTATTGTTTTAGATGAGTTGACCCAGGGTCATATGCGCTTAGCGATCATGGTTGACAAAGGGGCGTCTTTAAATCTGGTTGAATACCACAGAGGATCCGAGTCCGGATTTGCCAATCTCGATATCCATATTCTCCTGGCCGAAGGGGCAAGCTTGGAACGCACAATAGTTCAGGATGATCCCAAAGATATGGTTCGGATTTCAACCGCCTGTATTGCCATGGAAACGGGCGCGTCGCTTTCGCAATATGCTTTGTCATTTGGCGGCGGCCTTACCCGACTTGAAACCCGGCTTTACGGTGACGGCGAGGGCGTGAATGCAAGGATTAACGGAGCATATCTTCTCGAAGGTCAACGTCACACTGACATGACCAGCGTCGTTCATTTAAAACATCCAAATTCTCATATCCGTCAATCGGTCAAAGGGGTTGTAACGGACAAAGCCCGGGGTGTTTTTCAAGGTAAATTTCACGTAGAGCGCCCGGCGCAGTTTACTGACGCTGAAATGCGTCATGACGCCTTGATGTTGTCCGATCGGGCTCAAATCCGGTCCAAGCCTGAGCTGGAAATTTACGCGGATGACGTGGCTTGTGCCCATGGCAATACTATCGGGGCATTGGATGAGAGCGCTCTGTTTTATATGCGTCAACGCGGTATTCCCTTGCAACAGGCGCGTGCCCTTTTGATGGAAGCCTTCCTGACCGACGTCTTTGATGACCTGGAAGACGAAGCCTTGCAGGCTTCACTGGTTGACAAGCTGCGCACACGATTAGAGGCCTTGTCATGAGCTTTGATGTCGATGTTATACGCGCTCAGTTCCCGATCCTGTCCCGCGAGATCAATGGCTATCCGTTGACCTATCTGGATAATGCGGCCTCGGCGCAAAAACCCCAGGCCGTAATCGATGCCTTAACCGCGCAAATGAGCGGCGCCTATGCTAATGTGCACCGTGGCCTGCATACCATGGCCAATGAAACCACCGACGCCTATGAAGGTGCCCGGGCGAAAGTTGCCGCCTTTCTAGGTGCCCCGAAGCCCAGAAATATCGTTTTCACCAAAGGAGCCAGCGAAGCGATCAATCTGGTCGCCTATGGGCTGTCTCATCTGATATCTGAAGGTGACGAAATCATCGTCACCCAGATGGAGCATCATTCCAATATTGTGCCCTGGCATTTCCTGCGCGAACGTCACGGGGCTATTCTGAAGTTTGTGCCTGTGCTGGATAATGGCGCTTTGGACTTGGACACCCTGAAGTCGATGTTGTCGAGCCGGACGAAGATCGTTTCGATTACCCACATGTCCAATGTGCTCGGTACAATTAATCCGATCAAAGAAATCGCACCCTGGGTCAAGGCGACGGGCGCCTTTTTCATGGCGGATGGCTCTCAGGCAGCCGTACACTTGCCGGTCAATGTGAACGACCTCGGTGTCGATTATTACTGTATGACAGGCCACAAACTTTACGGGCCGACCGGGATAGGCGCGCTATACGGCACCACGGCCGCGCTCGAAAAGTTGGCGCCTTATAATGGTGGCGGTGAAATGATCGAAGACGTGTATGAAACCCATGTTTCCTATGCCGACCCGCCGCATAAATTTGAGGCCGGAACCCCACCCATTCTGGAGGCTATCGGGCTAGGGGCCGCCATTGACTGGTATCGTCAATATAACCCGGCCGAAGTCCATCAGCACGAAATGGCGGTTTATCACCATGCTTTGGATGGACTGCGCGGAATCAACAGTTTTCGTTTGATCGGTGAAGCGCCGGAAAAAGGAAGTGTGTTATCCTTTAATTTGGAAGGGGCCCATGCTCATGATGTGGCGCAAATTCTGGACAAATACGGGATCGCTGTTCGCGCAGGACAGCATTGCACGCAACCCTTGATGGTACGATTTGGTGTGCATTCCACCGCACGCGCCAGTTTCGGCATTTATAACACGCTCGACGAGGCAGAACGTCTGGTTGAAGGCGTGAAAAAAGCCGCGCACTTTTTATCGTAAATTATGATACTATATGGATAATACCATGGACGACATGACAGACAGACAAAAGCAGGCTGAAAACCTCGCCAATTCACAAATCCCGGGCTACCAGCCTGAGGAACCGAAAGCGCGCGACGTGATTGATCTTTCCGGCGCTCCTGTTGAGCCGCCAACCGAGGAAGAGCTCGAGCGGATCACTCAGGATGTTATCATGCAGTTAAAGTCCGTTTATGATCCAGAAATCCCGGTCGATATTTACGAACTTGGCCTGATCTACAAAGTTGAACTTGAAGATGACCGGACGTTGAAAGTCGACATGACCTTAACCGCGCCGGGTTGCCCGGTCGCCGGTGAAATGCCGCTTTGGGTTCAGGATGCCTGCGCCGTGGTCGCAGGTGTACGCCGGGTTGAAGTTAATATGACCTTTGATCCGCCCTGGACCATGGACCGGATGAGCGAAGAGGCCCGCCTCGAGCTCAATATGTTATAGGAGCCATAAATGGCACGACCGAGACCAAAATTAGTGACGCTAACAGACGCCGCCGCAGCGCGCGTGCAGGAAATCCTGAGCGAACGCGAAAAAGGCTATCTGCGGGTCGGCGTCAAAAATGGCGGTTGCGCCGGCATGGAATATGAAATGGACTATGTTTCCGAAGTTGCACCACTCGATGAATTGGTCGAGGATAAGGACGTTCAGATAGTCGTCGATGCCAAAGCCGTCCTGTTTATTCTGGGCTCCGAAATCGATTATGAAGAGAGCATTTTGGAATCCGGGTTTAAATTCAGAAACCCGAACCAGACCGATGCGTGTGGCTGCGGCATATCTGTAACGATAGAGCCCGCAAAGGTCGATTAATGCGCCTTCATCATTCGCCGCTTTCGCCCTTCGCCCGAAAATGCCGGATCATAATCCGGACCAAAGGTCTGGATGTCGAAGAAGTTTTGGCCGGGCCGGACGGGGCAAATGGTTACGCCGCCCATGTCAATCCATTGGGTAAGATACCATGTCTGGAGCGTAGCGAGTGCGAATTACCCTTATTTGATAGCCCGCTCATTTGTGAATATCTGGATAGTCTGAAAGATCCATGGCTGCCCAAAGGCGGGGAAGCGCGGTGGAAAGCTTATCGTCTGCACCGGATCGGCGACGGTCTTTCTGAGGCGGTATACAATTTGCGTTATGAGACCGTACGCGATGAAAGCCTGCATTGGAACCAAATGATCGCACGGCATGAGACATCTATTCGCAATGTCGTCTCCTATCTGGAAGGCATTGTCGATTACCTACCCACAAATTGGAGCTTTGGCACGGTGTCTGTCATCTGTGCGCTTGATTATTCCGATTTTCGGGCAGGGCATATTGATTGGCGAGCAATTGCACCCAAACTTACAGATTGGCATGAGGGCTTTAAGGGGTTGCCTGAATGGGCCGAAACTAATGGATATATATAGATAACGTGATTTGCCTCACCTTTGGCTCAGAGAAGATGATTTAGTATTTTATTTCATTAAACAAACACGGGGTGCAAAACGTGACCAATAGCCAAGCCAAACTTGATCCAAAACTAACGACTGCGCAAGCGAACGCTGTTACTGCCGCATATAAAGATTATAACGGTAAGAAATGGTCGGCGCCTAGCGGATATGATTTCGTGGGTCGCTTCTATGGTTGGGCGACTATCGCTGGCGCCAAAGTCCGCGCAAAATATGGTTTGATTTTTAAAGAGAAAAAAAACAATCGCCGCATTTTGGTAGCGTTTCGCGGTACGCAAAGCGTAGCCGATATCTATAACGACCTTTGGGCTAACCTAGTTCATTTTGACGCCTTGAAAGGTAAAGTCGCGAAAAATGTCAAAGTAGCCGACGGGTTCTTCAGCATTTATGCGGGGCGCGGGCCGGCAGGTCAGCCTTCAATGCGTGACGAAGTGTTTGGTAAGATTGGAGTTGATACGCTTGAGAGCCTTTCTATATGCGGCCATAGCCTTGGCGGAACCTTTGCCTCTATGTGCGCATTGGACGTTAAAGTCGCAAATCGGGATCTTCCTATCCAAACAACAACATTTGCTAGTCCAGCAGTTGGTAATAAAGCCTGGGAACAGCTCTACATTAAAGCAGGTCTAGCTTCAGCAACCGCAAGAATTTACAATTATTGGGATTATGTTCCCTCCATGCCGCCTTTTGACTGGTTTAAACATGTTGGGCGACCATTCCAGATCAACACTTGGGTAAAAGGCGCTTGGGTCGCGCATCTGGATTCCCGGCATTCCATGGATAATTATAAATATGTTGTTACACGGGCCGTCAAGAACACGCCCCAAGTCTGGGTCGGCGAATATCCTGATGCGGCCCATAAAGGCTGGACAATGGTCAGTAAGAAACCCAAAAAGGCCGCGCAGCCAAACTGGGCGAAAGAGCACAAAGCTTTTGAAACCATGATGCAGCAGACGTCAAAACAGAAATAATCTTCGCTAGTCATCTAACGGCATTCAGTAGAATAACTGGGTGGCGGATCAGTAACGAATTGAAATATGAAACTTTATTAACCTTTATCGATAAACGATAGACTCCTTGACCTCCTGTGCTAACTAGCAAAAAAACAGGAGGATCAAATGCGCATCAAATATTTGCTATTATCGTCTGCTTTCGGCGCACTCGCCTTAGCCGGATGTAACAATTCAACCGTTTCAGCCAATGAAACATCAACGCCGGCCAAAGCCGTCAATGCGGTTACTAACGTCATTTCTGCAACCGACGCCGCGGCTCAATCCCCGATAAAAATGGATTACGAAAAGTTCGTTCTGGATAACGGGCTTCGTGTCATCGTCCATGAAGATCGTAAAGCCCCGATCGTCGCGGTGAGTGTCTGGTACGGAGTCGGTTCGAAAGACGAGCCTCAGGGTAAAACAGGCTTCGCCCATTTGTTTGAGCATTTAATGTTCAACGGTTCCGAAAATTTCGACAATGAATATTTTGAACCGTTTGAGAAGGTCGGCGCCACCGATATGAATGGGACGACCTGGTTTGATCGCACCAATTATTTCCAAAACGTACCGACCCCGGCGCTCGATATGGCGCTTTGGATGGAATCTGACCGTATGGGGCACCTGCTTGGCGTGGTTACCCAAGAGAAGCTCGATGAGCAGCGCGGTGTGGTTCAAAATGAAAAGCGCCAAGGTGATAACCAACCCTATGGCAAAACCTATTACGCCATGCTTGAAGGCCTGTTCCCGGCAGGTCACCCATACCGTCACAGCACCATTGGCAGTATGGAAGATCTGGACGCCGCATCCCTCGAAGATGTGAAACAATGGTTTGAAGATTATTACGGCGCCGCAAATGCCGTTGTTGTGCTCGCGGGTGATATTGACGCCGCAACAGCCAAGCCGCTTATGGAAAAATACTTTGGAGATATTCCCGCTGGTCCACCCCTTAAAACAACCGAGGCCTGGGTGCCGGTCAAAGACGCCAATCAAATGGAAACCATGTATGACCGCGTGCCGCAGGCCCGTATCTACCGGAACTGGGCCGTGCCCGGTCGTCTGACTCAGGAAAACGCCTCACTGGCATTGGCCGCGAGCATTCTCGGCAGCGGAAAGAACTCGCCGCTCTATAAAACACTCGTCTATGATAAGCAGCTCGCAACTGGCGCAAGTGCCTCTATCGAGCAGCACAATCTCGCCAGCCGATTTGGCATTCAGGTCACCTTGAAAGACGAAGCGGACATTGATCTGGTCAATGCCGAGATCGATAAAATCGTCGCGGATTTCCTTAAAAAAGGTCCAACCGAAGCCCAACTTGAGCGTGCCGTCACTAAAATCAACGCGGGTCGAATTCGCGGATATGAAAAAATCGGTGGCTTTGGCGGCAAGGCCACGGCCCTGGCCGAAGGCGAACTGTATGCAGGTGATCCGTCCTTCTTTATCGGATCACAACTGGGCTGGATGAATATGGCGTCGACCAAAGACGTAAAGTCTGCGGCCAATAACTGGCTTTCAAAAGGTTATTATCAACTCGATGTGAAACCGTTCCCTGAATATTCCACACAGGAAACCGATGTGAACCGCTCGGCCGGGCTCCCATCTGTTGGCGATATGCCGACTTTGGCCTTCCCAGCTATTCAGCGCGGCGAGTTATCAAACGGGATGAATGTCGTGCTCGCGGAACGCGATTCTGTGCCGATGATCAATGTCTCGTTACAATTTGATGCGGGTTACGCTGCCGATGCCGGCGGCAAACTGGGCGTATCCAATTTCACCATGGATATGTTGAATGAGGGGACGACCACCCGTACGGCGCTTGAACTGAGCGAAGATGAGGAAAAACTGGGCGCTAATCTCAGCCTCAGCACAAATCTGGATACGTCGATTGCAAGCGTTTCAGCGCTCAAAGCGAATCTCGATCCGTCCGTAGCCCTATTGGCAGATGTATTGCAGAACCCGACTTTCACAGACGGAGAAATTGATCGCCGCAAGAAACAGTGGATTGCTCAGATTCAACAGGAAAAAACGCAACCGGTCAGCCTGGCCCTGCGTAATCTGCCGCCATTAATGTACGGAACTGATCACGCTTACGGAATACCGTTTACGGGCTCTGGTACGGAGCAATCCATCGAGTCGATTACTGGGGATGACCTCAAGGCCTTCAAAAATCAGTGGATCCGTCCCGACAATGCGACCCTGTTTGTGGTTGGCGATACGACCATGGATGACATTAAACCCGTCCTCGAAAAATATTTCAGTGACTGGGCCGCTCCGGATATGCCGCTTAAAACCAAAAATGTCGGTGCCGTGACAAATCCGGACAAAGCGCGTGTCTACATCATTGATAAAAAAGGATCACCTCAATCTTTGATCCTGGCTGGACAGGTCGCACCTTCAACAGGTGATCCCGATAACATCACCCACCAAGCCATGAATGAAATTCTCGGCGGCGCGTTTACGGCGCGCGTCAATATGAATTTGCGTGAAGATAAAGGCTGGGCGTATGGGGCTTATACTTTCTTCCAAAACGCCAAAGGACAGCGTCCCTGGCTCGTTTATGCCCCGGTTCAAACGGACCGAACCGGCGATTCCATCAATGAGCTGATGCGGGAGATGAATGGTTACATGTCAAACAAGCCCGCCACGCCGGATGAGCTGGCCAAGGTGATCAGTAACAATACCAACAGCCTGCCGGGCAGTTATGAAACCATGGGATCCGTGATGAATGCCTTGCGGAACAATCAGCGCTATGATCGGCCGGACGATTATGTTCCGTCAATTGCTGGCAAATATGCCGCTCTCGAGATTGACGCGATCAAAACAGCCGCATCGGATATCTTAAATCCAAATGCCTTGACCTGGGTTATCGTCGGTGACCGCGAAGAAATTGAAGGTCAGATCCGCGCGGCCAATCTGGGTGATATTTATTTCATGGATGAAGACGGTAATATTCTGGAATAGGGAAGACCTGTTTCTAACAACCAACACCCGGCCTGGAGCCGGGTTTTTCTTGAGTAAGCGTCCAATGCTCCAGTACCCGTAATTCAGGTTGGGGACAGCACCATCATATTGAATGGAATGAACATGCTGATTAAGATCAAGAAACGTAAAAAGATGCTAGGCATGATCACATTTTTTTGTTTGGTTCTTGCAGCAATATTTTTTTTCAATGAATGGAATAGAGCAGGTCTATTGAGTTCTAGCGGATGGATCGATGTTGGGAAAAAGTTTGAAATAGAGATTGGTTCGTCACCTGAAGCAGCCCGTACTATTCTAATTTCGAAGGGCCTTGAGGAGTTGGATGTTTCTATAAACCGAAGATCAAGTAAAACAGGTAGCCAAAATTGCCACGGTCAGGAGTACCCGGATCATATCAGGTTGGATGGCTTTATAGATAAGAGTGGGAGAAGAGGTATCATCTGCATAGCATCGGATGAAAACAAAATAATCGCTATCAGTTGGCATTATGGAATGTTCCAACTTTAAAAAGGGAAGGGTTTATTCGCCTTTGAGGTGTGGAAGATAGGTGCATCTTCAAGCGAACCACCTGCATTGAGGTATTCGTAACGCCCGTTTGCGTCCAAACATAGCTAAGGGTCGAGCAGGGGAGACCATCCTAGAAAAACAACAAAACCCGGCCTGGAGCCGGGTTTTTTGATCGTCCGATCGCCACAAAATCGTGGCGGGTGGGGAGGGATAATCTGTGCGTTGCGCCTCATTTTAAGGTCTTTGAAGGACGCTTGATGCAGTCTATCAAGCTTAGAATGACCGACCTTCAACCTAAAAATAATAAGGGGAATTCAATATGGAAGATTATCAAGCCACAAAGGTAATATCTTTAGCCTGGGCTGGCTTGGTGAGGTCTCTTGGTTTTGCTGCACTCGCCGGCGGATTATTATTTTTTGTGTTTGCCGTAATTGTAAAGGGTTCAACAATTACTTTCGCATTGGCGCTCGCATTTCTACTTAGTTTAGTCCTATTTTTGATCTTGCTAGTCTCAAAGTTACCCAGTTATTTTCATTGTCAAAAGTGGATAAAGAAAGGGTTTGGCTCGTTAATCGCGGAAAAAATAAATGATGAAGGATTGAATCAGTTAGTAAGCTCAAGATGGCTCCACGAGAAAGATAATTTTGCTCCGTAACATTTAAACTCGCGGAAATATATCTGACCTGTGTCTTTTAAATTTTTCGGTTCGCCCCATAAAACAACAAAACCCGGCCTGGAGCCGGGTTTTTTGATTGTCCGATCGCCACAAATTCGTGGCGGGTGGGGAGGGATTCGAACCCCCGATACGCTTCCACGTATGCCGGTTTTCAAGACCGGTGCTTTCAACCACTCAGCCACCCACCCGGACAGAGCAGGGGGAATAGTGCGTTTTGGCTGGGTGATCAAGCCCATGATGAATAAAAATTTCCAAGAAAATGTAACGCTTCATTTACTCTAAAAAGTAGGCTTAAGTTAAGGATGAAAAAAAAGCACTTATTAAGCGTATATTCTAACCCGGACTTAAACCTGATTGTTTAGGTTACTAATCAATGAAGAGAAATTGGGGGCGCAGATCTCCACTCTGAAACATGATTGGTGAAGGTGAAATAATGGACAAAGGTGGTATCAAGTCGATAGCGGTCGTAATGGGCGGGTTTGCAATAATGGGGCTGGGCGCATGCTCAACCACACAAACCGTAAAAGTGTCCAGTGCGGCGCCGATAACGTATAAAGTTGGTCAGAGCGACTCTCAATATGCATCGATTGAGACCCCGTCGGAACAACGCATTCAAACCCCGGCTTATCGTCAGGAAGCACCGCGTTTACCGGCCCCACAGCTCAATACGCGCCCGGCGCCCAACCTTCCGCAATATGATCTCTCATCAATTGATCGGGAGCTTTATAAACACCAAAAAGTCGGCAAGCCTTATAAAGTCATGGGTCAGAAATATACGCCTCGCCACAATCCGGACTATGACGAACAGGGTGTCGCGTCCTGGTATGGGGATAAATTTCATGGCAAGCCGACAGCAAATGGTGAGATTTACGACAAGCTCGCTATGACAGCCGCCCATAAGACTTTGCCGCTCAATAGCTATGTGATTGTGACTAATCTTGATAATGGCCGCGTTTTGAAATTGCGGCTTAATGATCGCGGTCCATTTATTGGCGGTCGTATTATTGATTTGTCCGAAGCCGCAGCCACAGCCCTCGGCGTGAAATCCAAGGGGCTTGGAAATGTTCGGGTGCAATATGCCGGCCCTGCTGATCCGTCCGATGCCGGGCGCCTGTATCAACCAGCGCCTCAACGGCCAGTGGTTGAAACCCCGCAGCAAGTCGTCGAAGACCTGACCCGCGAACCAGATACAAACAGCCAAGCCAAGCGCGAGGCCTATCGCCCACTGCGCGAGCAAGCTGCACCTTTGGCGGGCCTTCCACAGGATAACCCCTATGCGCAGGTCCCTGATATTATGGGCCCCGTACCGGAACTGGTCATGGAAACCCCTAATGTCGGCGCCGAAGTGGCGCTACCGGAATTACCGGCTATTCCTAAGGCTAATCCTAAAGCGCAGGATGAGGGTGTAGTTACACTGACGATCAAAGGCCCTATTCATATGGCCCGGTCTGATCGTGAAAAATCAGACGCCAAGTGGATCCCGGCCGTTCATAAGACGCAAACAAATACACAAAAGTAATCCGCGGGCTTGTTCCCGGGCTCAGACTGTGGAATTTAATAGACGCACCTTTGGGTGCGTTTATTGATTCTGGCTTTGGACACATTTGTGACGCGATTATTTTTCCTTTTTGCCCTTTTATTATCGTCGCCCGCCTGGGCACAGGACGACGGATTTAAGACCCCCGCACCCCATGCGATTATAATGGACTATGATACCGGCGTTATTTTATTCGAAAAAGATGCAAGACGGCCGATCGCCCCGGCCTCAATGACAAAAATCATGACCGCTGAAATGATATTTGATCAATTGCGCAGCGGTGCCATCACCCTCGATACAGAATTCCCGGTCAGCGAAGAAGCCTGGCGGCGCGGCGGTGCCAAATCCGGGTCTTCGACCATGTTTCTCGATCTTAACTCCTCCGTGCGCGTGGAAGACCTTTTACGCGGTGTGATTATTCAATCGGGCAATGACGCCTGTATTGTATTGGCCGAAGGCATAGCCGGGTCAGAAACGGCCTTTGCGGATATGATGACCGAACATGCGCGCAAGATCGGGCTTAAATCTGCGACGTTTCGCAATTCAACCGGCTGGCCGCATCCTGATCACAATATCAGCCTTTTGGATCTGGCCAAGCTCGCCCAGCGTACAATCCGGGATTATGCCGAATTTTATCCCATATATGCCGAGCGCAGTTTTAAGTGGAACGGCATTACCCAGGGCAATCGCAATCCCTTGCTCGGACGGTTTACAGGGGCTGATGGCCTGAAAACCGGTCATACAGAGGCTTCTGGTTATGGTCTGGTGGCCTCGGCCAAGAGAGGAGATCAACGCCGGATCGTGGTCGTCAATGGCCTGGATAGTAAAGCCCAACGCCGGGATGAAAGCCTGCGCCTGATGCAGGCCGCCTTTGATCAGTTTAAAGTTTATGATCTGTTTGCGCAGGACGAAAAGGTTCATTCCGTACCGGTCTTTATGGGGCGGCAGGACAAAGTTGAGGCGCAAGCATTTGGAGATATCAAGGTCGGACTGGCTCGCGACGAATTTAACAGCATTAAATTGCGCGTAAAATCCAAAGAGACGATTGCGGCGCCAATCGCCAAAGGTGAACATGTCGCGGATCTGATCGTTTCTGTTCCGGGGCGCGCGGATCAGGTCTATCCGCTTCATGCGGGATCTGATGTAAAGCGAAAATCGGCTTTTGGGCGCGCGATGAGTGCGCTGGCAGGCATCATAAGAGGCTAATATGGAACGCGGTCAATTTATTACCTTTGAAGGCGGCGAAGGCACGGGCAAAACCACCCAGGCGGAGCGTCTTGCCGATACGCTGAATGCCATGGGCTATGAAACCCTGTTAACCCGGGAGCCCGGCGGAACTTTTGGCGCTGAGGCCATTCGTGATCTTGTCCTGTCCGGTACTCAGGACCGTTGGTCGGGCATGACCGAGCTTCTTTTGATGTATGCCGCGCGCATCGATCATGTTGAAAAACTTATCCGTCCGGCGCTTGAGCGGGGTGTATGGGTCATCAGTGATCGGTTCGCCGATTCCTCTATGGCTTATCAGGGGTATGCCCGGGAACTAGGCAAGGAACGTGTCAAAGCCGTGCATATGGCTGTCATGGACGGGTTTGAACCCGATTTGACCATTTTATTTGATCTGGACCCTGTGCTTGCCATGAAGCGCGTTGAAATGCGGGGCGAAGACCTCTCAAGGTTTGATTCCGAAACTATGGCTTTTCACAATACTTTGCGGGAGGCCTTTGCGGAAATCGCCCGGGAGAATACACCGCGTTTTGAAGTATTAGACGCCAGCGCGAGTCGGGAAGCGGTTGAGACCCGAATTCTGTATTTTCTCGCCCAACGTTATCCGATGATATCTGAAAAGCTGCTCGATGAGACAGGTTGAGACACCCGAATTTCCTGAAGCAGACCGCGCGACAGGTTGCGCGCATCCCCGAGAGATCTATGAGCTGATCGGCCATGAAAAAGCCGAGCACAAATTTATTTCTGCACGAAAGGCTGACCGACTGCATCATGCGTGGCTGATCACGGGCGAACCTGGTATTGGCAAGGCGACGCTGGCTTACCGCATGATACGGTCTATTTTAGGCGGACAATCCAGATTGGAGAGCAGCCTGGATATTCCGGCCAGCGATCCAGTGTCTCAGCGGATAGAAAGTCAGGGGCATGGTGATCTGTTTATTTTACGCCGGCCCTATGACCATAAGACCAAGAAACTTCGATCTGAAATTCCGGTAAGCGAAGCCCGGGGCTTGACCGAGTTTTTTTCAAAGCGACCTTCCGAGGGCGGTTGGCGGGTCTGCCTGATTGATTCCATGGATGAAATGAACCGCAATAGCGAAAATGCGATTTTGAAATCTCTGGAAGAGCCCCCAGAGCGCGCCATATTAATCTTGATTTCAAATCATCCGGGACGTCTTTTGCCGACGATCAGGTCACGTTGTCTAACCTTATCCCTGCGTGAAGTGCCGGAAGCGCAAATCATGAGCTGGCTTCGAACGCAAGCGGCTGAGCTGGACGAAGAGACCTTAAAAATCGCAGCCAAACTCAGTCGTGGCGCGCCGGGTCGGGCCTTGTCTCTGGCGCGAAATGCGGATGCGGTCTTGGGCCCGCTCAAGCGCTATCTCGATAGTCTGGATAACCGGGACGCGAGGATTGACCAGAAAATCGCCAATACATTAGCCGGACAAGGGCAGGATACGGCGCGAGCCTTGTTTTGGGATGCGTTGCAGGATGTTTTGAAATCTCAGGCGGTTTACGCCCATTCCGGAGATTGGGACACGGCCTTTAAGCCCATATCGATCCCAAAAGACGCCTCGAACTGGCGCCAGCATTGGGAGCGCGTCGTGCATTTGCAAAACCGGGAATCCGCCATAAATATGGATAAGAAATCGGTCATGCAGGATGTTCTGGCCGCAATCAGGGCCCGCTAATGTTTGTCGATAGTCACGTAAATCTTCATGGCGAGAAATTTGCCGATGATCTGGATGAAGTCGTTTCTCGCGCCCACGCCGCGAATGTCCCTTATATGCTTAATATCTGCTGTAACCTGAAAGACGCCGAGGCGACAATAGCTGTGGCAGAGCGGTTTGATAATATGTGGGCGAGCATCGGCACGCACCCTCATGACGCCAAGGACAATCCCGAGATTAAACCGAATGATATCAAAACGTTATGTGATCATTCTAAAGTTATTGGGGTGGGCGAAACCGGGCTGGATTTCCACTATAATTTCAGCGATCGTGAGGTCCAGCTGACCAATTTTCAAGCCCATATAGAAGCCGCTCGCGAAACACAGCTTCCGCTGATTATTCATACGCGAAATGCGGATGAGGACATGATTAAGATCCTCGAACGCGAGATGAAATTGGGCGAATTCCCCGCGCTTTTACATTGTTATACGTCAGGCGAGACGCTCGCGCGAAAAGCCGCTGATATGGGGTGTTATTTCTCAATGTCAGGCATTCTGACCTTTAAAAACGCGCAAGACGTCCGTGATATCGCGTCCTGGCTTCCCGAGGACCGGATCATGATTGAAACCGACTGTCCATATCTGGCGCCGGTTCCGCATCGCGGCCGACGCAATGAGCCGGCCTATGTGCCTTTGGTCGCCCAGGCTCTGGCCGATATACGGGGGTGGAGTCTGGAAGAAACAGCTGAACGCACCACAAACGCGTTTTTTAATCTGTTCACCAAGGCCAAAAAGGTCCCAAAATGAGCCTCACGGTCACTATACTCGGCTGTGGCTCATCTGGCGGCGTCCCACGGGTTGGCGGGGATTGGGGCATTTGCGATCCAAACGAGCCAAAAAATCGACGGTCCAGATGCTCAATTCTAGTCGAAAAAACCGCCAAAAATGGTGAAAAAACCACAGTCATCGTTGATACGTCTCCGGATCTTCGCGAGCAATTACTTCGTGCGGGCACTCAACGCCTTGATGCGGTGGTGTTCACCCATGATCATGCCGATCAGACCCACGGCATAGATGATGTGCGCGCTATGGCCTATCGGCAACGCAATCGCATTCCTGTCTATATGGATGAACACACAAAAAATCATTTGTTTCAACGGTTTAATTACATTTTTGAAATGCCTGAGGGGAGGGTTCATCCGCCGATTATGGAGCTTAAACCTCTGTTTAAAGACGGAGATCGCATGACGATTGAAGGCCCGGGCGGAAACATCATTTTTGAAGCCCTCGAGCTTAGCCATGGGCCGACGCCATCATTTGGCTTTAAAATTAATGACAAAATCGTCTATTCGCCGGACGTCTGGGATATACCTCAAACCAGTTTTGATCGCATAACAGGCGTCGATGTGTGGATTACGGACGCATTACGCTACAATGAGCATCCAACCCATGCCCATGCCGACCGGACCTTGGCCTGGGCCGCGCGCGCCAAACCGAGCAAATTGATCCTGACCAATATGCATATCGATATGGACTACGCGACGTTGAGCGCAGAACTTCCAGCGCTCATTGACGTTGCTTATGACGGCATGACAATTACAGTTTAAGTGACTGTATTCCAATTGTTTTTACAAAGAATGCGACTTCGTTATTTCTCATAATATACATTATGCGAATTGCTTCTGTAGTGGCAAGTGTCATTGGTCGTTTTCTTTATTTGTGGGAATTTGTCCCTTCCAAGGTCAAATTTAATTCGTGATCTTACATTTTAGTCTAAACAACTTTGTCAAAACTGAATGATTTCAATGGCGGGAGGTCTAGCTAACTCTGTCTCGTGACAGGTGGTTTTCTTTATTTGTGAGAATTCTCAGTTACTAGCCCCTTTTTCGTCAAAGTTTATGATGGTTTGCCAGTGATTGCGAATTCGGACATTAGATTTTCATTGCAATGTCCCCTCATCCTTAAATCCCTGTGTTAGAGTGAATTTGTATTTGAGGCCTATTTTTGCCATTCAAATAAGGTAGCCCGCAATCCCGATTAAGTAAGTATATGGTTCCGCTTATTTAGCAAATTTATTTAATTTCCGAGTTCCGAGCCAATTAAGGTTATCTTCGATTACGTTTTTTCAAATCTCTTTCGACTTCTCCTTTAGGACTTACAGTGTAACTTCTAGCAGTCGACGGAGGAACATAGGCCCCGTACGTTGTTGTGTAGGCATTGTTTGAGGTGCCAGCGTTGATCGATGAGCTAGAAGGTGTTGGCCTCACAACATTTTCACTGGCCGAAGTCCTCCTGGATGCGATATCGGAACCTGTTTGCTGTATGGTAAGCGAGACGGCCGATGTGCCCGCCGTTAAATCGCGCGAACCGAACTTTTTCCAAGATTGCTTTTTGATCGCTGCGTGTTCCCGTTTTGCCGTCCGATAAATGTCTCTTTGTTTCAGATATCGATCAACAAGATTGTTTACTTCCTGGCGCGCATTTTCAATTTCACGTCGTTTCTCCGCATTATTGGGAATTGATATTGTTGCATAGCCATTGCTCGATGATTTTCGATTTTCAAGTTTTGCCAAACGGTTGTCTGCGGTTCGGTATAATCCTCCGATATTTTTCAGTTCTTTCAGTTGAATTTTACGATTGGCCTTTGCTTTTTTCCTTGCTGATTTATACGCTTGCTTAGCTTGCTGTTTTGTCAAAGGAGCATTCACTTTCTCAATCGGTCGAGGTTTTATATTACTTGGCCGCGCCTGTGCCGTGAAGCTTGTCGAAACTAATATCGCTGACAACGCTATGAGCCAAAATAGTTTTCTAACCAGCATGTCTATTTTCCTTTTCTATTCTTGAATGAAGGCATTAAGCCAATTCTCTTATTCCGGAGATGAATCGTGGAGAACGAATGTGCGATTTGCGAAATCTGCTTGTCCAATGAGTTGATCAAGATCAGGATGTGGATCAACGGCACTATGAATTGGCCGCCTTGAAAACGTCATCAAATCCTCCGGTTCTACGACCGAATCCCAAATCCTGAGATTTGCAATCGCCCCTTTGAAAGGCGACTGAACACCATCTGCGGTACCAATCCAAAAGCCTGCGGACGGCATTTCAGAAAACTGAGCATTGAAGTCGCCGCTCATTTTATTATCGACCATGACCATAATCGAGTCGCCGAGATTTGCGATCGCCACAAAATGCATTAACCCGTCGGTGAAATCGAACGGAACAATATAATCATTGCTCTCTATACTCAGCGATAGGCCGTCACGATTTCGAAGCATTGCGATTAAATAAAGCGGTCCATTTGGCCCTGCATTAGACAAAATCACCGGATCATAGCCCGGATTTTCCGTCCAATCAGGCATGAGCCAAAATTCGATTGTATTACCGTCAATCAGGTTTAGAGCGTCGTGAGGAGGAAAAGACAGTCCATTCTGACCATCAAGTTCTAAGACATCTGGAAACTCACCTGCCGTAGCGGTTAGCCCCAAGGTGCATAAAGATAACGCAGCTACAATTAAAGCACGGCAATAAATTGTCCACACTAACATATCAATTTCGCTCCTTCGGTAATTCGCGCTTCCCTGTATCAGGGTTTAGGGGAAACCTTGTAGCAGCGTTGTTTAAAGTATTATTTGCAGTTGGCCCGTCCAACACGACCTTTTCACGCGGGACACCAGCGCTATCAACAGCACCTCGTAAGGAGTTCTGGCCGACCACTCGGAGTTCACTTCCAGGACGTTGAGATGTCCGTGTCTCCGATGTTGTTTTAGGTTGAACTGGATCAAAATTTCCGGCTTGAGGCCTAGTGTTGATAGGTTCAAATCGCCCGGCTTGAGGCCTAGGGTTGATAGGTTCAAATCGCCCGGCTTGAGGCCTAGGGTTTGTGGGGGGAAATGTTCCAGCTTGCGTACGACTCGGTGGCTCAGGAGGTATCGGTTTAGATGGCTTTTCCGGCGGAATCGGTTTCCCCGGTGGAGCTGGTGGCGGTGGTGGCACTGAGCTGCTTGTACCCGACCTAAATGAAACAGTTTTATTGCTATTTGATGACTTTCGGGTTTTCAAAATCGATTTGGGTTTATCGCCTGTGATTGCAAAACTGACGGATTTCTTTGGTGCTACGCGATTAATTTTCTTTCCCGCATCACGTCTATTGGCAGCCTTGAAACTACTTTCTTTCAAAATCCCGCGCGGGGCCCTATATTGCGCGGGAGATCGCGAAGGTCGCGCCCTATTGCGCTGGGCTGAATCTGAAGCTTTCTGAGTTGGACGCTGTTTTGTTGGACTATTTTGAGGCGAAGGCCGAGCATCGACAGTTACTGGAACCAGTAACAACATAACTGACAAAATAATAAATATGTAATTTGGGCGTATCATAAAATCCTCTACTTTGTTCCAAGAGAAATGAGTAAATCGCGATTTGAAAAGTCGCTTATCGCGACTAAATGATCTATGGCCGGGTGGTCTTCATAGTCGGGTGGAAAAATATCCTTCCCGGAAAATTCGATAATTCTGGAAAGATCGAGAGCAGTATTCCAAATTCGCAATTGCGCCAGGGCTCCCATAAATGGGGACGTTTTTCCGTCAGCCGTTCCTATCCAAAAGCCGGACGATGGGAGCTTCTCGTAAGACATGGGGGTTACCAAGCGAGTCTTTCCATCGATAAAAATGGCCAAATGACCCTCCCCTTGCACAATTGCAATATGGTGGAGAACACCATCTGTGAAATCGAATGCAGCAACAACTTCCTTATCGCCGGAGACGACTCCAATGCCGCTTCGATCTCTTAACATAGCGACAATGTAAGATGGCCCTTGTTCTCCCGCATTCGACACCATTACGGGATCATATTGTAATTCTTCAGTCCAGTCGGGAGTTGCCCAAAATTCAATTGTATTCCCATCCTCAAGTGACAAAACAGGATCTGGCTCAATGGATATTGAGCTCGCGCCATTAAATTCCGCTATGTCTGGTACATAATCCGACGCATAGGATGACATAGAGCACAAGCTCATTATGCAAATGGCTGATACAATCTTTTTCATTATGTTTCCTCTTATATTTACAAGGTCCTTTTCCATTATTTTACCCGTGCCATACGTAGTCCAAGATAAACACTCGGTTTGCCTTTTACGCCAACGCCCCAACTGTATGTTTTGCCCTCCCCTTTCGCCAATCCACTTTGCAGCACTGATTTTTTGTAAGTTTTATTGGATCGCCGTGACTTAATCTTTGGCTTATAATTCCAATTCAGTTCGAGACTGATTTTATGTTTTGCGATTTGATCGCGCGTGCCTTTAAGTACAAGGAGGCCTTTTGAGGGAACCTCATATTTATACTTTTTTGTTTTTGTTTCATCGCGGCATTTGACCGTTATCGATTTCGAAGGCGCGAACCCGGCTGGTCCATTTGGGCCATTAGCTGTTATTAAAATTCGTCCTTCGACCGCATCAACGAATCCAAACTGGATTTTCGCTTTGTCAGTACATTTCAGTGTTTTCGTATATATATGCCATTCTTCGATTGGCGCTTCTTTAGCATCCGGTTCAGGTATATAATTGACTTCGGGTAATAGACTTTCATTTCGAAGTGGACGGCTATTTCCAGCGATATAGTAATTGACGGCTAATGCCAGGTTCGCTCTAACTTGTGAGTAAATTTCGGGTTCATTTGGGAAATTGATGGGGTTCAGCAATTCATCGATAGGACGCAAGTCAAGCATAATTGGATATGGTGTTTCACCGCTAGAATATCCTGATTGATCCCAGGATCCACTCCCACCCACGGCGACGAAGGTAGAGTTTTCATTGCCCATATTGCCCTTGTTTCCTTGCATGCTTTGAGAATTGGACGTCATATAACTATTGATCCCAGATTCCATAATCGTGTTTTGGGCGTCCAACTCATTTCCTTCGGCCTTGCTCACCGCAGATTCGTATTCTTCGTCGGTAACCTTGGACGTCATTTTGGCATTGGCACCATATGTCACTGCATAGGGATAATGTGTGCCGAACTTGTCGATGATAGATTCATAGTCGCCATATCGACGAGCGTCCTCAATAGCATCCAGAAAATCATCTGATAGAGTTACAAATGGATGATCCACAACAAGTGCATATTTCTTTGTTCGCGAATAGCCGACAGCTTCGCCAACAAAGTTTCGTGCTCTAAGCGATTGCATTGCCTGCTGCGTACTTTTATATCCAGTGCCATAACTCGTATCTGCATATTGCCCGGATGCAGGAACCGCTGATAAAATGGTATTTGCTGCCCCGCTCAAGCTATATTTTGACGCCGAACCGAATGAGTTTAAAATCGTTTCCTGAAATTGCTGCTCCGACGACACCAGAGTTTTTCGAAACACATTTCCTTGCATGTCTTCTTTGATCAGGGTGAAACCAAGAGGTATAGTGCGTTTCTCGGATATAACATATTTATTGGCATCGACTTCAGCAAACACATCAAATTTCGGATTTTGAAGTAAATAAAATGGATCTTGCTGCGTAACATCATAACCCTTGCGACTGGCCGAGAGGTTCTCCAGATTATAGGCCAAAAGAAAGACATCATTTATTTCCGTTTGGGCGTTCATGGCGGCCGTCGAAACACCTGGAGCAGGACGTAAAAAAGTCTTCCCGTCCAATTTAAAACGGATTCTACCGCTCCGGCTTATATCAATAGCAAGCTTATGGCCGATCTTTGATTTCCCGCGGGCTTGATAAACTTTACGACTGCCTCCACGCCGTAGTGCCTCATCAAGCGGTACATCATCAATAGCCTCAAAGGACGTAAACTCGGGAACCCCGAGTCCCGACGCGATCCATATTTCATCATCACTGACACCATTTGGCGCAACGACCAAAAATTTGGTTGTAGTGTAATTTCCATTCATAAGGGACGCCAATTCCGTTCCCTCTACATCCCAAATCTCACCATCATCTTTGCTACGATCCAAAGTAATTTCTTTAAGTTCCCGCCAAACTCCATCTAGACGTTTCCAACACAGACCATCCATATTTTCTGGTGAGTCCTCAACATCGTTAATATCAAAGCTCGCGAAAGTTCGTTTAGTCAAACGATCATCATGATTTGAGTCACTGGCCTCCAAAAGCCGTTCCCGGTTTGATTGCTCTGATGTTGGATCAAGTGACGGTAGTTCTTCAGCATTGATCTCGCAGCCGGTGAAAATGCGTTCCGGCAAAAGCGTCGGCACTTGGGCAACGGGTATAGCTTTGGGGGCAAATGCCGTCTTGCCCCGATTGCTTTGTTGTTCCCAGTCTGTATCCCGATCATTGCTGAGATCAGAGGTCGTTAAGAAGGTTTGGGGATCATCGCCGCGCTTATCATTGCTCAAACCGATGGCTTCCGATTTAACTTGCTTAAGAAAATCAGGCAAATCGTCAATCGTGTCGGAGTTTCGACTGCGATCATTATTATCAGATGACTCCTTTCGCGCTGAGGTCAATTCACTGAGAAAATCCTGGGAGTTGGCCACAGAAATAGGTTTCAAGCTATACTTTTGGCCATGGACGACTCCGTTCAATTGTCCATCATAACCCATGGTAAATTGGACTTTTCCAGACATTGGCAGATCATCTGCCACATATAAACCGGCACCGGTTCGACTAAAATTGGTCAATGTAACCATGCCGGCTTGAACCCGCCAAAACATGGCTTGTGTCCACGGATCCAGGTAGTAAGCTCGTCCTTGTTCTATTTTTATTCGCTTTCCCAGCGTTGACACTCTGTAGATACCGTCGATTGGTAATACCTCGGACGGGGCTACATCCTCTTTCATTGGGTACGCCGCCGGCATTTGCCCGTACGCTGGGCTTGAGAGCACCAGCGCGACCAAGGAGAACCAAATCGTAAATAGGGTTTTGGCCTTTGATTTGTGCAAGACGGACAACCTACTTAACCCGCTCGAACTTCACTTTCATTGTGACATCGGGTTTGTTCTTGATGCCTGCAAACCATTTTAAAGTCTGGCTTTTTCCTACATCCAAACCGTTTTTTAACGGGTTGGGACGCTTGAAGGATTTTTTGTGGCCCCAGCGCTTTCTTCTATTGCTAGGCGTGTATCTTACACTTAGCTCATAATCCAAAATGTAAGATGAAATTTGTTCTCTGGTTCCAGTTAAGACCAAAAGCCCAGCATCCCCGTCGTCATATTTGTATGTTTTTGTGTCGAAGTTTCTCTTACATTTTACACTGATTTTTTTATCGCCTGTCGTAACGGGTCTACTGGAATTCCCTCCCTTGTATGCTTCGACTGAGACTGTTCCCTCCGCCGACTTGACCAAAGCCACTTCATGCCCGCGTCCGGTACACCATGCCTTCTGAACAAACACATGCCATGTTTCAAGTTTTTGAGCGGGCTGGGTTCCGACATTGTCAAAGTCAGCGTCACTTCCAAAATCTGTCGCGGATAACTCGGCCTGGAACGCAGCCTGATCATCGACATTTTCTTTGATAAGCTGGTATTTTGCAGGTCCAAATGCGCCTGCAACACGGGCATCCAAATTTCCGTCCGGGCGGAGTTTAAATCTGGCTTGCCCCATCAAAGGCAAATCATCGGCGATAAATACACCTGGCCCTAAACGCTGAATATTCTGTATGGTAACCATATCTGGTTTAACCTGCATGATGAATGCATGAACCCACGGGTCAATGACATAAGCGCGTCCAGCCTCGATGCGAAGGCGCTTATTAATAGTTGAAACACGCCAAACTCCGTCAATAGCCATTCGTTCGCTTTGCGCTACATCTTCCTTAAATGGCAGTGCAGCGTCCATTTGCGCCTGCGCAGGTGCGAACCATATGCAAGTGACAATCAGCGTTAGAGCACAAATCTTAATAAAAGACTCGGACAGGCTGAGCACAAGGCCCTTTCCAATAGCACGTTGGGACGATGCAAATCCGGAAATATTTAAGGCAAGCTTGCCCGCTACTTTTTCTAGTCGTAAAATTACAGTTCGCATTGTTCGCCCTCATTAATTTGATAAAACTATCCATCCAACTTGCGACACGAACCAAATTCTACAAATGGGTAAAAATACCCAATTGGCAAAAAACAATCTTCGAAGAAATCGTCACATATCCGAATGAAAGCGCTTTTCGAGACTTCCATATTCACATATGGTGTTCCCAGGAGATCATTCAGGTGGGCAATCAAAATTCTGAGGCATTAAAAACAGTCTTATTGGCGGATGATCATCTGATTGTACGTCGTGGTATCGCAGATATTTTGACAACTATTCGCAATACAAAAATTATTGCGGAGGCGGAAAACGGGCTCGACGCTATTGCGCTTTTGAAGTTACACAAACCGGATATGGCAGTGTTAGATGCCGCGATGCCTCACGCCAAAGGCATCGAAGTTCTAGCGGATTGCCGCCGTTGGAGCCCAGCTACACGCGTGGTTCTTTTAACTGGGTTTACGTCGGCCGGGATATTGAGAGAATGGCTGGATGCGGGCGTTGAAGGCATGTTGTTAAAATCCTCTCCAGAAGAGGATATGATCACCGCATTTGAAACCGTCCTTATGGGCGGCAAATATATAGCGCCGGATGTACAGGAAATCCTAACGGACACGCCCCACATCGATCAGCTGACACACCGCGAACGCGAAGTCTTGTCATTGATCGCCAGCGGTCATCAAAACAAATCAATTGCTGACCGACTATCTATAAGCAAGCGCACTGTGGAAAAACACCGATCCAGCCTCATGTTAAAACTCGACGCCACCAGTGTTGCCGAGCTAATGGTCTATGCCCTTAAGGAAGGCTTGCTCGACGGACACAAGCAACTATGAAAATCAGTCAAATTCAATGGGTATTTGTCCCCATAGACACCACGGGATCTGCGTGGAAAAAATGATATAATGAAATCCGCGTTTCAATTGTCGCTTATATTTTTAATGGTGGCCTTGCTGTCGGTCGTGAGTGCTGCACAATCGAACGATCAATCTCACCAGCCGACGATCATAGTATTAAACAGCAATCCTGAATTTAATGTCGAGTTAGGATTGCACGGCGTCTATGAACTCGACCTGGAAAAAAAGATCGACCTGAAAGGCGCGCGTCAATACGAACACTGGAAATCCGTGGGACAAGTAGAAGTAGATGGCTTTGACTTGGCACCAGACGCGCGCCCAGATGGATTTGAACGACTACCGGTTTGGTTTTTTGCGAAAATAAAAAATGGAGAAAACCGAGCCGGTACATGGCGACTCGACACTCGGGTAGAGGTTTTTAATAAAATCAATATTTTTCTAGTTCGTGAAAATGGTAAAATTGATGTTCTGCTCGAACATAGTGTGGACGACAGTTATTCATCTCGGCCTGTACCAGGGCGTCATATTAGTGCTGATTTAAATTTGGATCCGGGTGAACAAGCCGAAATTTATATTCACTATTCCGGACTATTTCATGAAGCGATTTCACCGACGATTTCAAACCTAGACTATTTTTATAAACAACGCCGAAATGACCAAACAATCTCTATGTTATATGTCGGATTGGCCCTCGCGGCGGCCGCCTTCACATTATTGTTGAGTTCGTTTTTTGGTCGATGGATCAGCTTGACATTTATTGCTTATTTATTGTGTAGTGTCGGGCTCTATCTTGGCCTTACAGGTCGATTGGTGCCCTATTTTTTTCCCAACAATCAACTTTTTGCGGCGAAGGTTTGGGACACGCTTTTTTACCCTCTTTTGGCCACAATGGTTATGTTTGGCCAAGCCCTTATAGACTTGAAGAAAAATGCGCCTAGATATAATTTACTTGTCCGGGCTTTTATTGGCATGTGCGCGGTGTATTCAATTTTGAATTTTGCCAAGCCGCTTAATTCGTCCACTTGGTTGAATTTTTTCGGCTACAGCGTCTTGCCGATATTTTGCGTTTTGCATCTTACAACCTGTTGGATTGGAGTGAAAACAAGACAAAAAGGCGGCATTCCATTTGCAATCAGCGGACTAATATTTATCGCGTTAACAATAGCGATGTTCTTTTTGCCGACCTCGCTGACTTCTGACTTCATAGCTTTGCACACCGCACATTATCCCCTTATTGTATTAATGGTTTCAGAAACGACTGCCTTTGCCGTTGCTATGGCGATCCGAGCCGGTGGTGTAAAAAAGGAGCGTGATCTCGCTATCGCCGCAGAACTACAATCCGCGCAGGATAAATTGCATTTGTCAGAGAAATTACGGAATACCGAAACCGAATACGAGCGCGTTCGCTTACAGTCTAATAAACGCCGCGATCAACTTACTTCGGTTAGTCATGATTTACTGCAGCCCCTGACATCATTGCGTTCTGCGATTGCAAACAATATGACAGAGGATAAGGACAAGGCCGTCGAAATGGGCCAAGCACTCGACTATCTGGAATCTTTGGCGAAGGAAAATTTGGGGGCCAATAAAAGCGGAAGCAAACAATCGAGTAAACTTCCTGACGAGAATTTTTCGGCACACATTGTGACGGACAATATTGCACGCATGTTTAAACCTGAAGCCGAAGCTAAGGGGCTTGAATTTGAATATAGTCCTCTGACTGGCATGGTCAAAACCGACCCCGTGGACCTAATGCGAGTTTTGTCAAACCTGGTTTCCAATGCAATCAAGCATACGGAAGAAGGGCGTATTGTTTTAAGTGGACACAAGACAGAAAAAGGGTTGAAAATTTCGGTAAAAGATACTGGCCCGGGCATGTCTGAAGAAGAGATAGAGACGTATCTTGCCCCCTATGAAAAAGGAAGTAAGTCAAAGGGAACAGGTTTGGGTCTGCACCTCGTAAAAACCAAGTCTGACGAACAGGGTTATAAATTTGAGATAGAATCAACACCGGGCAAAGGAACATGTGCGTCTGTTCTCATTGAGGGAAACGATTAAAAACCGGAAGTGAGTTCGTTCTCAGAATGCAAAATGAACCATGATTAATTTCCATAAGATCAAAAATTTACAATATTTTCGATTCTAAAGTCCTCACCTTTATAGGATAATGTTCTCTTTTAAAGATAAGCTAGCCTTAGCTTTCATTTTGAGAGGCCTTGGGCAAAATAAATATTATCAGCGGGCCACGTTATTAGGAACTTTGTCTAATGACACGAATAGAGCTATACTGCGAATGGACTATTCTAGAAGGGTAAATGGTGCGGGTGAGAAGACTCGAACTTCCACGCCTTGCGGCACTGGAACCTAAATCCAGCGCGTCTACCAATTCCGCCACACCCGCACTTGATATCTGTGTGATTGGTCGCGGCGGTTTGCCCTTAATTCGCTGATCGGTCAACCCTGTTTTGCAACTATTTGCGACCAATATATCAGCTTTTTTTGGCCGTCATTGGCACCTTAAACCAAGTCCATCCCGCCGCCAAAATACCTGAAATCAAATTCGCGGCGGCAACGCCCAAAAATGCACCTCGTAATCCATCGAATGTTACACCGATCCATATTAAGCCAATATAGAGGATTACGGATCTGATAATGGTGTAAATCAGACCGTAAATCGGCCGGCCAAGCGCATTCAAGCCCGCTGCACTGACAAAAACGAACCCGTAAGCAAATATCGTCACAGGCACGATATAGAAATAAGGTTTGATTTTTTCGATCAAGGTCAAATCACTCGTAAACAAATGGGCTATTTGATCGGCAAACACGGCCATAATCAGTGCCATGATTGTGCTCCAAACCAAACAAATTAAATAACACACGCGGAAAGCTTCTCTTACGCGTTCCGTGTTCCCTGCTCCACCATTGCGCCCGGTTATGGCGCCGATACAGGCACTGAGCGCGTATAGCATGCCGACAGAGATCAGCTCTGCCCGACTGGCCACTCCAAAGGCGGCAACATCGGTTTCACTTAATGTCACGCCAATTATGGCAACAGCTATAAATGTCGCGACAGGCACGATGATATTGGTGCCAGCAGCCGGCAAAGCAACCTGCCCGATGATCCCCCAGGCTCGGCGAATTGATCCCAAAGTCATTTCCGCAAAACTGACAATTTTTCGATTAAAAAAGACGATATAAAATCCAAAACAGGCCGCGATTATATTGCCCGTGAGAGTCGCGATCGCAGCACCTTGAATTTCAAGCCGTGGAAAAGGCCCCCATCCAAAAATTAAAAACGGATCCAGAATTATATTAATCAAGGCGCCTAGGATCATTATCGAGCTTGGGAGAGCCGCCTCCCCGCGTGCTCGTAAAATATTATTACTCATAGAGGCAACGGACACGATGACCAGCCCTGGCAATGAAATTGCCAGATAACTCATAGTCATCTGAAAAACTTCGTCTCGAGCACCCGCAATCCCTAAGACGGTTGGAGCCGCTAAAATCATTATGCCGGCTAAAATCGTCATGGTTGTCAGGGCCAGTAAAATAGCGGCCGCTCCATGGCGCTTGGCCCGTTCAATATCCCCTTCCCCCAAAGCCCGAGATACGGCGGACATGGTCCCAGCCCCGAGGCCGATATTGGCGCTGTTACCCGTAAAGGTAATTGGAAAAGCAAAGGTCAGCGCAGCGAGCGCCATAATAGCCAGATTTGGACGCTCTGGATCTGTCAGGCGACCTAAGTAAATCGTATCCACAATCCCCGTCGAAATTAGCGCGATAATCGCGATCGAGAACGGCCCCAACATGCGCAATACATGTTTGGTTATCGATCCTTCTAAGACATTGGTTTTTAGTGTCTTAGACAATTCTCTCTTTATTCCCGATGAGACGGAGCAAAAGCGGCCAGCGTGGCCATCTGAGTTATTTCAGAAGCTGTTGCGCCCAGGCGACAAATCTGAACTGGCTTTTCCAAACCGGTCAGGAACGGGCCTAATACAGTCGCCCCTCCCATTGATTTTAACAGCTTGGTTGAAATCGAGGCGGAATGAATAGCCGGCATAACCAAAACATTGGCGGCGCCGGTCAATCGGGAAAACGGGTATGTCAGCGAATGCAGCGGATCCAAGGCCACATCGGCGGCGATATCCCCTTCATATTCAAAATCTACGTCACGATCGTCGAGAATACCGACAGCATCCCTCACCTTTTCGGTGCGTTCACCAATGGGGTTGCCAAATGTTGAATAAGACACCAAGGCCACCCTAGGATCAAATCCAAACTGTCTTGCAAACCCGGCTGTGGTTTCGGCAATGTCTGCTAAAGCCTCGGCGTCCGGAAATTCAGTGATATTCGTGTCGGCGATAAATAATGTTCTTGATTTATTAATCACCACGGAAACGCCCATGGTTCGCTCATAGGCATCATGCGATAGAACCATGCGCACATCGCTAAGCGCGATGTCATAGCTTCGAGTGACACCCGTGACCATACCATCAGCCAGGCCATGATGCAGCATTAACGATGAAAACACGTTCCGGTCATTGTTTACAAGGCGCTGAGCATCCCGACGTAAAAACCCTTTACGCTGCAATTTCCCGTAAAGCGTCTCGACAAATTCTGCGTTACGATCGAAAAGACGGGCATTGAGAATTGTCAGGTTTTCCGGATTTTCGATACCGAGCAATTGCATATTATCCCGGACCGGCTTTTCTCGACCAATCAAAATCGCCTTGCCAAGCCCGCGTTGTTGAAAAGCCTGGGCCGCACGAATAACCGCAGGTTCTTCGCCTTCAGCAAACACAATGGTTTTTGGATCGTCTTGGACCGATGCCGCTATGCCTTGTAAAAGCGCCGCTGTCGGGTCCTGACGACGCGCCAGTGATTGCTTATAGGCTTCCATATCCTCGATTGGTTTACGGGCTGTCCCCGTATCCATGGCCGCTTGCGCAACGTATGGCGGAATTTCGGATATCAGGCGTGGATCAAATGGAGCCGGAATAATATAGTCGGGGCCGTATTTCGGACGCTTGCCGTGATAGGCTGCCGCAACTTCTTCAGGTACGTCTTGCCGGGCCAGATCGGCCAAGGCTTGCGCACAGGCCAGTTTCATTTCTTCATTTACATTGCGAGCCCGCACATCCAGGGCGCCGCGAAAAATATAAGGAAAGCCAAGAACATTATTGACCTGATTTGGATAATCAGAGCGTCCAGTCGCAATAATGGCATCATCTCGCACAGCTTTGATATCTTCAGGGGTGATTTCGGGGTCGGGATTGGCCATGGCAAAAATAATTGGATTTTTGGCCATGGATTTGACCATGTCTTGTGAAACAATTCCTGCAACAGAGAGCCCTAGAAATACATCTGCGCCTACCATAGCTTCTTCGAGGGTTCGCTTATCCGTATCTATGGCATGCGGGGCTTTCCATTGGTCCATGGCCTCTTTTCGACCCCGATAAACGACGCCCTTGCTATCCAAGACAATGGCATTTTCATCTTTGACACCCAGGCGCTTAATCAATCCCAACACAGAGAGGCCAGCTGCACCGGCACCGGAAAGAACGACCTTAATATCTTCAAACTTTCGACCCGTCAGATCACAGGCATTAATCAAACCCGCGGTTGCAATTATAGCGGTTCCATGTTGGTCGTCATGAAAGACGGGAATGTTCAGATCGTCACGTAAACGTTGTTCGATGATAAAACATTCCGGCGAACCAATGTCTTCCAGATTGATCCCGCCAAAAGTATGTCCAATACGTCGGACACATTCGATAAACTGTTCGGGATCTTCTTCTTCGACTTCGATATCAAAGGAATCTATATCGGCGAACCGTTTAAACAGGACCGACTTCCCTTCCATAACAGGCTTGGACGCTGCGGCTCCTAAATTTCCGAGCCCCAATATTGCTGTGCCGTTGGAAATTACGGCAACCATATTGCCTTTCGACGTGTAGTCGTACGCCAGATCTTCGTTTTTAGCGATTTCCTCAACGGGAACCGCCACGCCTGGCGAATAGGCTAATGATAAATCTCTTTGGGTAGCCATAGGCTTAGTGGGCAGTAATGCAAGTTTCCCTGGAACTGGCTTTGCGTGAAAGTCCAAGGCCTGTTGATCCGTGATATAAGACCGTCCGGTCGTCTTTGGGCTCTTACTGCTCATGTCGATTTCCCTCCGATGGAACTGGCCTAATTAGCGTAACCCCTTCGAACTTCAACCCATAACATTATGAAAATATTGACAGGGGTTATGCACAAATTTTCATCACACCCTGTTATGATGGTGAGGAATTGTGCAATCCTGGCATTTCAAACTCAAAAACAAGCCTTAAGGAATCATCCTTATCGACTCAGTTTTCAAATCAAATCATTACCCTGCGCAAAATCGAACCCATGGAGACGACTATGAAAAAGATCGAAGCCATTATCAAACCGTTTAAGCTAGATGACGTGAAGGAGGCGTTACAAGAAGTTGGTCTGCAGGGCATGACCGTAATCGAAGCAAAAGGGTTTGGACGTCAAAAAGGCCACACCGAACTTTATCGCGGGGCTGAATATGTCGTCGACTTCTTACCAAAATTGAAATTGGAACTAGTGGTTGCCGATGATCAGGTCGAACCGGCGCTTGAGGCCATACAAACAGCTGCCAAAACAGGTAAAATCGGCGACGGCAAAATATTTGTTTCCGATGTCAGCCAGGCCATTCGAATTCGCACCGGTGAAACCGGTGAAGAAGCACTTTAATCCAAGTAATTATACTTTTTCTGAGAAAGGAATTTTAAAATGTCAGACGAAGTTCTAAAGAAAATCAAGGACGAAAATATCAAATTCGTGGATTTGCGTTTCACCGACCCGCGCGGGAAAATGCAACATGTTACCTTTCATTCTGATCTGGTCGACGAAGACCTGTTTGAAGACGGAACAATGTTTGATGGGTCATCCATTGGGGGTTGGAAAGACATCAATGAATCCGATATGGTGTTAAGGCCCGATCCATCCACTGCCAAAATGGATCCTTTCTATCAGCAAGACACTCTAGCACTATTTTGCGATATTCTCGAACCGGATACGGGCGAACCCTACAACCGAGACCCGCGTGGCACCGCCAAAGCCGCTCAAACCTATATGCAAGCCGCCAAGGTCGGAGACCAGGTTTATTTCGGCCCAGAAGCTGAATTTTTCGTTTTTGATGACGTCCGTTGGAATACAGACCAGAACGTGACGGGATTTGAAATCGATTCCACTGAATTACCGCAAAATACAGGTACACATTATACGGGCGGCAATATGGGACATCGCCCTGGCCCGAAAGGCGGTTATTTTCCTGTCCCGCCAGTGGATTCAGCCCAGGATATGCGATCAGAAATGCTCACCATTATGGAAGAGCTTAATCTACGCCCTGAAAAACATCACCACGAAGTCGCACCAGCCCAACATGAGCTTGGCATGCAATTCGCCACTCTGCTGGAAATGGGCGATAATATGCAGCTATATAAGTATATTGTTCACAACGTGGCGCATGCTTATGGCAAAACCGCAACCTTTATGCCAAAGCCAATGTGGAATGATAACGGAACCGGCATGCATGTGCATATGTCGATCTGGAAAGATAATAAGCCGCTTTTCGCAGGGAATGAATATGCTGGCTTGTCAAAACAGTGCCTGTATTATATCGGCGGTGTGATTAAACATGCCCGTGCGATCAACGCTTTTGCCAATGCATCGACAAATTCCTATAAGCGTCTGGTGCCAGGATTTGAAGCCCCTGTCATGCTCGCCTATTCTGCTCGCAACCGATCAGCTTCTATCCGTATTCCTTGGACGGCCTCACCAAAAGGCAAAAGATTGGAAGTTCGCTTCCCAGATCCGGCAGGTAACCCATATCTGACCTATACGGCCTTGCTGATGGCTGGCTTGGACGGCATCAAAAACAAAATTGATCCAGGCGAGGCCATGGATAAAGACCTTTATGACCTGCCGCCTGAAGAGGCTGCCAATATTCCACAAGTTTGCGGTTCACTTCGTGAGGCCCTCGAAGCCCTGGATGCGGACCGTGACTTCTTGAAAGCTGGCGGTGTCTTTGATGACGATCAGATTGACGCCTATATCGACCTGAAAATGGAAGAAGTTCACCGCGTGAACATGCATCCGCATCCGGTCGAGTTCGATCTATATTATAAGTGCTAGGCACTTTCAAAATTTAGATAAAAAAAAAGGCGGGCCAGGCCCGCCTTTAGTTATGGTGGGGCCGGACCATTTGTGTCCGGCACCATGGTATTCGATTGAGGCGGGGCTCGTGCGGGATCGTTCTCCACGAGCTTCACTTCTATATTCTTGTGAAGCGGTACGTTGATCTTGACCATTAAATCGGTTTCAGGATCAAGTTCGATTGAAACAGGTAATGCGGCTTCGATACCCATTTTTTCACTGGGATTGACCACCACGTCATATGCCCCTGCTGGAAGGTCATCAAAAGCGTATTGACCAAAACTGGTCGAATAAGCATGCTCGATGATTTCGTCGCTTCCTTTTGATTTTAAAAGAATTTTTGCGCCTTCAATGCGATCTTCGCCGCTATCGTATATTCCGTTTAAATTGGCGTCAGAATAGGCAAAGCCGCGAATTTGACCGCGTTGGACAACAGGCATTTGCAAATCAGTGATAAATCCGTCCTGGATAGACACCTTAAGTTGCGCGTCATCAGCCACAGCAAAACCAAGCGGCAGACTACGTCCATCAACTCGAACCTCGTAAATGCCTTCTTTGATGTTTTGAATGGTAAAATAACCAAGATTATCCGTACGCAAAGCTAGTCGGGAACCTTTGACGCGTACGAGCGCTCGTGGGAAAGGGAGTTCCCCTTCCTGTTGAACGCCGTCTCGGTTTTTGTCATGGAACACCCGACCTTTTAGAACACCACGGCCATCCTTGGTTTTGGCGTATTTACGCTTTTCGTTAAAATCAAAGCGACCATCGAGGATCAGGCCAAGCCGTTGTTCGCCCTCCAAATTATTGCGATAAGAAAGACCCACGGCCATATTCTTGCCAAGCCTGACCCGCCGGCCAAGCGTCACGGTCAGGAATTTGTCCATTTCATTATTGGTACCGGGCGCATAGGATTGTAAAACCCCAAGACTTGCGTCGAGCTTGGTTTTTTCACCTAACAAATCACCGGAATGGAAGTTGGCGAAAACACCGCCGCGTAATGAGACATCATCACCATTCCAAAGAGCTGAAGCCGTGGGGGACAGGCTTAAATTAGCATTTTTCGGTATTGGCACATTATGGGTATAGCCTGAAACCGTGACACTACCGCGCTGCCGTAAAGACCGGTTCGTACGTTTGTCTTGCGTGTATTGACCGCGAACAGTGAATTTTTTGAAGCGTTTATAAGCGCGCGCTGAAACCTGATAGCCGGATTCACCCGGCGCGCCGTTATCATAATCTGTGGAATATACGGTCGCATCAGCCGATACGTTCACGCCGTAATCGGCAATCCCTGTTGAAACGCTTGCCCCGAAGGATGAAGTCGTTGCGCCGTCGCCGCCCACAAGAACACCGCTTTTGGTGGTTTGCGCCCGCAATGATGCCGCCGGATTATTTAAAAACTCGATATTCTCGCGCGGCGTAAATCGTACGGACGCACCTACACTTGCTTGATCCAGCCCCCGCTGTCGGGTTTCCGGTATAGCGGTTTCAACCTCGGTTATATCGGCATCAGGATCCAAAGCATTGGTGATATCAGCATCACGGTCTTCCCCGTCTAGATCAGAGCGCAGGAACTCGGCGCCGTCATATTGCACAAAACCGTCAATGATTACGTTCTCATTGGCATCATAACGCGCCAAGCCATGCAAGCGAAGATCAACAGACTTTTCACGCGCCGAACCGTTGAAATACCCCAGATCCGCCCGGGCATCCCACTGCAGTTTTTTGTCCTTGATCCGGCCCAGTCGCCCGCTGATAGCGGATAATACGGCCATTTGATCATTGGTTAGACCATCTTTTTTATAGGCTGCCCCAGCTTCCCAGCCATCGACACTGGCATAACGCGCGCCCGCAGCGGCACCAGAGAAGGTCAGCCGACTTTGATCGCCCGAGACAAATTTGGCGCCTGAGGCAGGAACCCCGGCCGCAACAGCCAAACGGCCGGTCTTCAGCTCTTTAACGCCGGATACCCCTCGAATACGTCGAAGGCCGACCCCCTCTAATTCCCGGAAGTCGGCAGCATAATCGCCAATGGTACCCCTGGCCCCGTCCACATGGGCAAAATCCAGGCTGAGCCAACTGGGCTCTGCCTCTTTTATATTGCTCGGAAGATCCGGGATTTCATAACGGAGCTGACCATTAAATTTGCTGACCCTGAAATCTCCGGTAATGGTATTTACTGTATCCGGCCCCAGATGAAAACTTAAACGTTCTGGTGTAAACGGCGTATTCTTCGTTTGTTCATCAACACTGGTTTCCGGCTTTACGGCACCATCAAGATAATCATCCAGGTTAATATCAATTCGGTTAGAACCGCCTTCAACGGAGACATGTGTCCCGGTCAGCGTTTCGATCGCATTGACCGGCAGCAGCAAATTGGTCGGATCAATATAGCTTATATCTTTGGTAATTCCGTAGGGACTTTCACGAAGCTTTACGAGACCGGTTGTCATATTCAGCGATAAGACCGCACTGTCCTGAGCGCGGCGCACGCGAACAACATCCCCACCTTCAATGACCGATACATCATGGCCTAAAGCTTCGGCGATTGGCAATAAGGGCAAAATCAGGACCGGCCCGACAGATTTAGGCGCAGGCTCTAAATGTCCGAGGGCAATATCATTGACGAAAATTTCGAACCCGGTCGCGACCTTCAAGCGCGGATCTAATTCAAACAGAAACTCTTGACGTTCCTGATCAAATTTTAAATTTGTACCGGACAAAACTGCGATTGCATTGGGGGTAAGCAGATATTGATCCTGGCTAACCTCACCATATACCTGAAGCTTTCCCAAAGCCTTGCCATTTGCCTTGACGATGCCGGTATCGGTGTAAAGTTCCATAACTACACCGTCCTGGCTACGTCGTACGATTAGCGCTTTTTTGGCTTCGTCATATTCGAACTCATTGTCCAAAGCGCTGAAAATAGGCATCGCATTGACATAAAGCGCCCCGTCCTGATCACGATGTACTTGCGTGCTTTCAAGGGTGTCGCCGTCTAATTTTACTATGATGTTAGGATCTATTTCTGCGATCAGCCGGTCTTTGACAATCGACTCCGCTGCGTCTGGTGTAATCGCAGCTTCTTGAGCTTCCTGTGCAAAGACCGGGCTGAATAAACAGAACAAACAGATCAGATTGCTAATAAAAAATGTCAACAATGACTGATATTTGATTGTTTTAATTGGATTTTTAAATGGAACTAACACTCGGGCAGCTCCATACGGGCCCGACAGGTTTGTTCCTGTGTGCAGGTCTCATTGACCTCCACAGCAATGGATGACCAGCCGCCGCGTACGGAGCTATAGACATCAACAGATGCCTGAGATGGCGCCAGGTTAAACCTAAATTGCTGTGAAAGCTTGATCTGGCGCGATCCAATATTGACGTTTTTACTTGCCTTAATGGACGTAAAGGTTTGTTTTTTATTGTTTTTACGTTTTTCCAAAGGCAATGGACGTTTGCATTCACCGGTAACCCACCAGGCCATGCTTTTTGCTTCGTCCACTATAAAAGAGGTATCGCCTTCTGGAATATCCAGAAAGACAATATTTTCTTGGTTTGCCGTCGCTGGCTGGGGAATAACCCCAATTGCCAGCAAGACAATCCCACAAAACAACGCGATATGTTTAATTGCGTTCATTATACCATTCACACCAGATTGCGGTCTTTGCCGCTTAGGATTAATCTAGCAAAATGGTGTTTCGATCCCCTTAAAATCGGGACATAGAATAGTTAAGGCCAAGCAAAAATTACAGGATCAAGACCCGAATTCACTCTATTGAATTAATTCATTTTTTTTCTAATTTTTGAAAATACTATCAATTTTATTCGTTAATATCGTGAAAAAAGCCGATAATTATTCCCATTCTATGGTGCCTGGCGGTTTGGAGGTTACATCATAGACCACACGGTTAACTCCGCGGACTTCATTGATGATCCGTGTAGCCGTTTCGCCTAGGAAATCATGAGTATAAGGGTAATAATCCGCCGTCATACCATCAGTTGAGGTCACCGCCCGCAAAGCCAGAACATTTTCATAGGTACGTCCATCCCCCATAACGCCAACCGTTTGTACGGGCAAGATTACTGCAAAAGCCTGCCATATCTCATTGTAAAGGTTGTATTTTTTGATTTGATCTAGATAAATGGCATCAGCCTCTCGCAAAATATCCAAACGATCTTTCGAAACTGGACCTGGGCAACGTATCGCAAGGCCGGGCCCCGGAAATGGGTGGCGGGACACAAAATCATCATGGAGACCCAGTTCTCGACCAAGGTCTCGAACCTCATCTTTGAAGAGTTCGCGCAAAGGTTCGACCAATTCCATATCCATGCGTTCCGGTAATCCACCGACATTGTGATGTGACTTGATCGTAACGGATGGACCCCCATCAAAAGACACGCTTTCGATCACGTCTGGATAAAGGGTTCCTTGTGCCAGATATTTGGCGCCACCGATTTTCTTGGCTTCGCGTTCAAAGATGTCAATAAATGTGCCACCAATGATCTTACGCTTTCTCTCAGGATCACTAACGCCTTCCAGAAGTCCAAGGAACTCATCACTGGCGTCAACATGGACCAGGTTAATTTTGTAGTGTTGAGAGAAAAGAGAAATGACCTGCTCGGACTCCCCTTTCCTCATCATGCCTGTATCCACATAAACACAAGTCAATTGATCACCGATGGCTTCATGGATCAAAACGGCTGCGACCGAACTGTCGACCCCACCGGACAAACCACAGATAACTTTGCCGTCACCGACTTGGGCTTTGATCTTATCGATCATTTCACCGCGAAACGCGGCCATAGTCCAATCGCCTTTAAAACCGGATATATTGTGAGTGAAGTTTCGTAGCATTTGCGCGCCCGCTAGAGTGTGCACGACTTCTGGATGGAACTGCACGCCATACATTTTACGGCCTTCATCTGCGATGGCCGCAAACGGTGCGTTCTCTGAATGCCCGATTACCTCAAACCCTTGCGGAATGCTATCGACACGATCTCCATGTGACATCCAAACCTGGGTCTGATCCCCAATATCGCCGACCCCGCTTAATAGTGGGCTTAGCTTGGAAATGGACATATAGGCCCGACCGAATTCACGCTCGCTCGCGGGTGAAACCGAGCCGCCTAGCGCGTCACAGATTAATTGCTGTCCATAACAAATACCGAGAACGGGCCGCCCGGATGAGTACACATATGGATCTGCTTTCGGACTGGCATCGCCAAAGACACTGTTTGGACCACCTGACAAGATGATCGCTTTGGGATCATAATTGCGGATGAACGCTTCATCGACCTGATTAAAGGGATGAATTTCGCTATAGACACCGCTTTCGCGTACCCGCCGTGCAATCAGTTTTGTGACCTGTGATCCAAAGTCTATGATCAGGAGTTTTTCGTGAGTATCCGCCACTTTCAATCCTTATTGTTTTTCCATTACGGCAAAAAAGAAACCGTCAGTTTGCGTTGAAGCCGGAGTTAGCGTCAACGAGCATCCATCTGAAGACCATGGCTTTGGAGCATTGGTTCCGAATCGTTCCTCCCACACTTCGCCAGCGGAGAGCAGAGTAAAACCTTCATGGGCATCCAAAAATCGATATACAGCCCCTTCATTCTCTTCCGCGAGCATGGAACAGGTTATATAAAAGAGTAATCCCCCAGCCCGGACATATTGCGAGCCTTGTTCAAGGACTTGGGTCTGTTCATTGATCCGACGTTCTAGCGCCGATTCATTTAATCGCCATTTTGCATCCGGTTTTCGACGCCATGTGCCGACCCCTGTACACGGTGCGTCAATGACGACCTTATCCATTTTACCTAAATGCGTCGATAGGTTTTGCGCCGGCGGTTCGATCACTTTGACACAGCTTGCCTCCGCTCTTTGAGCGCGTTGATAAAGCGGGGCCAAACGGCGTTTGTCGATATCAAAAGCCAGAATTTCTGCTTGGTTATTTGTTTCGCCGGCTATCGCCAGAGATTTTCCGCCGCCGCCCGCGCAATAATCCAATATTCGATCTCCAGATTGGGCATTGATCAGCTGGCTTACGATTTGCGATCCCTCATCTTGAATTTCGATTTTTCCGGTTTGATAAATTGCCTCTGATTGCAAATTAGGATGTCGATCATTTATGTGTTTGATAGGCTCAAACCGAATACCGGTTGGAGAAATACTAGACGGTGCAGCCCCATAAGACTTTAATGCATCAAAAGCCTGTCCAGGATCAGAATTGATCCGATTGACCCGAATATCAAAAGGTGGCCTTTTGGCTAGCGCTATTCCCTCAGCAACAGCGTCTTCATCAAAGTTATTCTGAAATGCAGGCCAAAGCCATTCGGGCACATCCGCTTTGATCCAATCCGGCGCGTCATCCAGTTTAATCACACCTTCGAGCTTTTGGACCTCGTCTTTCGTAAGAGGGCTTGGGGCAAATTTATCGGTTTCAAAATCCGCTGATAATTTTCCACTTCGCATACCCAGTCCGAAAACGCAGGTTCCGAATGCCAGTGCGCGTGGGCTATCGTCATTCATACGCCACGCAATAGACGATTTTTGTCTAAGCGCATCATGGACGATATTACCAATCGCCGAACGATCTTTTGAGCCCGCAAAACGGTGAGCTTTGCCCCAGTCCCGCAATGCTAACGTCGCAGGCGTACGGCGGTTCAAAATATCTTCTAATACCTCAATCGAGGCCTGTATTCGACCGCCAAGACGCATGGACTAGCTCGGCATTGAATAATTGGGCGCTTCACGGGCAATCGCCACATCATGCACATGGCTTTCACGCAGACCGGCATTTGTAATTTTCACAAAACGCGCATTTTTATGCAGATCACCGATTGTGGCCGATCCCGTATAACCCATAGCCGCGCGTACGCCGCCTAATAACTGATGTAAAATCGGTGCCGCGGGCCCTTTAAAAGCAACACGGCCTTCAATGCCCTCTGGCACTAATTTCATGCTGTCAGAGACTTCTTTCTGGAAATACCGATCTGCCGAGCCCCTTGCCATGGCAGATACAGAACCCATGCCTCGATAGGACTTATAAGACCGCCCTTGAAATAAGAAGACCTCGCCCGGGGTTTCGGTGGCACCAGCCAATAATGATCCTACCATGCAGCTATTCGCCCCAGCTGCTAATGCTTTGGCCATATCACCAGAATATTTAATCCCACCATCCGCAATGACCGGCACGCCTGCATCAATGCCGGCTTTGCAAACATCCATCACGGCTGTTAATTGCGGCACTCCGACACCGGCAACAATTCTGGTCGTACAAATGGACCCTGGTCCAATACCGACTTTAAGCGCGTCAGCACCGGCATCAATCAAGGCCCTCGCCGCCTCCTCAGTGGCGATATTTCCCGCGATTATCTGGGTATCTGAAAACTCTTTTTTAAGGCGCGCGACTTGTTCAATAACGGCTGAGGAGTGCCCGTGTGCGGTATCAATAACAACCGCGTCGGCGCCCGCATCTATCAGAGCAATCGCCCGTTCATAACCGGCATCCCCTACCGTCGACGCCGCCGCAGCGCGAAGTCGGCCTTTGTCGTCCTTACACGCATTTGGATAGGACTCGGCCTTATCCATATCTTTAACCGTAATAAGACCGACGCATCGATATTCGTCATCAACAACTAACAGGCGCTCAATTCGATGTTTGTGCAATAATGCTCGCGCCTCATTTTCCTGGGCCCCTTCTTTGACAGTGACCAGCTCACTTGTCATCAAATTGCGAACGGTTTCATTTGGATTGGTCGCGAAACGTATGTCTCTATTCGTTATAATGCCAACGAGCTTGCCATTCATTTCAACGACGGGGATTCCAGAAATTTTGTGATGTTCACTTAGTGCTCTCAGTTCAGCCAATGAAGCTTCCGGATGAATAGTTACCGGGTTAACCACCATACCAGATTCATAACGTTTTACTTTGCGAACTTCTTCAGCTTGCTCTTCAACGCTCAAATTCCGGTGAATAACGCCGATCCCACCTGTTTGCGCCATCACTATAGCCAAAGGCGCTTCCGTTACGGTATCCATGGCCGCAGATATCAACGGCACATTAATATCTATCTTTCGGGTAAGACGCGTTTTCAGAACGGCCTGGGCGGGTAGAATGTCCGATGCCCGTGGCTGCAAAAGCACGTCATCGAAGGTTAAACCTTCTCGAATCTCCATAGGAGTCTCCATCGCTTTTGCAGGCGGGGGTTATCCTAATAATTCGTGGGATGCAAAGGATTTCTTCAAGCAATACAGCTCGTTTCTCAGACTCTATTTGTCCCGAGCTTCTTCTTTTCGCTTCCGTCGCTTGAAACCCAAAGCGACCAGATAGATCTCAGGGCTTCCGGCCCGTGAAGATTTTGGTTTAGCGTGACGCACGGACTTAAATGAGGCTTTGAGCCGTGCAAGCAATTCGCCTTCTGTACCGCCTTGGAAAACCTTTGCCACGAAGTTACCGCCTGGCCGCAGTGTTTCCATGGCAAATTCAGCCGCCGCCTCGACCAAAGCTATGGTTTTCAAATGATCAGTGTTCCGATGCCCGGTTGTGTTGGCCGCCAAGTCCGACATAACCAAATCAGGGTCTCCTCCTAAAAGTTCCTTTATTTTTTCTGGCGCGTCGTCATGCATGAAATCCATTTCAAGAATATCGACATCCGGAACAGCTTCGACCTCCAACAAATCGATTCCAACAATCTCGGAAGCCCCTCGTTTTTGGGCAATCTGCAGCCACCCACCTGGGGCGCACCCTAAGTCCACAATCCGGTAGCCGGGCTTAATCAGATCAAACTTATCATCCAGTTCAATGAGCTTGAATGCTGCTCTGGACCGATATCCTTTAATGGCCGCTTCTTTTACGTAGGGATCATTGATCTGTCGTTCGATCCAAAGCTTTGAAGACATCTTCCGGCCACGCGCAGTTTTGACCTTATGCGTCATCATGCGCGTCGCATTTGACTTGTCCATTTTCTTGGTTTTTCGCCCGCGCTTGGGAGCCGAAGGCTTTCCGCCGCTCATGCGTCTTTGCTTGCCGTTGTCAGAGCCATTATCCGTCATGTCTGGCACCATTTGTTTTATTTAAAGATTGCGAACGCCGCATCAAGCCCAACAACAAGCCTTCACGCAATCCTCGATCGGCAACTCGTATGTTCTCAGAAGGCCAAAGTTCACAGATAACGTCCGTTATCGCACAGCCTGCCACCAAAAGTCTTGCTCTGTCTTCGCCGATACAGGGCTCTAAGGCGCGCTCGGCGGGCGTCTTGCCAGCCATATCCCGGGCGATTTTCACGGCCGCTGCGGCCGGCATGGTTGACCCATCGACTTTGTTGCGTTGGTAATATGGCAGTTTTTGGTAAATACCGCCAATGGACGTAATCGTCCCGGACGTACCAATCATATGCCCGCGCCCCGCTTTAAAGGTTTTCGTAAATCTATGTTCGCAATTGGCCTTGATAATTTCTTCGCGAACCTGGTCTTTCATATCTGAATACCATTTATCCCGATCTTCGTGCTCAGGAATTTTTTCGGACAAGGTAACTACACCGACCGGGAGAGATGCCCAGGCGCTGATCGGTGGACGATGAACCCGTGAAATAGCATCTTCTTTTCGAAGTTTGCGTATGTCCACCCAGCTCATTTCAGTCGACCCGCCTCCAATATCAACGACGAGCGCGACATCCTTATTAACATCGATAAGGTTAATGCACCCCATCACCGCTAGACGCGCCTCCACCCGAGGCGAAATGATCTCAAGGCTGATGCCGGTTTCTTCTTTCACCTGTTGTAAAAACTCCTCTCCGTTTTCCGCTTGACGACAGGCTTGGGTTGCAACGCAGCGCCATCGCTTCACCGATTTGGATTTCATTTTTTTCGCACAAACCCCAATAGCTTTGACGGCAGCTTGCATACTTTCTTCCGATAAGCGCCCTGTGGCTTGCAGACCTGCGCCCAGGCGAACAACGCTTGAATAGGAATCAATAACTCGAAAATTGGACTGAGTGGGCTTGGCAATCAAAAGACGACAATTATTCGTCCCAAGGTCCAGGGCCGCATAGGCTTTTTGTTTGCGTCGACGCCGACGGCGATGACGCGGTCTTTCCCGCCGCATGGGTTTTGTAGCGTCGGATACGCCCTTACCCTCTGCGCCGGACAAATCCGTATCCGGCATGACTTTACTCTCAATATCGCGAGGTCGCCTAAGGCGCCGCTTCGCACTTTCCCGAGCACTTTAGCCAAAATCAGTTAAATTACAAAGCCTAATGTATGTCGATATGATCTGAGAATTCTGACCAGTCGGGTTCGGGCTCCAAAGCCTCCATGGCTTCCTGTTGAGAGAGAAACACCTCTCCGGTCAAAACATCCAGGAATTGAGACCGATGAAACCGTTCTTTGACCATGCTGTGAAGCTCGGAAAAATGAAGCCTTACTCCCGCGCTATCCAGGCGCTTATTGATTGTTTCAAGGCTCGATAAAGCACTGGCATCGATCCGGTTTACCGCCGGACACATCAGGATTAAATCTGTCATTTCGGGGCTTTCTTGTGCTAGTCTCGCAATTTTATCTTCCAGATACCGCGCATTGGCAAAATACAGGCTTTCATCAATGCGAAGAGTTTTGACTATTTCATTGGTTTCAACATTGAACCGGTCAACATTTCTGTAATGTTGAGTACCTGGGAAACGACCAACAATTGCCATATTAGGCCGTAACGTGGCCCGTATGTGGAAGGCCATAGACAGAACCACGCCCGCAACCACGCCCCATTGCACCCCCAGCATCAAGACCGCAAAAAATGTTGCGAGCGCTGTAAGGCCATCTTCGCGGCTATAGACCCAAACCTTCCACAATTCTTTGAATTGCAAGAGAGAAATACAGGCAACAATGATCAGGGCCGCCAGAGAAGCCAAAGGCAGATGATATAACAATGGCGTCAAATATAGTGCGGTCAGCAACATTAAGATCGCCGTAAAAATACCGACCATCTGAGTTTGACCGCCGGCAGAAAAATTGACGACTGACCGCGACATACTGCCATTGACCGGGTAACCCCCCGATATGCCGGCCGCAAAATTTGAAACACCCAATCCCAGCATTTCCTTGTCCGCATCAATCCGGTTTCGGGCTTTGGCGGCAAGGGTTTGCGCCGTGGACATGCCGTCGACAAAAGCCACGAGGCCGATGACTAAGGCCGGCACAAGCATCAATTTGTAGAGTTCCAGATCCATCGGCAGCTTGAATGGCGGTATGCCGCGCGGGATATCCCCAACAACATTTAAACCGGATTTGGAGGAAAGGCTGAAATATGAAGCCGAAACAATCGCTAAAATAACAGCGACAATCGGCGCCATTCGTGAAATAAGTTTGGCGCGTCGGGCCCGCATGCCCGATTTCACGAGAACAAGTGGCAGAGTATTTTTGACCAGCAACAGATAGATCAAAGTCACCCCCCCCACCAATAATGCGACCGGATTAGTGGTTCCTAGGGCTGAAATCAGCGACGTGATCATTTTTATGACCGTTCGGCCTTCGGTCTCTACGCCAAATAAATGCTTTAACTGACTGACGATAATCAAGATAGCCGCACCGGTTATGTAGGCAGAAACCACCGAACGGGACACAAAATTCATGATAAAGCCGGATCGCAGCAATCCCAATATCGTCAGCATAACCCCCATGGTGATCGCCAATATCGCCGCCGCTACTAATCGGCTTTCTGCCGGAACGGTAGAAATTGCAACCGCCGTCATTAATGAGATCACAGCGGTCGGTCCGACCTGCAGGAAGCGAGATGACCCAAAGGCCGCATAGGCGAATAACGGGAAGATAGATGCATAAATTCCGATCTGCGGCGGCAGGCCGGCGAGTAAGGCATAGGCTAATGACTGAGGCACAACCAGGATTGTGACAATAATCGCCGCGTTCAGGTCGGTAGAAAATCGAGACCCGTTATAGCCGCGCAACCATCCCCATTGTTCTGAGAAATATTGGGAGGTTTTAGCCAAAGGATTCATTCCCGATCAACATGTCAGCTTTTGTTTATCGGATCAAGATTTTCAATTGGATAAGCTTAAGCCAGCATGTCCTTTGCTTTCGCAATAATTGCATCGCTGGTAATGCCAAAATGTTCAAACAAAGCGGCGCCGGGTGCCGACGCGCCAAAACCGCTCATGCCGACAAAGCCACCCTCCCGACCGATGAATTGATCCCAACCTTGACGAATTCCGGCTTCAATGGCGATTTTAGGCAAATCTTTCCCTATTACAGAGCGGACATATTTTTCGCCTTGTGCCAGGAACAACTCGACGCTCGGAATGGAAACGACGCGCGCCACAATGCCGTCAGCTTTAAGCCTTTCCTGGGCTTCAATCGCCAAATGCACCTCTGAACCGGTCGCTAATAGAACGATATCGTCTTTACCTTCGCCCAATGAAATTACATAGCCGCCACGGGCACTTTCATTTTTGTCTGCCTTGTCTCGCAGGAATGGGACACCCTGTCGGGTTAAAGCGATCAAGCTCGGCCCCTCTTTACGCGCAACGGCAAGTTCCCAACACTCAGCGGTTTCAACCGGGTCGCAGGGTCGGTAAACCCGCAAATTCGGAATAGCGCGAAGCGATGCAACATGTTCGACAGGCTGATGTGTAGGCCCGTCTTCGCCAACACCAATACTGTCATGGGTCATAACGTAAATAACACGCTGCTCCATCAAAGCCGACAGGCGGATTGCGGGACGGCAATAATCGGCAAACACCAAAAATGTACCGGAATAAGGAATGATCCCACCATGTAAGGCCATGCCGTTCATAGCCGCGCCCATGGCATGTTCGCGAATACCGTAATTAATATAGCGTCCGCCGTAATTATCGGCCTGTATATCCGGCGTTGACGGGGTTTTGGTTTTATTACTGCCTTCAAGATCAGCCGATCCAGACACCATATCGGTCAGAGAGGCGGTCAATACCTTCAAAGCGTTACCAGACGCAGCCCTTGTGGCCAGCTTGGGTCGCTCCGCGATCAATGTATCTTTATAGGCCTGCATGGCCTCTTCCCAGCCATCATTAAGCTCACCCGACATGGCCCGAGTGAATTCTTCACTCTGTGAATTATCGGTTAAACGGGCATTCCATTCTCGCTGCTTTCGAGCCCCGGCCCTGCCGGGACGTTTCCACATTTTATAAACATCCTCTGGGACTTCAAACGGGCCATATGGCCAATCAATCGCTTTGCGCACACCGGCGATTTCTTCGTCTCCCAAAGGTGAACCATGGGCTTTGGAGGTACCTGCTTTGGTCGGCGCACCTTTGGCGATTGTGGTTTTGCATGCAATCAAGGTTGGCTTATCGGATTTCTTGGCATTGCGAAGGGCCGCCGCGACCTTTTTAGGATTATGCCCATCCACGGCAATGGTTTTCCATCCTGAAGCTTTGAAACGGGCAATCTGATCCGTGCTGTCGGAGATATCAATTGCCCCATCAATGGAAATATTATTGTCATCCCAAAGCACTATCAGTCTGTTGAGTTTTAAATGCCCGGCCAGTCCGATCGCTTCCTGACTGATCCCCTCCATCAGGCATCCATCCCCCGCAATCACATATGTATAGTGATCAACAAGGTCATCACCGAAACGGGCATTGAGCTGACGTTCCGCCAAGGCAAAACCGACGGCATTTGCAATACCTTGACCAAGCGGGCCCGTCGTCGTTTCCACGCCGGGAACATGACCATATTCCGGATGTCCCGCTGTAATCGCACCGAGCTGTCGGAAGTTTCTAATCTGATCCATAGTCATGGATTTGTAGCCGGTTAAATGCAACAGGCTGTAAATCAACATTGAGCCATGTCCCGCCGACAGAATGAAACGGTCCCGATCGGCCCAGTTTGGATCCTTAGGGTTAAATTTCAAGAACTTTGAAAATAAGACTGTCGCAGCGTCTGCCATGCCCATCGGCATGCCGGGGTGCCCAGAATTTGCTTTTTGAACGGCATCCATGGATAGCGCCGTGATCGCGCCGGACATCAATTTATGTTCACGTTCGGATTTTGTTAGTTCAACCATTCACCTATCCCCCAGGGCCATTTTTGATTCGCGGGTGTTTTCTGGGTGCGGGTCTATTAAAGCCCGGCGGCTTTGGCAATCCAGAAGGTTGCGCCTGCCGCAATATAAGCCAGGAAAAAGAGATAGGTGAAGGCGAATACAGGCCATTTCCAACCATGGGTTTCTTTTTTCATGACCGCCAAAGTTGATAGGCATTGCGGGGCAAACACAAACCACGCCAGAAATGCCAGGCCAGTGGCAACACTCCAATTCGCCGCGATGATCCCTTCTAACACTCCATCAGGCATATCCTCTTCAAGGGCATAAATCGTGCCCAGAGAACTGACCGCAACTTCGCGGGCCGCCATGGCCGGAATTAACGAGATCACCATTTCCAGAGTAAAACCTATGGGTGCAAAGATGGGCTCCAGGACCCTACCTAACATACCGGCAAATGTCCCTTCCAATCCATGTTCTCGTGTCGGATAACGCACCAGGAACCAGATAATAATCGAGGCCGGAAGAATAATGCGACCTGCCCGTGTAACGAATATCATTGCCCTGTCCCAAAGCCCACGAATGTAGTCTTTGAAAACCGGCGCTTTATAGCTGGGCAGTTCAAGTAACAATGTCGAGTTACCGCCCTTCAGCAAAGTCTTTTTAAAAATAAACGCCGCGATTAAGGCGAATACAACCCCGGCCAGGACCAATCCAAAAGCCACAATGCCTTGAAGATTGAAAAGGCCAACTTTCTGGGCGGGAATAAAAGCCCCGATGACCAGAAAATATACCGGCCAGCGCGCAGAACATGTCATAAGCGGAGCAATAAGCACGGTCGTCAATCGATCGCGCTCGCTTTCAATACTGCGCGCCGCCATAATTCCCGGTATGGCGCAGGCGAAGCTCGACAAAAGCGGAATAAATGCGCGGCCGTTTAAGCCGATTTTCGCCATTAATGTATCGACCAGAAATGCCGCCCGCGCCATATAACCTGACGCTTCAAGCAATAATATAAACGCAAACAGAATCACAATTTGCGGAATAAACACTAATACAGCACCGACCCCGGCAATGACCCCATCCGTGATTAAGGATCGAAACCAGTTATCGGGCATAGTAGAGCCCACCAGATCGCTGGCCTGACCAAAAAGCCATTCAATGCCGTCCATAAAAGGCCCCGACCAGGAATAGACCGCCTGAAACATGAAAAATAAAATCAGCGCTAATATGATCGGGCCAAGCACAGGATGTAAGACAAATCGGTCTATTGCGTCTGATTGCGTCTCCCGACCTTTACTCTGCGTGACTGACTCGGTGGCGATTGCTCGAGCTTTCTTTTGCAAGTCTTTGAGATTGCTAGGTTCATTCGCAGGAGCTTTAGTGGTTCCGGCGTTCAATTCTGGCACCCATTTAGACAGATAGTCATTTAAATGGGCCCGGGCAGACGCCCTCACCGCCACACAGCTGATAACCGGAACGCCGATCTCTTCCTCGAGCTTAGCCACGTTTATCTCAATACCGTCCCGAGCCGCCATATCCATCATGTTCAGGACCAGCACCATAGGCAGTCCGTAATTCTTGGCTTGAAGCACATTATGAAGATGCGTGTTGATATGGGAGGCGTCCATCATAACGATCAAGCCGTCCGGGACTTGCTCACCGTCGATTTTACCGGAAATCGCTTCAATCGCGACCCGTTCATCCATACTGTGACCGCAATCCCCGTAAACGCCCGGCAGGTCAAGAAGTTCAACTTTGTCACCCGCACTGGTTAGAAATTCACTTTTACGGTATTCCACCGTCACGCCTGGGTAATTGGCGACTTTGGCCCGCCCCCCGGTCAGCGCATTAAACAAGGAGGTTTTGCCGCAATTCGGCGCCCCTAGTAAGGCCAATCTGATCGGGCGGACCGTGTCGACAACGTCCAACATCAGTTCACCAATTCCACGATCACCGCAACGGCCTCAGCGCGCCGCAGAGCAATATGGGTTCCGTTTAAACGCACTGACATGGGATTTCGCCCAAACAGGCCTACATGCCGGACTTCGACCCGATCTCCTTCGGCGAAACCGATTTCTCGCAATCGGGTTTCCAGGCTTTGATTAACTGTTTCAAAGCCTATGATTTGCGCCGGTTTTCCGGTTTTGAGTTCGGATAAAGTCATGGCCTCGCCATACTGCGAATTATTCTCAACTGCAAAACAAATTTTGTTTAAAAATAGCGACAAATTTACGTGAATTCAGCGTAGACAGACCCGAATGCTTGGCCTATAACGCGCCGCATTCGACTCGAGGAACCCCCTCTTTGGCGAGCCCAGATAGCTCAGTTGGTAGAGCAACGGACTGAAAATCC
>JAHDDX010000062.1 GCA_020629135.1 Hellea sp.
GCGCGGCTTTCGCGATGATCGGTTATAATGCCGTGCAGTATCAGTTTGCCAAGGCTGGTCCCGCAGAGGCGGATAAGGTTTTCGCGGTGGAGCGCGGCGCAGGACTGTCAACAATTGCGGCCAAACTCGAAACAGAAGGCCTGATTTCCAATGCTGATATGTTCAAACTTATGGCTAAATTTGATGGGGATGATACGGGCCTGAAAGCTGGCGAATACAATATTCCGGCCGGATCAAGTATGCGCGAAATCTTTGATTTGTTGAGCGACGGCAAAGCTATTCTTTATCCTTTCACCGCGCCGGAAGGTCTGACCAGTCAGCAGATCATGCGGGCCATGGCCAAAATTGAAACCTTGATTGATGATAGCCCAGCGATACCTGCCGAAGGGACTTTGCTGCCTGAAACCTATATGACCCCGCGCGGCATGAACCGATCAGCCCTAATCGCAAAAATGCAATCAGCGCAGAAAACGCTATTGGACGAGTTGTGGGAAAATCGACAGGCGGATCTGCCGATTAAAACCAAGCAAGAGGCGATTATTCTAGCTTCTGTGGTTGAGAAAGAGACCGGTATTAGTGGTGAACGCGACAAAGTCGCTGGTGTGTTTATCAACCGGTTGAACCGCGGTATGCGTCTGGAATCTGACCCCACTATTATCTACGGGATCACGGGCGGCGATCCCTTGGGTCGCGGTATTCGACGCTCAGAAATTGACCGCCGAACCGATTGGAATACCTATCAAATCGACGGATTGCCGAAAACAGCGATCTGTAATCCTGGCAAAGAAGCCCTCGCTGCCGTGCTTAATCCCGCTGAAACGGATGCGATCTTTTTTGTGGCTGACGGAACTGGTGGACATGTATTTGCAAAAACGCTTCGTGAGCATAATAATAATGTCGCCAAATGGCGAAAAATTGAACGCGAGCGGAAGCGAAAAGCAGCGCAGCAATAGGGATGGCGTGAATGTCAAATTCACTTGAAGAGATGAAAACCCATCGTAGAGGATTGATGATTGTTCTGTCATCCCCCTCAGGCGCAGGTAAGACGACATTGACGCGTAAATTGCTTGCGGAAAATGACGATATGGCGATGTCCGTATCGGCCACGACCCGCCGTCCGCGCCCCGGCGAAACCGACGGCGTGGACTATTACTTCGTCTCGAAATCCACATTCTCGGACATGATTGACGCGGATGAATTTCTGGAGCACGCCAAGGTGTTTGATCATTTTTACGGAACCCCTCGCGGCCCCGTCGAAGATGCACTGGCCGATGGTCAAGACGTCTTGTTTGATATTGACTGGCAGGGCGCGCAGCAACTGACCCAGGCGGCGGCGGATGACCTGGTCAAAATTTTTATCCTGCCACCCAATATGATCGAGCTTGAAAAACGCCTCAAAAGCCGGGCCCAGGACAGTGCCGAAGTGATCGCGAAACGCATGAGCAAGTCCGAGGCCGAGATCAGCCATTGGGCGGAATATGACTATGTCATCGTCAATGAGAGCCTGGAAACGGCGATGGATGAACTTCGGGCTGTCATCACAGCAGAACGGATGAAGAGAAAACGCCAACTTTGGCTCGGCCCGTTTGTAAGATCGCTGACCCAAGGTGGGTGACTTGGTTGCATTAAATTTGAAGTTTCCGAGCCAAGAGTTTTTGAAACAAAATCGATTGTACTTAATCGTAAAGGCAGACGGCGAGCGAGATAAAAATGTTTATACTGTTCTGTTGGCCGAATTAGACAGTAATGGATGGAGCTCCAGACGCGATGTTGACGATATACAGGCAGGAATAGACCACGTATTAAGCGACTATAAGAAATTTTCGGAAAGCGAATGAAATTGTAAGGGCGTAATTTCCTCCGGCCTTTGTGTCGGTTCGACGCCGCTGTTTTCCAACCAATCCTCCAATACGAGCCCGTGTTTTTTGGCAAAAGGTTTAAGGGATTTTCTGAGCATTTTACGACGCTGGCCAAAGGCCGCCTGGGTTAACTCACCTAATAGTTTCAGGTCTTTAAAGCGCTGATCTTCGGGGAGGGGGTCGAGCACGACAACAGCACTATCAACTTTTGGGGGCGGCGAGAAACAGCGGGCCGGAACGTCAAAGGCCATTTTGCAGTCACACACAGATTGCGCAAGAACCGCCAGACGCCCATAGGCCGGATCGCCGGGTCCGGCGACCAGCCGTTCGGCGACCTCTTTTTGAAACATCAGCACAGCCTGCGTCCAGAAGTGCGGATCGGCGGTCAGCCAGTTAATCAGCATTTTTGTGCCGACATTGTAAGGAAGATTGGCAATGATTTTGATTTCGCCTTCAAGCTTTTCACTGATATTAACTTTCAAGGCATCACCGTGATGTACGCTTAATCGGTTTCCGCTGGCTCGAGAAATATCATCAAGGGCCGGTAAAAACCGCTCATCCATTTCGATGGCCAGAACCGATTTGGCACCGGCATTAATCAAAGAGCGGGTCAGACCTCCTGGGCCGGGGCCGATCTCGGCGACTGAGACATTGTCCAATGGCAAAGCGAGCCTGGCAATTTTATCCGTTATATTCATATCCAGAAGGAAATGCTGACCGAGCTTTTTATTGGCCGCCAGGCCGTGAATACGAACGGTCTCAGAGAGGCTGGGCAGGTTATCCAGCACGACGATGATCCGCGATGGTTCGTGCCAGTTTAATCGCTGCGATCAGACTGTCCGGTCGGGCGATGTCTTTGCCGGCAATATCAAAGGCGGTACCATGATCTGGGGATGTGCGTACAATCGGCAGGCCCATGGTCACATTGACGGTGCCGTGAAAATCAATGGTTTTAACCGGGATTAGGCCCTGATCATGATACATACACAGGGCCGCGTCATAATTTGCGCGGGCCTCTTGGTGGAACATGGTGTCCGGCGGCAAGGCGTCAGAAATGTTCACGCCCTCAGCCCGGAGTTCCGCCGCAGTCGGGTTGATGATCTCAATCTCCGTATCGCCCATGGCGCCATTTTCCCCCGCATGTGGGTTAAGCGCGGCCATAACCAGGCGCGGATTTGCGATGCCCAGGTCATGTTTGAGCGCGCCGTGCAATATTCGTGCGTGATGCCGGATCTTTTCCGCCGTAATCGATTTTGCCGCTTTTTCTATTGATTGGTGGACGGTCACCAAAGCCACGCGAAGTTCGCTATTGGCTAGCATCATAAGAGGCCCACGCTCATAGGGCGCGTCATGGGTTTTGGTCAGCTCACCAAGAAACTCCGTGTGGCCGGGAAACTTAAATCCAGAGTCGTAAAGCACATGTTTGGCGATTGGATTAGTGATAATCGCGTCGGCTTCCCCCCCCAGGCAATGATTAACCGCGCGTTCGATCGATCCCGTGATTAGTGTTGCATTTGCGGAAGACGGAGCACCGGGTTTGATCATGGTATTTGAAACCATGGGGAGAAGGGGAAGGGCATCAGAGAAATGATCGGTAATCTGCCTCATCGAATTGACAAGCTTAGGTCTTGGCAAGCCCATTTGCCCAGAAAGCTTTTCAAAATAATCAAACGGGCCAAGCATGCCAAATGCATGTTCTGCGTCGTGCCGAAGCTGTTCCCAGGCTTTTAGCGTGATTTCGGGCCCAATCCCGGCAGGGTCACCCAGTGTCAGCAGGAGTGGTTTTTGCGCCTGACGGCTCACATACTTGCTTTAGCGGACGACGATTGTCGCCTGACGGCGAAGATCACGCAAATGACGTTTAGAGGCCTGGGCCAATTGTTGATCCATCAAACGGTTTTCAACTTCATTACGGGTCGGGACATTTGTGCCAGTAACTTCACGCTCACAAACGAGAATAGCCGCGACGCCATTTGGCGTATCTACCGGGTCGGTAAGTTGTCCGGCATCAACGCCAGCCAAAGCGTCCAAAATAACATCTGACATTTCGCTGGCTCGTAATTCGCCCATATCGGCTTGATTAAGGCCATCTGTGCCCGCGATATCGTCTTTTAATGTGTCGCAGGATGTCAGTTCACTCTTAAGCGCAAGAAGGTCACCTTTTGCGGTGTCACGGTTCCCGCCTTCATCAACACTGATATTGACCTGTTTGAGTTTGTATAGCGTGTCCGAGGATGAAACTTCTTTGCCGACAAGGGCGATCACATAATATCCGCCAGGGACTTGAATTGGATTTGAAATTGTACCGGCTTCCATTTGAACCAGAAACTCATCTATTTCGGGTCTTAACTCACCTTCGTGAACCCAGCCAATATCACCGCCTTTTGCTGCTGAAGGGGCCGATGAAAATTGTTGAGCCAGTAGCGGAAAGGGTGCACCTTGCTGTGCCTGAGCAATCATGGCTTGGGCGCCCTGCAGTGCGCCTTCTAATCCGCCAATTTCAGGAGATGCTTCGATATAAATTTCCGCAACGCGATAGCTTGGTTTAGAGGCATTCGCGGTCAGGCGATTAAGAGTTTCATCTATCTGAGCATCTGAAATTCGAATACGAGACCCGTAAAGGCCATTTACAATGCGTTGCCAGGCAATTTCAGAACGCACCTGTTCACGAAGCGTATTGATTGAGATACCTGCCGCCGCTAACTGCTGAACCACTTCTTGCGGATTAAGGCCATTGCGACCTAACAGACTTCCAACTGAACGGTCGATTTCGGCGTCGGAAATTGTTTGCTCATATTTATCAGATTCCTGAACCTGTATTTTCTCGTCAACCAGGTTTTTAAGCGCTTGGGCCTGCATTCGTTGCAATGTTTCCTCGTCGCGTTCGACACCGGTTGTCGCCAACATAAACAGGACACGCTGTCTGAGGTCATGGGTCGTAACAATGTCGTCATTAACGACGGCGGCGATACCATGACTTATTTGAGCCGTGGAGGTGCTGGATACTGTTGCACTTGCGCTCACTATAAGGGCCGATGCCAACATCATTGATTTTTTGAATTTGAAATTCATGAGTATTCTTTCATTTTACGCCGCGGAATATACTGATATTTGGCTCAGAGGCAATTCATCTGTGCATGATTTTTCAGCAATAAAAACGGGTCATCCATCTTCGATTTTGCTGAGATATGAGATGCCTATAATTGTAACCAATATCGGGATTACCCACACTGCGAACGCCACATTTATGGCGCCTGATTCTCCGAAAGCTTTTACAATATTTTCCATGAAAAAGACGGCAAATCCAATTGTTACGCCTGTAAGCATTAGTCGGAACGCGCCACCTTCCCGGGCTAAATGCATCGAGACCCCAGCGGCTATGATCGTCATCGCAATTAAGGTTAGAGGCAATGCAAGCAATTTGTGAAATGTCAGGCGTGTTTCGGCGGTCGAAAACCCGGCCGCATCCAGTTGTTTAATTTTTGCCGGAAGTTTCCAAAATGGCGGGGCTTCAGAATTGCCTGATATTTTTTCCAAATCTTGAGGCGTTAATTGAGAGGGCCATGACAGGGCCGTTTGATATTCGGTCTCTCCATTGGAATTATTTTCTGTTACATTTGTTAGCTGCCAATATTGGGTGTTAAGCAGAACCGCTTTTTCAGCGTCATATCGGCGAGAAAACTTTAACAAGTCATCTGAGGTCGTCTCAAATAGATTAAACTCAACGCCATATAATGTTTTCTCATAAATATTTGCCGATTTCGCATAAATCACAATTTGTTCGTGAGGGGTTCCTTCTCTTAGCCAGACATCATTGCTTTCAGGGTTTTCTGCCCCCTGTGCCAGATTTGAAGAAATGGAGGTTTTATAACTTGCAAATGCGTTTGCAGCCAAAGGGTTTAGTAATGTTGTCCAGATAACTCCGATGAGCCCCGAGACGATCAGTACTGGTATTAAAAATCTCCAGGCACTTAATCCTGCCGCTCGCAAAACAATGAGCTCGCTGCGTTTATTTAAGCTGTACAAAGCCCCCATGACTCCAAATAATATGACAAATGGAATTGTTTGTTCCACCAGATAGGGCGTCTTAAGAGACGTGAGGTATAGTATTTTTAACGGAGAAGCGGCTTCACCTAAATCAAGATTGCGCGTCGCTTCAACGAAATCGACCAACATTATTACGCTCGTAATAACGACCAAGGCGATAAGGATGGACTTAAAAGCCTTCAAAGCGATATATCGATTAACCGTTCGCATTGAGCTGCCGATTTTCAGAAAGGTTAGGAATGCGAAATGAGGGCAGTAAGATTGACCGCCAGTTCGAAATCCGATTGCGATTAAAAATAATGACCAAGCAAATCAGGATGACGCTGATTGGAAACACATATTGAAAAGCGTTCAAAATCGGTGTGGCTTCAGCCATTGATGCAAATGCAAAGCCGATTAGTCGGATCGTAAATCCAATCAAAGCACAAAGCGCTATTCGTCGGCCATACCCTGTTCTTTGAAGTTGACCCCGCACTAGAAAAACTATCGCCAAAAGGATTAAAACCAGGTTGTAGAGCGGGGCGGATAGTCTTGAATGTCCCTCAGCGTTTAAGCGTTGTAAATATTTAACGCCAAAATGTTCGAACTGACCTGTGTTAAACAGCTCGTGTAAAAACAGGTCCGATGGCTTGAGGCGAAGATTAGTATCAAATGCCAGAATTTCGCTGAGATTTAATTGATATTGCTCGAAGGAAGTTGGACGAATAACGGAGTTAGCTTCGACTTGTTGAATAATTCCGTCTCTGAGAATAAGTTGAGAATTATTGTCTGAACGCGAAATAATGCCCGAATTCGCTATATATGTGACAGGCTCAGTTTCATTGCGGCTATCTCTAATCAAAACATCTTTCATGTTTCCGTTGGGAAGAATTTCACGCGCATAAAATGTGAGTTTAGGTGTAGGGGTTACGAACTCACCAGCACGCACCATTTGAGCGGCAATATCCGTTCTTATAGACAAAATTTCTTGTCGCATTTCGCGAAAAGATAGGGGCTGAATAACGAGGTTTATGACTAAGTGAGCGATTAACGCAAAGCAGCCCAGCCTCAATAATGGATTAGCGATTTCCCACGGACTGGAGCCAACAGATTTGGCAACGGTGAGCTCGCTATCGGCATTCAACCGGTTCAGGGCGTAAAGGGCGGAAATAAAAACGGCGATTGGGAGGATAATCGAAATCAGTTGTGGCACCGCAAGGAGCGTGACATAGAAAAAGGTCAACGCAGATTGCCGGTTTTCGACAATCAGATCCAGCGTAGACAAGCTTTGTGTGAGAATGGCAAGCGTCGTTAGTGCCCCCAGTGTGATCAATAGGGGCCACAAGGCCTGTCGCCAGAAATATCTCTGTAAAAGTGACATGAAGTCCGTCAGTTAACCCAATAATTACATCTTTAAAACAATGTCGATTCAGGCCTTCTATTATAGGTCAGTTTCGTTTACCACCATCGCAAAGATTAAAAAAGCACATGATTTGTGCGCATGCATTACGGAGTATTTTGTGAAAGTCAGTTTTGTTGGAGATAAATTAGCCAAAGGCGATATAGCCGTCATGCCGATATTTGAAGGTTTGAAATCCTTTGGGGCGACCAAAGACACAGTATCAGCATTGGGCAAAGCCTTTAAGGCCGCCGCTAAAGCCGCAAATTTTGAAGGAAAACCCGGTCAGAGTTTTGACATTTTTGCACCTGCGGACATGCCCGTTGATCGTCTTCATTTCGTAGGCGCCGGCGACAAGAAAAAATTTGATGCGGAAAAGTTTGCCGCAAAAACTGTACGCGCTTTGTTGATGACTCGACACAAGTCTTTGACATTTTATTTTGACGGTATCGGCTTATCCGGTGATGACGTTGCACGTGGAGCCGTTGGCGCTCGATTAGCGGGTTACAGATTCGACGCCTACCGGACAAAATTGTCAGCTGACAAAAAGCCAGTGATAAAGGCTCTAAAATTTGCGTTCGATAGCGCTGCCAAAGCCAGATCAGCTTACAATAATTTTCATGGTCCGCTTTGCGATGGGACTTACTATGCCCGCGATCTGGTCAATGAGCCACCCAATGTTTTGTTTCCCAAAGCCTATGCCAAGCGCATTAAGAAACTAGAATCCCTGGGATTGAAAGTTGAAATCCTTGGTGAAAAACGCATGACGACGCTCGGAATGAACGCCCTTTTAGGCGTGGGTGTCGGCTCTGAACGTGAAAGCCAATTAGTCGTGATGAAATGGGAAGGCGGTAAAAAATCTCAAAAGCCCGTTTGCCTGGTTGGCAAGGGTGTGACCTTTGATACAGGCGGGATTTCCCTCAAGCCGGGCAACGGCATGTGGGATATGAAAGGCGATATGGGCGGATCCGCCGCTGTTGTTGGCGCCATGTATGCGCTGGCTGCGCGTAAGGCTAAAGCCAATGTGATCGGGATTGTAGGTCTGGTTGAAAACATGCCTGATGGTAAAGCGCAGCTTCCCGGTGATATCGTCAAGTCCATGTCGGGGCAGACGATCGAAGTGCAAAACACGGATGCCGAAGGACGGTTGGTATTGGCGGACGCTCTTCATTACGCCCGGACTAAGTATAAGCCGCAGGCCATGATCAATCTGGCAACCTTGACAGGCGCCATTATTATTTCTCTCGGTCATGAACATGCGGGTGTGTTTTCAAATAGTGACGACCTGGCTGAACAGCTGGCCAATGCCTCTGGGTCTTCGACAGAGCGGTCATGGCGTATGCCATTACTCCCTGAATATGACCGACTGCTGGATAGTCCGAACGCCGATATGAAAAATATTGGTGGTCGCGAAGCCGGGTCGATTACGGCCGCGCAATTCCTGCAGAGATTTGTAGGGGATACGGTTTGGGCGCATATCGATATTGCAGGCACCGGTATGAAAAATAAACGCCATGATCCACGCGAAACCACATTTGGCACGGGTTACGGCGTGCGTTTGTTGAACCACTGGGTGGCGGAAAATTACGAAGGCTGATTTTGACCGAGTACTGGTTTTATCATCTCGAAGCATCGACCCTGGAAGGGGTTTTGCCGGGGCTTTTAGAAAAAACGAGAGAGCGTGGCTGGCGCTCTCTTGTTAAATTGCCGGCGCACAGAATTGCGGAATTAGATGATTACCTCTGGACTTATAAAGATGACGGGTTTTTGCCGCACGGACGAGACGATGAACCTTTGTCGGATAACCAGCCCATATTGCTATCGGTAAATGCCAAGGACAGTTCCGGGGCAGATTGCGTATTTCTGATTGACGGGGAGACCATCTACGTTGATCCGAAAACTGAACGCTGCATGGTGATGATCAATGGACGCAATGAAGACGCCGTTCAGGCCGCGCGGCGTTATTGGAAAACCCTAAAAGATACGGACGCTAATTTGTCTTACTGGCAACAAAATGAACGCGGCAAATGGGAAAAGAAAGCCTGATTTATCTTGGGTCTTCCATTAACCAGAACAAAACATTGTCAGCAAAAGCCGGATCTTGAGTGATCTGCGTATGCTCGGCAAACAAAAACATTACGGATGTCCAATCGATCGGTGTTTGAAGATATGGATCCCATTCGCCGTTGACCCGCTCATCAAGCAAGGCACTGGAGCGCAAAACAACCCCGTCGCCGCTGCCATATTCCAGAGTTTCGATCTCGGCATTATAGCGTTCAACTGACACGACTTTTTTAGTCTTTTTATGGGCATCGCCAGCGACCAGAAAAAGTTCAAGCCCCTCTGGCAGTTTGGCTTCGCTATCCAGCGCCCGGTGAAAGGCTTCGGCCCGCTTTAACAAGGTTGCCTGATATTTTAGCGCGATCTCGCGTCGGTCTTCGGCGGTGGCAATATCTGGAAGCAATAGCGATAACATTTCTTCATTGGCTTCGTCCCGTCGGGCCAGACCCCACTCATTGTCTGCCCACAGGTCCGGATCATATAAATTCGTCACTTTATCAGATGGGTTGTCATCCCAGGCAATGGCGCCATGGCGGGCGCGCGGCATGATCTCATAAACGGACGGAAACGTGCCGACCAGTTCCGGCGGATAATGCGGCAAAATCGGCCGACCGATATCCATGCCATTCATCAACTGAATAAAAGCGCCCGGCGCGCCGGCATTTGGCGTGCCGACCAGGATTGCCCGGTCAACATATTTGGCACCATCCCAGGTGAGAGGTGGTACCTCAAAGTTGGGGCCTATATCCTGATTGCCATAACGAAGATAATAGCGGGTGATTAAACCGCCCATGGAGTGAGCGACAATATCAAATTTTACATCAGCATTATCGATCCCATATTCCAGCTTATAGGCGAGCTGTATCTGTTCACGTTTTTGCTTGATAAAAGCGTCTAATCGGGCGGCATTTTCTGCGTTGGAACGTCGCCAATCATAGGCAAATTGAAAACAAGTATAATGTCCTTCGCCGTAATCAATCGCTTTGCGCTTGCCAAAAGATTCGTCTCGGTATCCGCCTACGCCGAGGGTCGACAATATACCGGCATAGGCCTGAATATTGACCGGAATTCCCAAAATGTTGATGACCATTTTGTCCAAAACCCCAATGGGGACAACCGTATCTATCATTTCACTGGGTTGTGTTGTGTCGCCAATCGGTAATGAGATGAGTTGAAAGCCTTCTGTTGTATTCGGGTCTGCATAGTCCAAGTCAAATGCGCCCCAGACGGTCTGTTGGGAGTTGAGATCGACCAGCTTGCTGCCTAAAACGCCGGGAATGACGATGACTGGATTTCGGTCAGGCACCCGGGTCTGTGCCGATTTTTGGTAAATGACCCGCAAGTCCGCTTTGTGAGCCTTAGTGATTTTGATTTGTCGGCCCGTAAACAATAACGCAATGCTGCCAAGCGCGATAAGCGTCGATAAAACCCAATGTTTGCGAATTAATCGAAACGGTGCTTTATAACACCATTGAAAGGCCTTTTTGATCATTTTGAGCTCCCCGAATAATTTCAAATTACGGGCTTTTTCAAATTTTGTAAATCTGTTCCGACTGACGAAAGTTTTACTTTACCTTCAACAGGCAATTTCATACATACCCCCTGGGAGTATGTTATGAAGTCAGAAACCAAGCCCAAAGCTCTGCAAAGACTGGCCCGGATTGAAGGGCAAGTGAGGGGTGTTGCGAGAATGATTGAAGAAGACCGATACTGTGTCGACGTTGTGCGTCAAATACAGGCCATTCGGGCGGCTTTGGCCAGCCTCGAAAAGCTGGCGCTTGATGATCATTTAGAGACCTGCGTTGACGCCGCATTGGCGTCAAATGATGTAGATAACCGCAAAGCCAAGGTTGCAGAACTGGTTCAGATATTCGGGGGCCGTTCATGACGCTCAAACATTTATGGCTGGGGGGCGCATTTTTGCTCGTATCTTGTGTTAGCGTCCCCAAAGATGCAGGATTTTCGGAGTTCGACGCCATGCTCGCTCCGATGTTACCGGCTCCGGCCCAATGGGTCGGCGAAACCATATCTGAACAGGAAGCGAGCGACCGGATTTCAGCACTGTTGTCCGACCCTTTAACCGAAGCCAGTGTGGCTGAGATCACCATGTTGGCCAATCGAGATCTTCGTGCCGTATTGTACGGTCTAAAGGAAGCGCGCGGCAATTATGTTGATGATGCCAGCTTGCCTAATCCTTTCATTACGGCTTTGTTTGTTGACGAACCGTCGGAGACATCCGCGGATTGTTTTGGCAATCTTACCCGGTTTGATACGCCTATTGGCGGGCAAATTGGGGTCGGTATCGAAATTCTTGATATCTTGTTTTTCCCAAAAACCCTCAAGGCGGCCAAGGCGGAATTTACGGCAGCTAAATATAGCTCGCTTCGCCACTTCGCCGATCATAGCTATCAGGCCCGCTTGAAGTTTTATGAGGCTATGGCAGCGAAACAAATTCTGGGTTTGGCAGAGCAAAGTTATGAAGCCATGGCGGCCAATGCAGAGGTTGCTCAGGCTTTATTTGATGCGGGGAATATTGCGGAAGTGGACTTGGCGCAGGAAAAACTTTTCGAAGCCCAGATGAAATCTGAACTGATCAAGGCCGAACGTGGATTTGAGATGGCCAAAAGCCATTTGATCAAGACCATGGGCCTATCGCCGGAAAAATCAGACTCGGTGAAACTTGAGGGGCGGCTTCGGACCCCAGATATAACCGAGCTGGAGGCTTTGCCCGTTCAGTCCGTGATGGATCGAAACCTTGAGCTGAAACATCGTGAAGCCCTAATCGATGCGGCAGGTATACGAATGGGCATGAAAGACGTGATGTCGTTTGTGGGTGACGTCGAGCTGGAAGGCGAAGTTGAGCGCCATGACGGAGCCTATGAATATAGCGGTGGCATCGGTTTTGAGCTGCCGATCTTTAATTTCGGGCAGGGCAAACGTGAAGCCGCGCGCGCCCGTATGGAAATGATGGGACAACAATATATTGCGCGCCAATACGCGCTCGATACCAATGCGCATCTGCTCTATACAAATTTGTCAGCTGCACGCCGCGAAATCCTGCATCAGCGAAAGCAAGTATTGCCTCTGTCGCAACAAGTGCTGAAGGGTATGCAGCTTGATTACAACGCCATGCATATCGGCGTATTTGACCTCTTAAACGCCAAGCGTAACCAGCTCGCTACCGGGATCGCCTACGTTCAGGCGGTCGAAGATTACTGGAAAACCCGGGCGGCCTATGAATATCTACTCGCAGGCGGGACGCCGGATATCGACGCCAGTTCACATTTGAACCCGTCTGTGGGCGGCGCCTCGGAAGAGGGAGATCACTAATGCCGTCACGTCGAGATACATTTAAAATGGCGGGCCTTGGCGCGAGTGCTTTAGCGCTTGGTGGTGCGGGCCGCGGCGGTCAACATTCCGGTCATCACGCCCATTCTGAATCGGTCCCGCATAAAGGCCGGACCTATTCACCGGGAAAGGCCGGTGATGACTACCGTCCGGTGATTACGCCCGATGGTTCGACCTTGTCTTATAAGCTGGTGGACGGGGTCAAAGTTTTCCACCTGACGGCGGAAGAGGTTGAACATGAGTTTTCACCAGGTCTTAAAGCGCTTTGCTGGGGCTATAACGGGCAGGTTCACGGCCCCACGATCGAAGCCGTCGAAGGGGACAAGGTCCGGGTCTATGTGACCAATAATTTGATCGCGCCGACGACCATTCACTGGCACGGCATTATCCTGAATTCCGGCATGGACGGCGTCGGGGGATTAAATCAGCGGGCGATCATGCCCGGCGAAACCTTTATCTATGAATGGACCTTCGTCCAGCACGGCACGTTTATGTATCATTCTCATCATGACGAGATGACGCAAATGGCGCTGGGGCTGATGGGGATGATTGTTGTACACCCCAGAAAGCGAACCGAACCCGCCCCGGACCGGGATTTTGTCATGATGTTAGGGACCTGGGCACTTCGCCCCGGCGCCCGAAGGCCAGACCCGAACGAAATGTCGGACTTCAATGTTTTGACTATTAATGCCAAATCCTATCCGGGGACCGCGCCTTTGGTCGTTAAAATGGGCGAACGGGTCCGGATACGTATCGGTAATCTCTCGGCGATGGATCACCATCCCATTCATTTACACGGTTATGCCTTTGAAGAGATCGCGACGGATGGCGGCGTGATCCCGAAATCAGCGCGACGCCCGGAAACCACAGTTCTGGTCCCGACCGGGTCTACGCGTACAATCGAATTTGTTGCTCATAATCCGGGAGACTGGGCCATGCATTGTCATATGACCCACCATGTTATGACCCAAATGGGCCATGATGTTCCCAATATGATTGGAGTGGATCCACAAGCCTTGAACCGTCGTATTTCGCCGCTTTTACCGCATTATATGACGATGGGGCAGGACGGTATGGGCGAAATGGGGAAACACATTGAAAGCGGCCATATGCAAGTACCCGAAAATTCCCTGCCAATGGTCGGCGCGCAGGGCCCGCATGACTATATCACCATGGGCGGGATGTTCACCATTTTGAAGGTCAGAAAAGGTCTGACATCTTATGATGATCCGGGTTGGTATGACGATCCGGACGGTATGGCCCGCCTTGCAACGCAAGCGGAGCTCAGCCGGGACGGTATTGATCCTTCGGTGAAAGCCATGCCGCATTCATCTTCTGGACATATGTCCCATGATAAACCAAAATCAAATATGAAACATGAGCATTAAGGAGTGATCATGAAGCGCACGATTATTATCGCATTGTCGACCATCTTACTGGCAACCCCGGCTATCGCCGATCACGGCCATGATAAAAAAGATAGTCACAGCCACGAGCACCACAATATGGCCGGTCATCAGGCTAAGAGTAAAACAATGCCTGCTGATGGTTCGGTGTTAGAAGCTTCGCCAGAACACATTGCGATCAAATTTGGTCATGAAATGACGCCCGAATCGGTCGTTATCTCAACGCTTGCCGGGGATCAGATTGAGCTGAACGTTGGAGATGTGGGCAAAACCCACCGGGTCATGGTTATGGTCCCCAAATTGCAATCAGATGATTATACGGTTGACTGGCGCGCCCGGGGCGAAGATGGTCATGTGATGAGCGGAGCCTTTTCCTTCACCGTTAAATAGGGGCGCCTGTGAAAACACTTAAATGGGCAGTCCGCGTTCATAAATGGATTGCCCTGATCATCGGCATTCAGGTTTTTATCTGGATTCTCGGCGGCTTTGTCATGAGCTTCCTGCCGATCGAAGAAGTGCGCGGGGAACACAAGGTTGCCGAGTGGACAATAGCCCCCTTTGATCCCGCCAGGATTTTATCTCTCGAACAGGCCGCCGAGAAGGCGGAGATCAGCAAAGTTAAATCGGCCGAACTTGGAACGCTGCTTGGTGGGCCCGTCTGGCGCTTATCCCCGGACGCTCGGGACGGTGGACAATCGATCACAATAGATGCCCGCACGGGACAGGTTTTATCCCCGATCAATGCGGCCTTGGCCCAGAAAATAGCTGAAGGAGACTATATCGGCGCGGGCCAGTTTATCGGGGTCGAACTCGTCGATGATCCGCCCACAGAATATCCACATCCGGGTGCGGCCTGGGTCGCACGCTTCGACGACAAAGATAAAACTACGCTCTATATACATCCGCATGAAGCAAGCGTGAAATCCCGCAGGTCACAGACCTGGCGGGTCTTTGACTTTTTCTGGAAGCTGCATGTCATGGATTATGACGATGGTGAGGATTTCAATCATCCATTATTGATCGGCGCGTCGATCCTTGGTCTTTTTGTGGCGATTTCTGGCCTGATCATGCTGTTAATTAAAATGCGGCGATCCTTTTTAGTATGGCGACGCACCCGCCTAAGTGATTAAGCGAATATCCTTTCGAAGCTGAATTCTGCTAAGATTGGAAAATGATTCGCGCGATTGTTTTCATTTTACCCTGTTTGTTTTGGGCCTGTGCACAGACCCCGACAACGACCAATCGGCCCTATCCGCAACCCGGGCAGGGCGTTTATGTCTATCCGGAAAACCTGCGTCCCGCGCCTTTGCCGCGCATTCCGCCCGTTGATGCCTGTCGATCTCAGCTCTATCAGGGCCTGATCGGACAGCATGAAGGCGCAATCTATATCCCCGGTCTTCCGGGGCGGAAAAGGGTGTTAAAACCCGCTTTTGATGAAGGTTTTGAATATCAGGCCGAAGACCCGCTGGGAACACCGGATGCTTTAGTCGAAGTGCGGGATTACTTGCCGGACCAAACCCTTTACGTGCCGTCGATCCGAACGGGTGGGGAACTATTGGCGGGCGGCGATTACGCCACCGACCGCCTGACGGTTGAGCTTGATCAATATGGGTATGTACAGGAAATTCGCTGCGGCTAAATCGGTTCGCAGGCCGCCTTCAACCAGGATTTAACTTCACCATCTACGAGCGGCCCGATTTTCTCCCAGACTTCGGCGTGATAATCATTGACCCACTGAATTTCGTCCCTTGTCAGCAAGTCCTTGACGATCAGGTCGCGATGGATCGGGGCCATCGTCACATTCTGAAAGCCTAACATGGGCCGTTCGCCACCGGGAATATCGCTAGGTTCAGTCACATATTGCAAATTTTCAATCCGGATGCCGTAGCCACCATCTTTGTAATAACCGGGTTCATTGGAAACGATCATGCCGGGACGCAAAGCAATTTTATTCGGTAATTTGGAAATCCGTTGCGGGCCCTCATGAACCCCAAGAAACACGCCAACGCCGTGACCGGTGCCGTGATCATAATCCAGGCCTTTGGCCCATAAAGCCATGCGAGCCAGGGCATCAAGATTACTTCCGGTCGTGCCTTCAGGGAAGCGAACAACAGCCAAAGCGATATGACCTTTCAGGACGAGGGTGAAGCGCTCGCGCATTTCGTCGTTGACCTCGCCAATGGGCACAGTCCGCGTAATGTCGGTTGTGCCGTCAACATATTGTCCGCCACTATCCACAAGATAAAGCGTTCCGCGTTCGAGTTTGCGGGTCGTCGCTTTGCTGACCCGGTAGTGGCAAAGGGCGCCGTTGGGTCCAGCCGCTGAAATACTTTCAAAGCTGAGATCGCGAAGGACGCCAGTCGCGTGCCTGAATTCCTCAAGCACTTGAGCCGCTTGAATTTCGTCATAATTACCGCTCTGGGCTTCGGTGTCGAGCCAATGCAGGTAACGTGTAACCGCGGCACCGTCACGAATATGGGCCTGGCTTGTGCCGGCCAATTCAGCCGCATTCTTGCACGCCTTAGGCAAAGCAATTGGATCCATGGCCTGAATGATGTCTGCGCCCGCATTTTCAAGGCGTTCAAAATACCAGGCAGATGTTGTTGACGGATCTGCGATAACTTTCTGGTTCGACAGGCCCGCTAACGCGCCTTCTAATTGGTCTTCTGAGTGAGTGGTGACGTGATTGCCCAAATGCGCGCGAACGTCTTCGTCGACTTTCTCGGACTTGATAAACAAATCAACATGACCATCAGCTTTCACCAAAGCTGTCGACAATGGTAGAGGCGTACACATGACATCGCCGCCACGGATATTTAATAACCAGGCAATAGAAGCCGGCGCGGTGATTAGCGCCGCATCTGCATTTTTATCTGATATTGCTTTTCCGATACGGGCGCGCTTTTTGGCGTGACTTTCACCAGCAAATTCATCGGGTTGAATGACAACCGGTGTGACGGGCTCGGCCGGGCGATTTTCCCAGGCCGCGTCAATTGGATTGACGTCCAGTGCCACAAGCTTGCCGCCCGCCAGTTCAACTGCGCTTTTCAGGGCCTTTAGGCTGGTCGGACTATGCAGGCGCGGATCATAGCCGATTTTATCGCCTGACCCGACATTGGCGCGCAGCCATTTGGTTTGGCCACCATCTTCGAGACGTTCATAGGCAAATAAACCTTCATCCACCTGCGCCCGTACTTGTATGACATAACGCCCGTCGATAAACACGGCGGCTTTTTCGGAAAGAACAATCGCTGCGCCCGCGGAACCGGTAAATCCGGTGGCCCACATCAGGCGTTCATTACAATCCGGCAAATACTCATTGTTATATTCGTCTTCATGAGGGATTAAAAAACCATCGAGTTTTTGATCCTTCAGCGCGGCGCGCAATTTTGGAAGATTTTCGCGGCCAAAATCCGGTCCGCCTTGTACATCAAAATTCTGTATCATGGTCATGCCTG
>JAHDDX010000063.1 GCA_020629135.1 Hellea sp.
TCGTCACGGTGGGAGTCTGAAACTCGCTCTGGTCGGTCATTTTGTTCATTGGATTATACCTTTCCAATTATGGATTTAAATTTTGTCCAAAGATTTGATGTCTTTGGGGAATAATAACTTCGGTTCTCAAGGGCTGCAGCAGAAATTTGCACGTTTTTCTCTCCTTCATTTTCCAATCGTTCGGCAAGTTTTAAAGCAGGATTACTCTCAACTTTTCCTTTCCGGCTTTCATAGTCTCTTCGCATGTCCTCTGCATTGGGTATGTCTAATAGCCCCCAAGACCAATTGGGTAATATATCTTTGTGCCAATTAAAGTCTGGATCTGTCACGACTGTCCATTCCGGCCATGCTGATGCGAGGGCTTCGAGTTGCCTTTCTTCAGGTCGAGAATGCCAAATTTTAATGGCTCGACTTTCAAAATTCAGATGAAAGCCTCCGATTAATTCATGTAAACCTTCACCCATTTCATCCTCGGTTCTTATATCTTTAAATTCAGAACGTTGGACTAATTCGATAATCTCATCCGGATGGGATTTTGATAGCGCGCCTATGATATCAAGCGGCGTGAGTAATAAGGCCGCCCCGGATTGCGAATCCTTTGAGTATGAACAGATTAAATTGGCACAAAAAAAACGATATTCTTCGTCACCCCTGAATTCGGCGACCTCAAGCCGATCGGAACTGTCATGGCCTGATAACAATTCGTCATCGGGAATTCCGATATAACGACCAATTTCCAGCTGGCCGCCAATCGCCCATTTAACGCTCCATCCTTTCCAGTTCTGCGGCAAAATTTGGCTAAAAACCTTATGGTGTAATGGGTCACACATAACGTCGCCGCCGCCATACCAAAGAAGGTGTTTTTTATCACAGTCGAGGACTAAACCACCTTCCGCCCAAACGTCATCCAGAATAGCTGTTTTGTCCTGTTCACGTTGTCGGCAGAAATCTTTTACATGTTCGGCGCCCCAAAAAACAACTTCATCCAGACGGGTCGCGGCCCAGTGGTCATAATATATTTCCGTCTGTCCATTCTCTATTACGATCAAATTACAACGATGCCCCATAAGGCCTCCTTGTAATGGACGCAATAATATCTCTGATCTCCGGGTCGATCATGGTCGGTCCTTCAATATGTTATTGAAGATGATATTCTCGACGGCTTTTGGGTTGGCAACATTATGAAAAGCAATACCTGTCATATCATACATATGTAAGTTGATCTTGTTTGACTTAAGCTCAGGGGAATGAAACTCGAGAGTTCCAATTTCAATATTGCCTTTGCGAAGGAAACTGCCAAGTTCACTCTTGCCAAGGCTCCTGACATCACCTTTTCCCAAATTTTCTAAAATGATTCCACGGTTCTGTGTTAACCCGTAAATTTGTCGAGCCGGTCGTTTCATTGCTATAAATGCATGCTTTAGAATTTGTCCTCCAATCAGTAAAAAAACACCTATAATAAATAGCGAAAATATATTCTGCGGGAATTTGAGGAAATAGGCGGTTTCATGGGTCAATGCATGATAAATCCACGTCAAGATTCCCGATAGCCAGGCAAGAGCAAACAAGAAAAAACCCGTGGCGAGTAAATTACTTGGTCGTTTTTGCGGTCGACCCGCCCACAACAGAGCCTCCCCCTCGGCGAGTTCCGGCGTGATGATATCTCTGAGCTCCGGGTCGATCATGTTTGAGTTCCCAGAATTTTACCGAAGATAATATTTTCCACCTCTTTGGGGTTGGTGATGTTATAGAATGCGACCCCGGACAGGTTCGATAGATCGAACGAAAATTGATTGAACCGTGGCCCTTGGAATTGCAGCGTTCCCATGGAAGATCCGCCCTTGCGCGTCAGGCTAGCTAGATCATCCGGGCCGAGGCTGCGGATCGTTCCTTGCCCATAGTTATCGATTATAAGGCCGCGTCGGTTAGTCAAACCATAGATTTGTTTGCCAGGACGACGAAGAGCTTTGTAAGAAATCCACAAAAATAAGAGACCGAATAAGAACATCAATCCAGGAACTGCTACAAATAACGCCGCGACCGGCTCCTTTCCCAATTGGGACAACCCTACGACAAGAAATACAAAAACGAGGCACAGCCAAAATGAAATGAAGATAAGATAGAATATCAATAGGGGTGGCCAATATGCCTTTTGTGGCGCGCCCGACCATAAAAGTTTCTCACCCGTGGTGAGTTCTTGTTTGATGATATCTCTGATCTCTGCGTCGATCATAATTCCACACTCCGCTCATCCCGCTGAAGAGCGGGATCCAAGCTATAGTGAAGCCCGGATGATTTCGAAATAGGGATCCTTGTAAGCTTAGCTTGGGCCCCGCCCTTCCCCGCCTTCGCGGGGATGAACGGACGCGGGGTGAGCGAGATATTGGAAACAATACTCACACCAAAAACCCCAATTCCCGCTGGAGGGTTTTGGTCAGCTTGGCCGCCATCAAGCGGTGGGAGTTTTCGATATAGTCTTTCAAGTCCTTATCAGACACACCCTGATCATGATAGCGCTGGATCCAGGTCATGCCGCGGGAGGCCAGATAGGGCGCCGGGCGGCAGCCGGGCGTGTCTTTCAGGAATTCAAAGGCGATCTCTGAGCAGTGGAAGCTCATGCAATAAAGAGTTTCTTCAGTATCCTGCTTCCGCCATCCCCCCACAACAAAAACCTTGTTCTTGCCCTTTTCGGGCGCGCCCACTTTCCACACATCCGCATCGCCCCATTGCACCACATGATGGGTGTGGGGTAGCGAGGCGCAGAAATTGTTAAAGGCGTCTGGCGACATAAAGGTTCCGTCCTTACGCGGGGGTAAACCCGATCAAGTTCAAAGGATACGTCTCAGCCCAACCGGCCCATCCGGACAGGCGCTCCTCGGAAGTGGATGTATACTAAGGGGGAACAGTTCCAGGGGCAAGCTCTATTGCTCAGGCTTTATCATACCGCATCGTGATCGCCAGATAGAGACCGACCAGTGAGGCGGCAAAACAAATGCCCAAGAGGGTCGTCAAGAGACCGGGATCGAAATTGCCGGAATTATAAGACCCGCCGGACAAAAGCTTGGTGAAGAAACTGCCGTAAAGCATGCCGACAGCCACGCCCCAAGCGGCGGCGAATGTGGCGCGCCGGACGGGTGTGTCGCTGGTAAAACGAAGGGCGGCGAAAATCATGAATATGCCGGCAAAAAAATCATCGAGAATAAACATGATATGGCGGCCATCGCCCCAGGAACGAAAGACTTCACCGGCCATCAGCAGCACAGCAAGAACAATGGAAATGGTTCGGAATGTTTTCATTCCAGCTCAATCGGCGGCAGCTCGCCATCCAACTCCTCATATTCTGTCACATCCGGCCCATTCCATTCATAAATGGCTTTTACTTCGCAGGATTTATAGCCTGAATTCTGCAAGCGGGTTTGAATAGATAAAGTCTGATTTCTCCGGACACAGCGGTTGAGCCGGGGCCGGTCTATAGAATCTGTAAACAGGATAAATTTTGTGCGGCGTAAGTTCCTGCGGCAAAACCGTGTTTCAACGAGATGATCTCCGGCGACTGGTAGAGTAATAATTACGGTATTTTCTCCGACGACTCTGAAATCCACATTTCCGCGCAATTTTTTGATTTTAGAAACCCTGTTGTTCCTACTGGTTCTGGAAACGAGCATATCCGTTTCAAACCCATCAACATTAGCCTGAAAATCATCGTCGAGACAAAACTTTCGAACATGTTCGCCTTTATGGGCTGCCAGGGTTTCTTCAGCTAAGAAAAAACTATCCCAATTTTCTGGGATATTATCGATCTGTTGATGGTCTGGAACGTCAACGGGATCTTCAGGAACCGCTAGAGCGGGACCGATCAGCCCCAGCGCCGCTGTCAGGCCGACGATAACATGCGTTCGTATTTTCATAATCCAGCTCTCCACATTCAGTCAGATTAGACCACAACCAGGCTAATCAGGCAAGTTGCGGAGGCTCTACTATTCTGTCCGTCGCGCCCTCAATGTCGCGTGAATGGCATTCATAGCGACATAAATATCCGTCTTGAGCAAAAGCAGTTTGTAGCTTTTTAACAGACCTTTGCCGACCGGTTTTAAAACAATACCGCCCGCGCCCTCATAAACATGTTCCAGATTGGCGGCATCATAGGCAGCCCTAACATTTAGGTCATGGTCGAGTTCCAAAAGGCGTTTATTGGTCAGGGCATAGCCACCAATAGGGAAGTTTTGAATGGCTTGGATCTGACGGGCCCAAAAGAAAACGGCCCCTAAATAGATGATGACGTAAGCTAATAGACCCAAGATAAAATGGGTTAAATCTTTGGTGATAAAGTATGAGCCCGCAATAAAAATGGCACCATAGATCATGGCAAATAGTTTTCTAGAGCTGTTGGCCTGCTTCACATAGTCGATATATATTTCTACGGCTTCCGTTGAGGTTTGGCTGGCCCATAATAAAGTCTCACCGGACCGAATTTCTGATTGCAGTTTTGCTTGTACACCTGAATCGATCACAAGTTTAGCTCAGTAAGTTTATTGTTCAGGGTTCGGCAGATGGCGTAATTATTTGGTAAAAACAGAAGACTAGTATTCCAACCTCTCAAGCTTATTTTTTTTCTTTGGAACGATATTAATCCAATAAGTCCCTTCACTGAAATGATCTATGTCCGAAAGCGGCAGGGACTTTGAGACGGATAAATCAGGGTCGAGCTCTTTTAAGTTTAGTGTTGTCATTGCGTAACCGCCAATAGCTTTACGAGCCAAAAGGGAACCGAATCCTGTTTGATAATCGTCTTTGATAAAGAGAAATGGGAGCAAAATAATGATCAAAGCTCCGATTTTTCCGGACGGATAGAGAAAAAAAATAACGATACAAACCAAGATCAAGATGGTCGCGATCGGTTTCATAATTGCGATGCGAACGGTATGCATACTCAGTTGTTCTTCACGTATTTGTGGATCAATCAAGGCTGCCCATAAAAGCTCTTCCCCGGATTCCAGAGAAAGAGCGTTTCGAATATCCGGATCAATCAGTTATCCGCTCCGTAGCGAACGGTTTTGTGACCAATTAATTCGCCGTCTTTCGTCAGGCGCACTTCGATGAGCCGGTTATATTCGGTCTCGATCATGGCTTCCATAAGTTGGCCCGACAGGAGCGCGGCGAGTTCGGGTGTGGTGTTGGAGTGTCCGACCACTAAGTGCGTGCCGGGCTTGGATTGGATATCTTCGGCGATGCCCAGGAGGTCGCCCGCGTCATAAATCAAAACCTCGAGGTTCAAAGCTTCGGCCAATGGTGCGGCCGTCTCGCGGGTACGGCGGTAATCGCTGGCGTGGATATAATCCACGCCTTTGCCCTTAAGCCGGTCGCGCAGGGTTTCAGCGCGAACGATTCCGGCCTCGGTCAGGCCAGGGTCTTCGCCTTTGGCTTTTTCCGCGTGCCGGACGAGATAGACGTTGATATCCTCATTGTTCGTTCCCTGACAGGCGGGAAGAAGTAAAGCGCCCGCAAGGACTGGTAAAAAGAGCTTTCTCATGACGTGGCCTCTGATGGAGTCATTAGCCTGGATATCGCGGCTTTGACCTGATCGATTTTATACTGGGCGATGATTACGGGTTTTAAAGGGGCCTCAGCAAAGTCATCTGCGATTGGAATAAATTTGAAGTAAATCTGTTCGTCTCGCGACACCAGATCGGCGATAATCTCCGCTTCGTATTTATGAAAAATTTTATCTCCCACCCCATAGACCTAGGGCGGACGTGCGCAAAGTTCAAGGTGTATCGGGGGATTGCGGGCAAACACCTTTCAAGATAGCTTCAACTTATGGGGAGAGTTAGAAAGTTAATATCAGCTTTTTCGGCGGCATTGCTGATCGCCGCTTGTAGTGGCGATGGCGGATCCTCGACGTCTGCACCAACCCCTCCGCCCTTAGGCGGAGGCAGTGGTGCTGGCTCTGGAGGAACCCCCAATAATCTGGCAGGTCCGCGCCCGGAGTTTGGGCCTCGCAACTATGTCTTGTTTGAAAGCGGTCCGGTCCGTCCTATTCTGATGACGCGGGACGGGCAGTCACTGATCGTAACCAATATTCCGGATAACCGGATCGAGATTTTTGATCTGCGTTCTGGAACCCCTGTTCGAACCCACTCTGTCCCTGTCGGGATTGAGCCTGTGGCTCTGACAGAGGCCGGTGACGGAAAAATCTGGGTGGTCAATCATATATCTGACAGTGTCAGCGTCGTGGATTTAACTTTGCCTGTGCCGGATTTGGTGAGAACTCTGCAGGTCGGCGATGAGCCCCGGGATATAGTCGCTGCCGGACCATCCGGTGACCGCCTGTTTGTAACGACAGCCCACCGGGGCCAAAACAGCCCGGTCGATCCAGCACTCACAACACCGGGTATTGGACGGGCTGATGTTTGGATTTTCGATGGCTCCACTTCCGATGATAATCCTGAAACGATCCTCACCTTATTTGGCGATACGCCCCGGGCTCTGGCCGCCAGCGCCGACGGCTCGAAAGTCTATGCCGCGATATTCAGATCTGGCAATCAGACCACGGCTATCGCCCCGCAAAATATCAACAAGCCTGCACCCCATGAAGATGTGAACGGCGCTGTAGCGCCGGAAAGTGGTGCGATCCTCAAATATAATGGATCCGATTGGATGGGCGACGGCAATATCCGCTTGAGCCAGACCGTGCCGTTTTCATTACCAGACTATGATGTTTTTGAGATTGATGCAGATGGGGCGACACCTCAAGACACCAGACGCTGGAGCGGGGTGGGAACAACAATCATGAACATGGCCGTCCACCCTCAAAGCGGGGACGTTTTCGTGTCCAATTTAGAGGCCCGAAATCATATACGCTTTGCGGGTGATGGTTCGCGCAGCACAACGGTTAACGGTCATCTGACGGAAAACCGGATTTCCATGATCAGCGGAAACCGTGTCAGTACCGTCAATCTCAACAAGCATCTTGACCGTAGCCAGACTGGCGGCTCGCAGAATGACCGGGACCGTAGCCTGTCCATGCCTATGGACATGGTCTTCAGCAGTGACGGGACCAAAGCTTATGTCGCGGCCTTTTGGTTCTTCCAAAATCGGCGTGTTTCAGACTGCGCAGCTTAGAAATGACAGTTTCACACCGGATCATACTGATCACATCGAGATATCAGGGGGAGGTCCGGCCGGAATTGTTTTGGATGAAGCTCACGGTCAGGCCTATGTTTATACCCGATTTGATAATGGTCTTTCTGTTATTGATTTGAATACGCAGTTGGAATCCAACCATTTCACTTTGCCTAATCCTGAACCTATTCACATTCGCGAGGGGCGTAAATTTCAATTCGACGCCCGATTGACGTCAGGTAATGGCAATGATTCCTGCGCGTCTTGTCATCTATTCGGCGATAATGATGCCCTGGCCTGGGACCTTGGCCTACCTGAAGGCAGCGAAAAGGCTAATCCCAATGCTTTCATATCAATATCAGAGCCTGCCCATCCCAACCGGTTTCATTCCATGAAAGGTCCGATGACAACCCAGTCTATGCGCGGATTAACCGGACATGGCCCCATGCATTGGCGGGGTGATCGCACCGGTGAAAATCGGGTGGGCGGCGAGACATTAGAAGAGGCCGCATTCAAAGAATTTAACGAGGCATTTGTTACATTGATGGGCCGGGCGGAAGAAATCTCAGACCTCGATATGCAGAGTTTCACCGACTATGCCATGGAACTGACCTATCCGCCCAATCCGATCCGGGCGTTAGATAACTCGCTGAATGCGGTGGAGACCCGGGGTGAAACCCATTTCGAAGTGGGGTTGATCCGCGCACAAACCGGGCAAAGAGAGATTTGCGCCTCTTGTCACACGCTTAATCCCCGCGGCGGCGTATTTGGAACAAACGGATTGATGTCTGACAATGGTCAAACGGGTGAGCGGAATGTCAAGATCCCTCATTTCCGTGATCAATACCAAAAGGTTGGAATGTTTGGCTGGGGCTTTGAAAGAGATCATCAGACAGGTCCGCAAATCCGCGGTTTCGGTTATAATCATAACGGAGCAACCAGCGGCAATTTCGTCATCGCCGATCTGCGATTGGATCCCGATGTTCTGGCCGAAATCCGGGCCTTTATATTCGCGTTTCCGACCGAACAGGCACCGATTGTCGGTCAACAAGTGACCGTAGATCAAGCTTCGCTGAACACGGCCCGTACCCGGCTCGATTTACTGGTGGCCCGTGGTCAAGTGGAACAGCCTGTGCAGGAATGCGATCTCATTGCCAAAGGGGTCATCAATGGCCGCCACGCCGGATTTTTTATGAATCGGGACGGCCAGTTCGAAGCGGATAGATCGACCGAGTCGCTACGATCAATAGATGAAATTCTGGCGCTGATTGGATCTGTCACGGATCGTTTGACCTTTACCTGTACGCCTTGGGGATCCGGTAAACGCATGGGCGTAGACCGAGACAATGACGGCGTATTGGACGGAGATGAATAATCAGTCAGTGGTGACTTTGCGGCGCAAGAGTTTCAATGATGTTTTCTCGATGACATGATAGCTGATACAGGCAAAAATAATTGAAGCGGACAAAGCCAGGGCGATATATAGAACATTATCCAACCAGCCTTCCGCTCCCCATTTCAGCGGAGCAGGAAGAGCATCATGAATGATGCCTTTATTCCACAAGCGTTTGATTGTTAACAGTATTAGGATATGCGAGAGATACAGGGAATAGGACCAATCACCCAAAATTATCAATGGTTTCGGAACCCATAGTTTTCCTTGGCATTCCAAATGGACGGCACCTATAATTAACAAAGCGCTGGGAACACCGAAAATTGCAACTCGAACCCAATTAAAATACTCGTTTGAAAGCGGAAACTGAAATAGAGTGGCCAAGAAAAAAAAGAGTATTCCCGCGCAAAAAATATAGACGATATTACGAAACCGTTGCGGTCTTGGCCATAAAGCCGCATATGCCCCAAAAATGAACTCAATATTCAGCGGGGAAGTGAAAAGTTCCCAATTGTTTTTGGCATGTCCAACGAAGGTTCCTTGAACAAGGTTAACCAACACAATTATCGAAGCCCACATGCCCAGAAAAACAGGCAGAAACTTGCGTGGTGCGAGAAGAAACGTTGCAAATAGGATATAAAATTGCATTTCATGAACAAGCGTCCAACCCACGCCTAAGACCGGATCATAGTTTTGTGGGAGCAATAGAAGCGATTTGATCGTATAAGGTAGAATGTCGTCGCCGGATACTTTGTCCGGAGCAGCGGGTTGGCCATAAGAAAAATAAAAATACCCCATCATAAGGAACGCAAAAATCCACCAGGTTGGATAGATACGGGTCAATCTAGCATACAGGAAGTGCCAGGAGCTACGTACCTTGAGTTCAGTTTCCTGAGTTACCCAGACCATTATAAAGCCTGAAATGACGAAAAACATATCTACACCGGCAAAGCCGCGGGCCCAAAAATCTCCAAAGTCCCGGGAACGCGGTGCTCCTTCATGGAACATGGCATCAATATGAAAAATCAATACCAGTAGAGCTGCAATGCCGCGAAGGGCCTGAACGGATACGAGTTTCTTATCAGTCATGCCCGCCCTATGAAGGTTTTTGCCTTAGGACACAATCGCTAAGGTGAGATTCTAACGGTGCAAAGACTGCTTGTCTTAATCCCATAATAATAGCATTTCAACTCTGCGGTTCAATTGCTCTTTAACGCCATCCCCTGTTGCCATGAATGGGTCTGTTTCTCCATGGGCGGTCTCGATAATAGGAATGCCGGGGTAATTGTCTTGAATATGCCGGCTGACGACATGAGCATAATTACAGCTGCGGATCATATTGGCGTCAGCCTCCCCAGTGGTATCCGTATGACCTTTTACACGAACGGCTTTGAGAGTTTTACCCGGTGCCGGAGGAGAGGTGACACAATTGTCAATGGCATTGAGGTCAGTATTTAATGAATTGAGATCAAAATAGCTTAGGCACTGTGAATAATCGTTATAGAGGCTCAGGTAATCACTCCAGCTTTGTGTTGGGATAGGGATTTCGTAATAAAGTAATCTATTGGGTGTTAACGATGTGGAGACCATGGATGGCATATTGATGACATTCTCTGTCGCGGTGCTCACAATCTGATCATGGATTTTCCAGGCACTTTCGCAGGGCGAGTCAGACAATAGAGCGGCTGCTACCCCAGCTACATGTGGTGATGCCATAGAGGTGCCACCAGCGTTAACACTTGCTGTGTCACTGCTTATCCAGGCCGATTTGATGATTTTACCGGGCGCATAAACGTCAACACATTCCCCGAAATTTGAAGCCCCAGGGTTAAAAAAAGCATGACCATCGGCAGAATCAGAAGCTGCGACCGTAATCGCACTGGGAGCACTAGCTGGGGATTTATAGCAAGCCAATCCACCATTATTGCCAGCTGCAGCCACAACGACGATGCCCGCATCGGTGAGATTTTTTACCAAGTTATTTGTTTGGTTGTTAACAGTTCCTCCCAGGCTCAAATTGACGATGGACGGCCCGGTTGCATAGTTGTAAACATGATTAAGGCCATCACGCGTTATTTGATTGTCAGTGGTATTTCCGCAACTGAATACTTTAACAATATGAAGATCAGCTTGACGGAAAACACCATAGGTGGTGCCGGCTGCTGTTCCGGCGACATGCGTACCGTGACCATTGCAATCATCTGGATTACCATCACTTGTTAAATTGATACGGCTCGCAATCCGCCCAGTAAATTCGTTATGGGTGGGACGAATGCCGGAGTCGATGATCCAAATATCAACGCCACCATTGTCGGAAAAATGGAATTCGCCGTCTAAAGGCAGAGGTCGATCATCAATCCGGTCTAGGCCCCAGCTTTGGGGCGGGGTGTCGACACCGTTAATATAGTCAATCGTCTCTTGCTCTATATACATAACCCGATTGTCCCGACTTAGTCGATTCAATATTGCATTTGACGGGTTGGTAATTGTTACAGAATTAATGGCTCCGGAAGTCACAAAACGTGATTGAATAATCTGACGGTTGGCTTGGACATCGCGGAGCAATTTCGAAACAATATCTTGTACCTGTTTGTCCCTTTGGCGTGCGATTGCTTTGCCTCTGCCTGTAATAATTCCAAGATCGTCAGCGAGGACGACCGAAAAACGACGTTCGTTGTTCTCGCGGGATCCGAAAATGGGTGCGCGACCGGATTGGTTTCGCATAGCTTTGATCTTATCGTGAGTCAGCGTATAGTCTGCCTTGGTATATTTGATTTTACCGACATTCGTTAGATCAGGTCTAGGCCGCGGGTTTGAGCGATCCGGAATAGGCAGCGGTTCAGGCCTAACCTGCGGTACAGGTTTGACTTGCGCGGGCTTTGTCAGAGGGGCCGGTTTTACCCGTTGCGCTTCGGCCATTTGATTGAATGATAGGGCGAGTGCCGTCGCCGTTCCCAGTTTCAAAAGTGTTTTCATGATCTTAGTTCCTCATGTCGACGCCTTATCGGCGCGGTGGCAGAGTTTTTTTCTTTTCGGGTGCGGCGTCATTTGAACCGTCGGGTTCGGTCACCTTCATGCCGCCTGTATTGGGTTTCACCACTGTCGGGCGCAGAAGGTCACGGGGCCTGACGACCGTTGTCTTTTTGATGGGTCGACCACTGATGTGTTTGATCGTTGTCGATCCACCTGTATTGACGGGTACATCTCTGATCGCCGTGAGCTTGATGGTATCGGGCGTCGAATTCTGAACGCCATCATTGACGATGAGCTGAAACTCAACGGGGTTGGAGAACGAATCTGCCGGCATGGTGAAACTCCGTGCCATAGAATTTGCACTGCCTGTCAGCCATGTCACCGGACTGCCCGATGTTTGACTCCAGTTATAGCTCAGAGTCTGGTTTTCGAGGTCCGTAGAGGCGACGCCGGTGATAGCGGCTGGGGTATTGGCCCCGACATTGTTTTGATCGGGTCCTGCATTCGCGATGGGAGGCTGATTGACGGGAGATCCAAAAGTTACTTCGGCACAACCTCCAACATTGCCGTAGAGCGTATTGCTAATTCCGAAGCCTAGTGTGTTATAAATGGTTTCAAATCCGTCCGAGGCCTGATTTGATTGCGCCACTACATCTTTCAATTTCAATTGAATCGGCATAGCTATCGTGCTGCCCCCTATGAAAACAATTCCAATATGTTGATAATAAGTCGCGTTAAAATCCTGCAACGGAACATATTTGTAAGGGGAAGACGGGTTTGCGTTAGCCGAAACAATTGAGCTGGCGTTTGGTGGAAGACCGACTTCGTTCGCGAATGCGTCCGTTATATCAAAGGTATAGTAGTCGCCTGCATCCAAAGTTGAACCTCCGGTAAAACTGGCAGTATCATCAACACTCCTTAACAGCCCGACCTTTAAAACCATGTGACAATCGTCAATTCCATCTCCATTGTGATCGATTTTACCTGAAGCGCCGTGATCAATTGATATCGACGTAAAACTAATTGCCGATGCCGATATTGCGGGGGTGATGATCGCCAACATGGTTGATGCGAATATACTTTTGTAGATGTATTTTTTCATCTTGAACTCCGTTAGTTGAAAAGGGCCTAACCGCTATTTCTTATTGTTGCTCAGGCCCTGGTGATAGACGGTGACCGTTGATGAGGATGTTTCCGTTCCATCACTGACCGTCAGTTCGAATACCCAGGGTTCATCGACTTTTCCGGGTGGCACGGTGAAGGTCGGTGTCGGCGAGTTCGGGTCATCTAATGTGACCGGACTGCCTGAGATCTGCACCCATAGATAAGTGATGTTATCGCCGTCTCCGTCGACCGAAACTGTGCCATCCAACGTGACATCCTGATTAGGATTCACGCCGGTGATATCCGTGCCGGCATCGGCAACAGGCGTTGCATTGGCCGTAATGACAACTGTATCCGGAGCGCTGTCTAAATTGCCGTCATTGACAATAAGCTCAAAGACAACCGGATCTGTGCTTGCGCCCGCGGGCAAAGTGAAGCTTGGCGAGGCAGACGTCGGATCAGACAGCGTCACAATTGGACCTGAAACTTGGGTCCATAGATAAGTCAGGGGATCATTTTCCGGGTCAGATGAGCTGGTTCCGTTTAGGGTAACTGTGCTGCCAGATGGCAGTTTTTCCTGATCCTGACCGGCTTCGGCGATCGGGGCGGAATTGTCAGGGCCGATAATCGCGTCGCATTTTCCGATGCGAAAAGACTCAATTGGAAAAGCGTAGTCGACAAGCAATGCGCCTCTATTGGATAAGTCAGGACTATCTGAACTGGCCTCATAAATGCGGTGCCGAATTGGCATGGCCAACGGTGTATCGAGCGGCAGATTATAGGAATAAACCCGATTATTGGTTGCCCCGACATGTTCCCAGCGGTTTTGAGCCGGAACAACGAGATTGCCATTCGCGTCAACGAGCTCAACCCAGTAAGCGTCGTCTTTGGCCGAATGCCATTTGTTTACAACAACCACTCGATCGTGATCAACGCCTTTAGCACGGGTTCTGATCTGAACAGTGCAATAGTCCGATCCGTGGCTCCGATAAACATAGCCGTTATTATACGGATCCACGATTTCAAGCGCCGAGCTTTGAGTTGAACACAAGGCAGTAATGAATGCTGTTGCGCTTACGAGTAGGTTTTTCCGGATTTTCATTTTCAATCTCCTTGCAATGAGTAATTATCGACCGCGAACAGGCGGTTTGGTTGGCCGACCCAGAGGACGGCCTACGGGTTTAAAATCTCTTGGATTCTGCAGATCTCTTGGTTTTGGCCGTTGTGGATATTTGGTTCCACCAATGGCTTGGGTACCGTCGCTGAAGATCATTTTTGTTCGCAAAGGTAAGGGCGTTCTTCTAATCCCACCTTTGCTTTGTCGGGCCTGCAGATTCCCTTGCGCATCAATCTTGAAATAGACGGTTTGATAGACGCAATCATCGTCATAGGAATCCGTCAGAACTAGGTCATCGTAAACGTAACCATTGCTCGCACGGTAGACATTGATTTTCGTGTCTAATCGATACCAAGTATTGGCTTCGAAATGCCCGCCGGTCCAATAGGGCGCGGGGGCTGGGGACGCGGGGACCGTAAAGTTTCTTGATGATGGTGGCATTGGCGGCATTTGCTGGCCTATCAATTGTGGTGTTACGCCTGTTCCAACATTAGAGACGTAACTCTTGATTTCGAATTTGCCAAAATCCGGGTAGGGCCCTGGAATGTCATTCACCCAGTTCTGCAAATCGGTTTCAATTTGACCAGAAATGTCTTGGGTGACTGAATATCCGCCCCCCTCTGGATAAAAGTTGATGGCTTCGACAAGTCTGTCTCGGTTCCATGGTGTACATTGTGCCATGTTTGCGGGTGGCATCATGGTAAGTTCAACCTGATCCGGAGCTGACATTTCTCCATATGAATCCTCGACTTTTAATTCAAGAACAACCGTTGTCGGAGCGGTCACATTCATGGCGTATGTGTACGGAGTCGCTGTTTGGCTATTTGTCAGCGGGACGCTGGGTCCTGACACATGAGTCCAGTGATAGGTGAGCGGGTCGCCGTCAGGATCAGATGACCCCGAGCCATCCAGATTAAATGTATGCGGCGCTTGTCCTGTCTGATCAGGGCCTGCATCGGCAATGGGAGGATTATTGTAATAACCAACGATTGCTTCTTGCGTAATTGTTATACCAGGTCCTTGAGGCTTTGCAACGGCGATACCCGTTGGAAATGCGGTAGGGGAATCCGGATCAACAGTGAGTTCTGGATTAATGTCTTTGATTGAAAACGCTGCTACGGGGGTCGGAAATTCGAATTCTTCTCCGTTCGCCATATTTCTCACAATAGTGCCACCGTTTTCTTCGTACTCCAACTTGAATCCGTCCGGATCAGGAACGGTTGTGGGCATTTGAACCTTCAGAAAATAAGTGCCGGAGATAGAGTAATTATATCCCGTTGATACAGGAGGGTCGATCCAGAAAACTGGGCTGTTGTTATCGTTGGCGCAAACCATCCCGGCATCTTGATAAAATGTAAAACTTGTTCCGGTCGAAGCTGTTGGGAGAAGCGGGTCTATTTCTGTCGCGCAATTGTTACACAATGTCGGATCAAAAAAGTGATTGTTTTGATCACAAACATGACTTGGTTCGCAGGTCGCGAAAGCCATACCTAAATCAACCGAAGGGTCGGTACAAGCTGCTTCGCACATTGACGGATCATATGAGTTGACCATATTAACTTGACAACATCGCCGCCACAAGTGTAGGGGTCACCCAATCCATCGGCACATAGATCTAGAGGGTCGTTTCCGTTGCCGCCCCCGGTTATTCCACATAAGTTCGGGTCATAAGTCGCAGGGTTATTTGGATCACAAGGATCAAATTGAGCCGACGCGGTCGGACTATATGACATTATCATGGTCCCCATCATGAATAGTGTCGATAAGGGTAGTTTAGCTCCCATCACGGGTCTGATAGCGGTTGTCATTGTGATCTCCTGGAAAGTATTTTTGAATAGATTGGTTGGGTGGGGCGGACCCGAGAGTCCGCCGGCATCAATTGATCTGGTGATTACCAGCAGACGCCATTCGGCTGGTCATCGATATGTGTCCAGAAGCGCTTGTCCTGGGTTCCGACATTGCCATAGGCCGAGAAAGCCCAGCCGGATCTGCCTGCATAGCCGTCATGGAAATGTGCGACACGCCAGCCCGACCCAAACTCGTCGGTACAAGCCTGATTGGCAGCAGCCAAAGTCGATGGTGCTGGCATTGGCTTCGTGGTACCGATTATCCCGCCAGACCATTTGTCCCAGCGGCCTGACTCAACCGTGCTAGCCGGTTTGGGCAGTCTCAAAGGGTTAATACACAGGATTGGCTTGGGTGTGGTGCACAGCGTGTCACCGCGAATAGCATCACAGTTGACGCCGTCTTTATCGCCACAACCCACATGGATAGTGCCATTGATCTGATTTGGATAAGGATTGCGGATGCCGAAAGTCATGCCTTTCTTGACCGGAACGGGCTTGACTAGTTTCGCGCATGGTGCCCGAAAGACAAAATAATTCTTAGAAGTCCGTCCGGCGCCCTGAGGCTTAATCCATTGATGACCGTTGGGAACAACACCGTTTCCAAAATCACCGCTTTGGTAATTCACTGTGCCCCATTGTCCACCGACGACAGGCGTAATGTTCACCGGATTTGCTGGACCAGTAATGGGCATGTTGATTATCGTGTTAATAGTTGCTGAACTAAGGGTGGAACTTCTCGTGATACCTGTATCTTTTGCTCGAAACCCAGGGCCGCCAGTGAAAATTGTATTTTGATTGCCTTTAAGAACACCGGCCATGCCCTCACGCACTGCGCCATCACCCCAGGTGATAATATCAACCTGACATCTTGGTATCATCCTATCTTGAACCGGAATGGTAAATCGCTTTGTTGTACCCCAGCTATATCCGGTTCCTCCGGTATTCACGACTGTTGTAGCGTTGCTGCCGGCATAACTAACGACCACAGCAAATTGATTGTCCGCATTGACCGCACCGCTAATCTGACTTTGTGCCTGAGCGGCTGTCGCACCCAGACTAAGCGTGGCCGCAAA